>JAYZDB010000079.1:0-9551 GCA_036338025.1 Planctomycetota bacterium
GTTGGCCTCGTCGGGGGTAGCGGCTGACGGACCTGCATTCTGGGTCCTTGCCGCCTCCGCACAAGTGCCTACTTCGACTCCTTGCCGCAGTACACGATCGCGGCCCGACCACCGGCCGGACCGCAAGCGTGTATCCAGTAGTTGAGAAACTGTGACTACTTGATGCAGATGACGTGTACGCCATTGCTGGCCTTGGCAGCTGCCAGATCGCAAGCCTGGATCTGGGCGTTGATATCTGCGACGGCCGGCACCCGGAACTGCCACCGCGACTCACCGCGACTGTCTGACTTGAAGGGAACGACCACCATCGGGCGCGTCAGCAGGGGGCAACGCACGCCAGGAATCTGGATCGAGACTCTCCGGTCACCCAGGATCAGGATGTTGCGGCCATCAGGCGTTCCGCCGGTGTAGCTCATGCCGAAGAGGTAGTCCCCGGACACCGTCATCCCGACCTTGACCGCCAACTTCGGTCCACAACTTTCGCCATAGTTGATAGCAACCGCGACCGGGCTGGGGCTGAATCGGAAACTCATCCCGGACTTGTAGAGGAAGCCTCCCGGGTCACTCTGGGTCGCTTCCGCCTCGGACTGGAGCATGACTTCGAGGACGCCGGAGGCCGGGAACTTGACGGGGAACGCCGTGGTGGCGTGCCCGATCAAGTCCGCCCGGAATTCCGCGCTGCGATCGTTCCCCACGTCCAGAACGTAGCCACCGCGAATACCGCGAGAACTCCTGTTCAGGCCGCCAGTCGCCCATGCCTCGACCAATGCCGAGCTACCCGGCCGACCACGAAGGCTCAAGAGAACCGCGTGCGGACCTTGCACGAAGTTGGAAGTCGGCGAAGCGGAGGTACCGACGACCGCTGCAGGTTCGTTGGCGCGCACTGCAACACCACCCTGCTCACCAAGGCTGGCGGTAACAACGCCATCGTTGTGAATTTGCCAGTTGATCATGCTAGTCGAATGGGAGTTGCTCAGGACCGCAGCAACCGAACTGCCGCCGCCCGGTCTGACCAAGGTATTGGCGGCGATGGAGTTGAAATCAACACGAGAGCCCTGCTTGGCGTAGACGCCGACCGGGGTGAGGGTCTTGAGAGAGTGTGCTGTAGTCTGGGCTACCAGTGGTGCAGCAAGCAGCAGGGAACAAACGTACAAACTTGCGTTCTTCATGGGAAAAATTGGGCTAGAAGTGGGCTAGGAGCAGGTGACCGTCATTGGCATCAAGCACCGCGATCGCCGAAGTAATCTCGTCAAATCGGCCACGTCCCACACCGTGACCAAAAGCAAACCAAGCCGGAAACAGCCCTGGTGGCCACGGAGTGCCATATGGAATCGCCTCGCCAACACCTCCGCACAAAAACGGGACATCTCTGCTGGAAGGGTTTGCACGCTCGAGCAAGATAGCCGGCGAAAGTTCCTGCCGATCCTTCGAAGAGGGCCGGGCCAACCTTACTTACACAGCGGTCTACGTCACACGAAACCAAGGCTGCCGGATACCGGCGAACCCATCCACCGCCGTGACGTAAACCCGTTGGGATGGTCAGGAGAGCGCCGCTCGCCAGCAGCCGGGTTCGCGCTATCCACGACTTTGTCGAGGAGCTAGACTGGAGCGGGTGAACAGATTTGAACTGTCGACCCTCACGTTGGCAACGTGATGCTCTACCACTGAGCTACACCCGCTCACGGGGAGCGAACTAGTTACGGAACCTCAAATTGGAAGTCAAGAGAACAATTGACGATAAGTTCTCCGGCCTTGAGCAGGTACTGCAAGGTGTAGATCAGCCCCTGCCGGAGACCTTCGCAGACCTCCTCGAACAGGTCACGACTTTCTTCGGTGACAAGGTGTGCTTGCGCCGCAGGCATGGCAACGGAGGGGGCCCGGTTAGCTATTTGGAACTGCGGGACGATGTGCGTGCAATGGCCCGAGGACTGCTCGCTCATGGCATCACTCGCGGCGACCGTGTGGGCATTCTCGCCGAGAACTCCTACGCCTGGTTCCTGACCGATCTCGCAATCACCTACATCGGCGCTGCCGACGTACCACGTGGTGCGGACACCAGCCCTAACGAACTCCGACACATCCTCGCCCATTCAGGCTGCAAGATGGCGTTCGCCGAGAACGACAGCGTCGCGCAGGACATCTTGGACATCACAGACCAACTCCCCGAGCTGCAAGATGTCTGCGTGATGGACGAGCAGACCAGCGTTGAGGGTGTCTTGACTTTCGCTGATCTGCGCGCCGAAGGCGAAGCCTCCGGTATCAACCTGGACGCCGCCGCCGCTGAGGTCGGTAGCGAAGACATCCTGACCATCGTCTACACCAGCGGTACCACCGCCGATCCCAAGGGTGTGGTCCTCACCCACCAGAACATCCTCAGCAACGTCTACGCCATCAATCAGATATTGCATGCCGGCCAGCAGGACGTGTTCCTGTCGGCGCTACCGGCATGGCACGTCTACGAGCGGATCATCGACTACCTCGTGCTGGCCTGTGGCGCCGAACTCGTCTACACGACCCGTCGTAAAATCAAGGAAGACCTGCGCAAGGTGCGTCCAACCGTGTTCGCCGCCGTTCCACGAATCTGGGAGTCCATCCACGACGGCATCGTCGGACATTGCAACAAGCTACAAGGACTCAAGAAGCGCCTGATGTACTCGGTACTCGAATCAAGTCGGGCGATGGCCCGCCGCGACGCCGGTCTGGTGACCCGACTCAAGCACAAGATCTACAGCAAGACCCTGCTGCCCAAGATCCTGGCAGCCACCGGTGGTCGAATCCGATACGCAGTGTCCGGCGGCGGCGCCCTACCCGACCATGTCGATGAGCTGCTGCTGGGGCTGGGCTTGCCGATCCTGAACGGCTACGGACTCACCGAAACCAGTCCCGTGGTCTGCCTTCGCCCACCAAACGACCGACGCGTCAGCAGCATCGGACCGGTGATCCCGAACACCGAGGTCGAAATCCGCGACGCCGACGGCAAGGTGCTGCCAGCGAACGAGATTGGCTTGCTGTGGGTCAGGGGACCGCAAGTCATGCGGGGCTACTACAACAACCCCGAGACCACCGCCAAGGTCTTGACTGCGGGTGGCTGGTTCAACAGCGGCGACCTGGCCCGGCGCGACGACGACGGCCACTACTACATCACCGGTCGCGCCAAAGACACCATCGTGTTGGCGGGCGGCGAGAACGTCGAACCCGAACCTGTCGAGACCGGCATCAAGGCCTCCACCGTGGTGGACCAGGCGGTGATCCTGGGACAGGACGAGAAGAACCTCGGCGCCATCCTCATTCCGATGCCGGAGAGCCTTGAGCAGGAGGTCCCACGGAATGAGTGGGGCGAGCAGAACGGTGAACTCACCGGCGAGCCAGTCATCGCGTTGATGCGCAAGGAACTCGACCGCACCTTGACCCGTCAGGCCGGCTTCCGGCCGTGTGAACGAGTCGCCCGCTTTCGGGTACGGCTGGAACCAATGACCATCGAGAATGGTCTTCTCACGCCGACCATGAAGGTCAAGCGCCACGAGGTACGAGAACAGATGGCAGGTCTGATCGACGGGTTGTTCGACTAAGCCCTCGACTGCCCGGCAGTGCGCATGCGGCAACCAGACTAGGACCAGGACAGGTCGTGCTCGCTCAACGGCAGGCTACGCACCCGCTTGCCGCAAGCCCGGAAGATCGCCGCGCAGATCGCTGGCGCCACCGGTGGCACCCCCGGCTCGCCAACCCCACCGGGAGTCGCCTCGCTCTTCACCAGGTGAACCTGGATATCCTTGGGTGAGTCGGGCATTCGAACCACCGGGTAGTCATCGAAGTTGCCCTGCACGATCCGGCCGTCCTTGGCAGTGATCTTGCCGTATCGCGACAGACTCACTCCAAACACCACCGAACCCTCCATCTGCGCGCGCACGCGATCGGGGTCGATCACCAGACCGCAGTCGATCGCGATGTCGACCCGGTGAATCGTCAGGTCCCCGGACTTGCTGACCTCGACATCCGCAACCACCGCCACATAGCTGACGAAACTCCGATGCACCGCCAGACCGAGCCCGCGCCCCTTCGGCATGGACTTGCCCCAGCCAGCTTGCGCCGCACAGAGCTTCAACACCTCGGCGAGCCGCCCGGTATCGATCGGATGCCGGGCGAGGGGATCACCGTAGTTCGGGTACTTCACACCTGGCAGCGCGACCTTGCGCGATTTGCCGATCAGGTCGAGGGTGTATTCGAGCGGGTCGCGCTCGACAGCATCTGCCAGTTCGTCGGTGAACGAACAGGACGCAAACGCGTGATACACGTTGGCCACCGACCGGAGCCAACCGATACGGACGTGGTTCCTGGCATCGCAGGCTTCAAACCTCATGTTTGGAATCGCGTAGGGAAGATCCACGAAACCCATCCCCAGTTCCGCATCACCCGGTCCCTTCACACCATTGCGGAAGGTTGACGTCAGCGAAGGGAAAGCAGCACGCGCCAACCAGGCGACTGGTCGACCGCTGCCATCCACCGCAGCCTTGCAGGACACCGCCGCCACCGAGTGGTAGTAATCGTGCCGGAGATCATCTTCGCGGGTCCAGGTGACCTTGACCGGAGCCCCGACCCGCTTGCTGAGCAAGGCGGCCTCTACCACGTAGTCCGGCTTGGACTTGCGGCCAAACCCACCTCCGAGCAAGGTGACGTGGACCGTGACCTTGGCGGGTGTGAGTCGCAGCGCCTGGGCGATAGCAGTCTGCGAGGCCTGCGGGTTCTGGGTCGGCGCCCAGGCCTCCACGCGACCGTTCGAGAAGTGCGCAACCGCGCAGGGCGGCTCCATCGGGGCATGCGCCAGGTGCGGCAGGTTGTAGCTCGCCTCGATCACCTGTTTCGACGCGCCAAACACCTCGTCGACGTCGCCGGTGTTGCGTACCACACGGCCAGGCTTCGACACCGAGAGCTGCAACTTCTTGCTATACGCATCCGACTCGTAGTCCTGATTGTCCGTACTGTCGGCCCACTTGATCTGCAGAGCGTCCCGGCCGCGCAGGGCAGCCCAGGTGTTGTCGGCAATCACCGCCACGCCGCCGAGGGCCAGGTATCCAAACGGCGCCTCACCCTCCTCCAATTCAACAACGTCGATCACGCCACGTACCGCCTTGGCCTGGCGTGCGTCCACAGATTCGACGCCTCCGCCGAGAACCGGGCTGCGCGCGATGACCGCGAACTTGCACCCCTCGGGCGTGATATCGAGCCCGAACTTGCCCGCACCGGTCGTCAAGTCGTGCAGGTCAACGATCGGGTTGTCCTTGCCGACATAGCGCCACTGGACCGGAGACTTGAAGGTCAGCTCGGCAGTCTTCGGCACCGCCATGCCCGCGGCGGTCTCGACCAGCGCGCCAAAATCGAGCTTACGACCCGACGGCGAATGGACGATCGCATGGCCCTGGGCACGGCACTCGTTAGCTGGCACCTTCCATGTCTTGGCGGCCGCGTTCTCGAGCATCGCCCGAGCTGTGGCACCAGCCTCGCGCATCGGTTGGTAGAGCTGGCGGATGCTCTTCGAACCATCGGTGTTCTGCGAGCCGAGCCGGCGGTCTCCGATCGCCTGTTCGATCTCGATCCGATCTCGATGCGCGTCCAATTCGTCGGCAGCGACCAGCGGCAAGACGGTACGGATGCCGGTCCCCATCTCGGACCGGCTAGCCAGGATCGTCACGGTGCCGCTGCGTTCGATGGACAAGAACAAGCCGACCTTGAGGTCGGCGAGGGAACCCGCGTCCGCTCCCGCAGCTTCCTCGAAACCAGCTTCGAACACGCTGGAACCGAGTTGGACACCTAGCAACAGACCACTTCCCGACACCAGACCCTTCAAGACCGACCGACGGCTCAGGTTATGGACAGTAGTCATTTGTCCCCCCCCTTCTTGGCCTTGAGATGACGTGCAGCCGTGTGAATCGCTGCCCGGATCCTGGGGTAGGTTCCACAGCGGCAAATGTTGCCACTCATCGCGATGTCGATCTCGGTATCGGAGGGCTTTGGATTTGTCGCCAGCAACGCCACGGCGGACATGATCTGCCCGGATTGACAGTAACCGCACTGTGGCACGCCATGCTCACGCCATGCTCGTTGCACCACGTGGTCACCGGTCTCGGATAGCCCTTCGATGGTGGTGACCTTCTTGCCCTGCAACAATTTGACCGGCAGCAGGCAGCTACGCATGCTCACATCATCGACGTGCACCGTGCATGCACCGCACAGCGTCTTGCCACACCCGAACCGGGTACCGGTCAACTGCAGATGGTCACGCAATACCCATAGCAGGGGCGTGTCGGGATCGACGCCGGACAAATCGACGTCCTTACCGTTGATTTGAAATCGGAGCATGCGGCGATGCTAAGCGCTGGCGCAGAGGAATGCGCCGATGACACTGAGAATCCGGACCAGCTCCAACCGAGCGGTGGCCAGCCGCCCTATTCCGGGTCCAGCTTGACCTTGTCGCGCCGCTTGAAGATCAGCTGGATCGGCACCTCTTCAACACCAAAGGTGGTCTGCAAGAAGTGCTGCAGGAACCTCTCGTACTGTCCCCGGAAGAGCTTCGGCTCATTCACGAACACTACGATCCGTATCGGCTCGGTCCCGACCTGGGTGCCATAGAACAACTTCGGCATGATCGAACGACTCTTCGGTCGCAGCTTCTGCTTGGCTTCCTGCAGGGCATTGTTCAGTTTGGCGGTCGAAACCTGGGTACGGGACTGGGTCCGTAGGTCGAACAACACTTCGATCGTCTCATCGACATTTTCGTTGTCGAGCGCCGACATGAACGACACCGGACAGAAGGACAGCCCCGTCAACTGCTGCTTGATGTAGGCGTCCCACTTCTTGAGTTGGAGTTCTTCGGCAAGGTCGAGCTTGTTGCCGACGATCAGGACGCTCTTGCCATTCTCTACGCAAAAATCAGCGATCTTCTTGTCGACCTGACTGATCTTCTGAGTGATGTCGAACATGTGGACGACGACATGCGCGCGTCGAATCGCGGAGAAAGCCCGGGCCTGGGAATAGAATTCGATCGCATCTGCGATCGAGCTCTTCTTGCGCATGCCAGCGGTATCGATCAGCAAGATCTTGCGACCATTGCTCTCAAACTCGACGTCGATCGAGTCGCGGGTCGTACCAGGCACCTCCGAAACAATGACGCGATCCTCCCCGAGCAAGAGGTTCACCAAGGTCGACTTGCCTGAGTTCCGCTTGCCGACGATCGCAACGCGCAAAATATCATCACCATTCTCGTCCAGGTTGGCAGGCGGCTCATCTCCACTCACAGGCAGGCTCGCCCCAACGTCGTCGAGTAGATCAGTGATTCCAAATCCCTCAGTAGCACTGACCGGCATCGGATCGCCAAAGCCCAGGAGGTACCAATCATCGACCGAATACTCGTCCCATCGGGACTCGACCTTGTTGACTACCAGCTTCACGCGGTCAGACATGCGTCGCAAACGCTGCGCGACCATCTCATCCATCGGCACCAGTCCCTCCTTGGCGTCAACCACGAACAACACCAGGTCGCTGCCATCCAGGGCGATCTGGATCTGCGACTCGACGTGTTCCTTGAGGAGGTGGTCGTCGACCAGGCCAAGACCGCCGGTGTCGACAAACTCGAACAGGCGCTCGCGCCACTCTACGGTGATCGCCACCCGGTCCCGGGTCACGCCGGCCGTCGGCTCCACGATCGAGACGCGGCGCCCAGCGAGCCGATTCAGCAGGCTCGACTTGCCGACGTTGGGTCGGCCGACGATAGTGACGCGAGGGAGGGACACGGGAGGATGTTCCGAAGTAGAGGGCGGGACCTTAGGGCGACCGAATCCGAGATCAACCACCGAGGCCGAGGACAAGCCCCTCAGGAGCAGATGAGGGCCCAGTCGGGCTGGATCCGTGGCGCACCAGTAACTACCGTGTCCGACCCCCGCTGGGGGCAAAATAGCGACAATCGGATGAAATACGACCCAGACACCATCGAGCAGATCATTCGCCGCGCGTTCGTCCAGATGAACGCGATGATCTACCTGGCAAATCACCGGGACAACACCACCCCTGGCGACCCCAAGGTTGGCGGGCACCCCGCATCCTGCGCGTCCTGCATGGAACTGATGGCCGTCGTGCACCTGATCGCGCGGGAACCTCAGGACTACGTCTGCTGCAAGCCGCACGCCTCTCCTACCGACCACGCCCTGCATCACCTCATGGGTCTCAACCGTCACCCCGACGGTAGTTGGTTCAATGACGCAGAAAGCGAAGCGGTCATGCACCGCCTACGCGACTTCTCCCACGACGGCAAGGCGGTATTCCAGTCCTACCACGCCGAAGCCGATCCTGACCACTTCCACTTCCTGCCTTCCGGGTCCGTCGGCATCCCGCCGGTAGTGGCGGCCTACCTGTCGCTGGCCCACCGCTATGCGCAGAGCCACGGCTGGGAGGCACCCGACCCGCACTTCTGGTGCATGATGGGTGACTCAGAGTTCCGTGAGGGCTCGTTGATGGAAGTGCTGCCGGAAGTCGCCGAGCGTGAACTCGGCAATGTCACATGGCTGGTCGACTACAACCGTCAGAACCTCGACGGCACCCGCATTCCCAACAAGCGTGGTCTGCGTGGCACCGATGCCGACCGGATCGAACGAACCTGTGAAGCAAACGGCTGGGAGGTGATCCAGGTTCGGCACGGCAAGTTCCGTGAAAACCTCTTTGCAAAAACCGGCGGTGGCGACCTCCGATGGGTCTTCGAAGACGGCATCTCCGACTACCACTACCAGATGCTGATCTGGAAGAACGACCCGGCGGAGATGCGCCAGGCCTGCATCGCCGCCCGCAAGAAGGTGCAAAAACGGATCGACGGCCTGTCCGATGATGACCTTGTCCGGCTGTTCCACGACGTCGGGGGCCATGACATCGCAGTGCTCGTCGAAGCACTGCGAGCCGCCAGGGCGAAGACCGACGTGCCATGCATCGTCGTGGTGCACACCATCAAGGGCCGCGGTCTCGAGTGCTCGGCCGCCGCCGGCAATCATTCGGCGCTACCCGACAAGGACGAGATCGGTCGACTGCTAGAAACCGAAGGGCTCGACTGGGATCGTCCGTTCGCCAGATTCGACCCTGATTCCGCCGCTGGCCGCATGCTCACCGAGCGTGGCGACGAAATGCGGGCGGCAATCAGTCACCACGAGGAGATGAAGGCCGACAACCTCGCTCGCGTGACCCAGCAACTCGCAGACGTCGGCGGGGTTCCAGAGTCCCTCAACATCAACCTCAAGCTGGTGCCAATCGCGCACACCCAGTGGATGTGGGGCCAGATCGCTGCGAAGTTAGTGCGAATCGGCGTCCACGACGAGCTGATGGAAGCAGGCAAAGACGCTGGCAAGACCCTCAGCGACACCGAGTCACGATGGGGACCGGTAGCGGACCTGATCCTCACCATGGCTCCAGACGTTGGCACCAGCACCAACATCAACCCCGCGATGGACGAGAAGGTCTATGGCCCGGACTCGGAAACCAACTGGGAGAAGAAGCTCGATCTACGCGAGCGCCTGCGC
>JAYZDB010000080.1:0-6985 GCA_036338025.1 Planctomycetota bacterium
GTCGAGCTGCCGGGATAGACGTCGAGTCCCAGTTCACCGAACAAGTCCAAGAACACCTGCCGCTTGCTCTTGAACCACAGCCGCCGCTCTTCGACGTGATCGGAATCCTGCCAGGCCGCGATCGCCGCTGCCTGGACCATGTCCGTCGGCGCCAGACCCATGCCGGCACGAAAGCGCCGATAGCTCGCCACCAACTGGGCATCCCCGGCAACGAAACCTGATCGATAGCCCGTCATCCCTGAACGCTTGCTGAGCGAGTGCATGACCAGACAGCCTTCGCGACCGAACTCGAGCAGGCTACGCGGACGTTCGGACTCGAAATACAGGTCGACGTAGCACTCATCGGATACCAGCAGGAAACCGTGCTCGTCTCTAGCCGCGACCCAGCGTTCGAACAACTCAGTCGGCATCAACTGGCCGGTCGGATTGTGCGGATAGTTCAGATAGACGATGGCGGCCTGCGCCAACACCGCGTCCCCGACTGCGTCCGGATCCAAGAGGTAGGAATTGCCCGGGTTCAAGGCTACCGGGTGGGGTTCGGCCTGGGCGAACAACGCGCCGATCTCGAACACCGGGTAGGCCGGCTCGCCATACACCACCAGCGAGCGCTCGGGTAGACCTTCGGCTGGATGGTCGACGAACACCAAGGGCAGGTGGAAAATCGCCTCCTTGCTACCCTGGGTCGGCAACAACTCCGTGTCCGGATCGACGGTAACATCAAAGCGCCTTGCGAGGTAGTCGGCGGCCGCCTGGCGCATGCCGGGCAGACCTGTCACCTTGGGATACTGGCTGATGTCGGCGAGGCCCTGCTGGCAAGCCTCCCGTATGAAGGCCGGGGTCGGTTCACGCGGATCACCGGTCCCGAAGTCATAGATCGTCAAGCCCTCGTCGATCGCCGCAGCCTTGAGTTCATCGAGCTTGACCATCGGGTAGGTCGCCAGATCCCGTATCCGCTGGTTCATGCCCAAGGTATGGCCCGCGCCATCGGCAGAAGCAAAAAGAAAGGCGGCGGATTCTTGGCCGGTGCCGCGAGGATCTGCGAGGATCATCCGGACCCCCTGGCCCCCCTGGAAATTCTCTCGGAATCTTTGAATGGCCTCTGACCAGCCCGGTAGCGGCAGTCCATTGACTGTAGCAGAAGAAATCCGGCTGATCGCCGGGGCAAAGCACGGTGACCACGGCAACTTCCAGACCCTCGTCGAACAATACATGGGCCAGGCCATCGGCGTCGCGATGGGCTATACCCGCAACCGCGAGGACGCCATCGACATGGCCCAGGACGCGTTCTACCGGGTCTACCGCCACCTCGACCGCTTCCGCGAAGGTGAGCGCTTTGCGCCCTGGTTCTTCCGCATCCTGCGCAACTGCTGCCTCAACTTCCTCGCAAAACGCCGACGCCGCGCGCAGATCTCGATCCACCCCCGGGATGAAGATGACGGCGGCATCCCACTCACCGATTCAGGGCCGGGTCCGGGTGCAGTTCTCGAGGACAAGGAGACCGGCAAGGCTGTCTGGGCAGCCATCGACGCCCTGCCACTCAAGCACCGGGAGATCCTCTTGCTCCGGCACTTCCAGGATCTCGACTACTCCGGCATCGCGGAAGTGCTCGAGATCCCGATCGGCACCGTCATGTCACGTCTCTACCACGCACGAAAAAAGATGCAGGCCTTGATGGACCCGTACATGGAGGGTCGAAGATGAGCGACTCTGACTCGCCCCTGACCCAGCGCCAGATGCAGCTGATGGCTTACGTCGATGACGAGATGCCAGCCCAGGAGCGGACCGAATTCGAACAGCAACTCGCACAGGACTCGGACCTCGCCGCCGAGGTCGCTGAATTCCGCAGGCTCGAGGACATCACCAAAGCCCTGCAGCTAGCCGAACCCTCCGACCACGAGATCCATCGGTTCTGGGAGAGTTTCTACAATCGCAGCGAATGGCGACTGGGCTGGATCCTGTTTACCGCTGGGCTGGCAGTCCTGGGTGCCTGGGGACTCTCGGAGTTGCTGGGGAACCCCGATCTCCACGCCATCGCGAAACTCGCCATTGTCGCCGCCCTGTTCGGCAGTGCGATCTTGTTCTGGAACGTACTACGCATCAAGCTCCGCACCCATCGTCTCGACCGTTACCGAGGAGTCATCCGGTGATCATCACGACATCCGAACAGATACACGGGCAGGAGATCACTGAGACCCTGGGCCTGGTGCGGGGATCTTCGATCCGAACCCGGCACCTGGGAGCCGACATCACGGAGTGGTTCCGGAACCTGGTCGGGGCGGAACTCTCGCACTACACCAAGATGATGGCAGAGGCCCGCGAAGAGGCCCTCGGACGCATGCAGGACGAAGCCCGCCAACTCGGCGCCGACGCCATCGTGCAGATCCGCTTCGCGACCAGCGGCATCGCCGCAGGCGCATCCGAGATGCTGGTCTATGGGACCGCCGTACGGGTACGAGCCAGCAGCGACTGACACCGCATCCTTCGCGGGCAACACTGCCGCACCGGGCGCGAATGCTGCGACAACGCAGAGCTACGAACACCTCGCAACAGCGGATCACCCTTGTGCACTGATCGCTGGCGCTAGCGGGCTCGCCACATCGCCAGCAAATCCTCGAAGGTGTCGACATCCCTCTGGATGCTGAGCTCCACCAGTTCGAGTCCCGCCTCGCGCACCCGGACAGCAGTCTGGGCGAACACGGTGTCCGCGCCTTCGGGAGCAGCACCGAGGAGTTCTGGCCGAGCCTGGTCCAGGCCGATCAGGTAGTAGCCTCCCCCCCCGTCGGGACCGAGAACCACCCGGCCGGCTCCACACTGGTCGAGGGCGGAGGTTACGAGGTCCTGGTCCAGATCCGGCGAATCGGTGTTGCGGATCAGGACCGGCGCGTGACCCTCGGCGAACAGCTCGGCGAAGCAGTTTTGCATCCGCTCCCAGAGGTCGGCGCCACACTGATCGCGGAGCTCCACCCCGGCATCCTGCCAGCCAGCCGGCAGGGCAGCCTCCAGGGCAGCCCGCTGCTCACCCGGCCAGCCGTATACCAGGGTCCGAACCCCCGGCACCGGCCGCACCACCCGGCGTAGAAATGCCCCATACAGAGCGGCGGCTTCGTCCGTCGTCAAAGGTGGGCACAGACGCGTCTTGACCTGACCTGGCAAGGGAGCCTTGGCAAAATAGACCACCGCCGGACCTCGACAGCCAGGCGATGAACTCCCATCGGGGCTTTCCGTTTGAGGGCTCACCAGCGCAGTCCTAACCTTGCGCCCCGATTGGATCCAGACCCGACGACCCACATGGCAGCCAGAACTACCCACAAGATCGCCGCAGCGATACTCCTGACCCCGATTCTCATCGTCTTGGCAGCCGGTCCGGCGAGCGCCCAGGGCACCCCGTTCAAACGGGAGATCGATGGCCTCATCCGCTTCTTCCGGGACGCCGCCGCCAAGGACCACTCCCTGGCCGACGGGACTTGCCTGCAGACAGCCATGGTGTTGACGGCGATGGGACACTGCCACCGCTTCTACTCCCTGCAGGACGGTCCGCCGGTTCGCAACCCAGCCAACTTCCTGTTCACCCGCCGACAACAGGACGGCTCCTTCGTGGACCCTGCTGGCGACGCCGTCGAAACGACACGCTGGGTCATCGACGCGCTGCGGATCCTCGAACCCGATACCTTCAGCCAGGAAATCGAAGACGGGGTCGCCTGGTTGAAATCACGCACCAAACACCCTTCCGCCTTTGCCACACTCGAGGTCTCCGACCAGGAGATACAGGCCATCGCCGGCCGCGTCGCCGGCGGTCCGATCAAGGATGCCGACGGCAAGCTCGACATGAACGCGTCGGTCAAAGCCCTCGTCCGCCTCGTCAAGGGTCAGGCCGACCTGCGCAGCGCCAAGAGTGAGAACAAAGCACCCACCCCCAAGGTCACCTGGTCAGAATCCCAGCAGCGAGGCTTCGACTTCCTGTTGAGTAAACAAGACCACGGCAAGTTCTTCATGATGCAGCCAATCGGCGAGGACAAGTTCATGAAGATCCACAACCTCGGCCTGACCGGGATGGGAATCGCTTCGCTCCAGACCAAGCCAGCGGAGTTGAGAACGAAGCACGACCAGGCGATCATCGACCAAGGCCTCAGCTGGCTCGCCGAGAATCAGAACGCCAACGGTTCGTTCGGGCAGGAGAATCTCAACTACACCACCTGCGCGTCGATCCTGGCGCTCGTCCGCGCCGAACAACCGAGCTTCAAAGACAAGCTGAAACGCGCCCAACGCTACATCCTGGGGATCCAGAACACCGAAGGCAGGAGCTACCAACCCGGTGATCGGGACTACGGCTCGTTCGGGTATGGCGGCGACGTCCGGGGAGATCTGAGCAACTCCCAGTTTGCAGTCGAGGCACTACGTAAAACGGAGTTGGCAGCGGATCACGAAGCCCTGGCAAAGGCCATCGTGTTTCTTCAGCGGACCCAAAACCTTCGCAAGTCGAATGACTTCTCAGGCAAGACCAAGGACTCCGACGGCAGTTGGCAACGCACCACCAGCGGCGACGACGGTGGTTCGGCGTACTACCCAGGCAACTCCCCGGCCGGTTACGTCGAGTTGGCCAACGGCACCAAGATACCCCGCAGCTATGGCTCGATGACCTACGCTCTGTTGAAAACCTACACCCTGTGTGGCGTGGAGGCGAACGACCCTCGCATCAAAGCAGCGGTCGGCTGGATCAAGAAGAACTGGAACCTGGACGTCAATCCGGGCTCCGATCCAAAGCTTCCAGAGAAGTTCAAGTTCCAAGGGCTCTACTACTACTACATGGTGATGGCCCAGGCCCTCGACACGGTAGGCATCGAAAACCTGCAGATCGGCGAGGGTGACAAAGCCGAGAAGATCGACTGGCGCAAGTCGCTGCGGACCAAGCTGCAGAGCCTACAGAGCAAGGACGGCGGTTGGGTGAACGGCAAGAACGGTCGTTGGTGGGAATCCAGCGACCTGGTGTGTGCGACCTACGCAATGTTGGCGCTGGAAAAATGTCGTTGAGTAGTCTCCCGTTACCCGAGGGCCTGGTCTGGTATGCCCATCGGGTCAACGGGTCGCGCCATCTGGGAATCTACGATCCGGATGCCGGCAGCTTCCGTGACGCCGGGCCTCGCCTCGACTACGCCGAACTCGCAGACCTGGCAGGCGGCGTCCTGTGCAATCCGAGAAGCCTGCTAGAGGCATCCAAACCGATGGCCGACCGACCGGTGTTTGACGTACCGGTTGCGCACCCGAGCAAGATCCTCTGCCTCGGCAAGAACTTCGCCGCCCACGCAGCAGAGTTCGGAGCCGAAGTGCCCGAGGAACCAATCTTCTTTACCAAGTTTGCCGACACCCTCATCCCAGACGGCGCCGACATCATCTTGCCGCACTGGGTCGACTCCCGCATCGACCACGAACTCGAGCTGGCAGTGATCCTCGGCTTCGAGGACTCCGACGGCCGTGGACGAAAGTACGTGGCCGCCGCGCATGCCATGGATTTGGTCGCTGGCTACACGGTCCTCAACGACGTCACCGCCCGCCAGATCCAGGGCGACGACCGGGGCAAGCAACGACCCTGGCTGCGGAGTAAGTCCTTCGACTCGTTCTGCCCGATCGGACCCTGGGTCGTGCCAGCCAGCGAACGAACGCAACTCGGAAACCTGTCGATGCGTCTGCACGTCAACGAGGAGTTACGCCAGTCGAGTTCGACTGACCTGATGGTGGTCGACATCCCGACCGCAATCGAGTTCCTCTCGCGCCACACCACCCTGCGTCCAGGCGACATCCTCGCCATGGGAACCCCCGAGGGTGTCGGGCCGATCGATGATGGCGACATCGTCAGCTGTTTCATCGAAACGATCGGCACCCTGCGCAACCCGGTCGCTCGCGAGGCGGCGCCAGGCGAATAGGTCCGGGTCTACAGGCTAAGGCCGCCGTCGATGGTGAAGTTCGCACCGGTGAGATACCCCCCGCTGTCGGACAGCAGCAAGTCCACCGCCCCGAGGATATCGCCAACCTCGCCAGCACGGCCCAACGGTACCTTTGGCACCATTCGATCCTGGCTGAGCTTGTGGGAGTCCGGATGCCGGATGATCCCCGGCGAAACCACGTTGACCGTCACCCCCGATGACGCGACCTCTGCCGACAGCGATCTGGCCAGGGACACCAACGCCGCCTTCGCCGCAAAGTAGAGCGGTGCCCGGGTCTTGGCACCATCCGCGTCCGCACCGGCGGCGGAGAAAAACACCACCCGACCACGACCACGCTCCACCATCGCTGGCACCACGTACCGGATCACCAGCCAGGCCGAGGTCAGGTTGCTGTCAAGCATCAAGCGGTAGTGCGAAGTATCGGCATCGAGTGCCGACACTTCATCGAAGTCACCAACGCAGTGCAGCAGACCGAACGGGGCCCCCGAGTCTTCCAACAAGCGACCGGT
The DNA here is from genome assembly GCA_036338025.1 of Planctomycetota bacterium. GTDB lineage: Bacteria > Planctomycetota > UBA1135 > UBA1135 > UBA2386 > JAYZDB01. The sequence goes on from JAYZDB010000080.1 coordinate 6,449, forward strand.
AGCCACTCGCACAGAATTCTCGTCCGTCAGATCGACGCCGGTCCGTCGCGACCAGACGTCGCATCGATCAGGGTATGCTTCGACGATGCCTTTGCCGATCCCGGTCAGGCCACCGGTCACCAAGAGTCGGTCCGTGCGCTCCATCACCAGAGCTTAGGGTCCAAGCTCCCCAGATGCGCGCTAGAACATCGCGAACCGCTCGAGCGGCCAGAAGCGCATCCGTACCTTGCCCTTCAGGAGTTCGTGGCCGACCATCCCAAACTCACGGGAATCGCAACTGATCGGCCGGTTGTCGCCAAGAACGAAGTACTTCCCCGCCGGCACCACCCATGACCCCGTCGCCATGCTGTCGGCCACGTGGGCGAATTCATCGGACAGGGCCGCACCATTGACGTGCAGTAAACCACCGTGCAATGCGACACGATCGCCAGGTAGCCCGACCACCCGCTTCACGAAGTCAACGTCGGGGTTCCGGGGGTAGCGCAGCACAACCACGTCAAACCTCGACACGTTCGCCATCGAGTAGCTGACCCGATC
>JAYZDB010000081.1:0-5518 GCA_036338025.1 Planctomycetota bacterium
GGTCGATCCGCTTCTTGCGCAGGGTGCGGGCGACTTCCTCGCCCTGCTTGTCCCTGGCGATCACCTCGAGGAACAAGCTCTCGTGCTTGCGCAGAGCCTCGAGATCCACGGCACTCAGGTTCCAGACCGTCGCACGCTGGATCCGGAGATCCGAAGACGGCCGCGTCAAGATCACCGCACCGGCACCGTCGAGGATGACGGCGTCGTAACGCACCGCGTCCTGGGACGCAGCCCAGGACAGCCTGGGGGAGTCGGCGGACAACACAGTGGTTACATCGATATCGGCAACACCCAGGACCTTGTCGCTGTCGGGTATGGCACCATCCAAGGGCGAGGCCTGGCCGGTTCCCATACCGATCAGGATCCCGACCACGACAGCAGCGGCAGCGGCCAGGGAAATACCCCAGACCTTGCTGGTGGTGCGCCGGACAGACCCACGGCGTGGGGGCAGCGTCCCGATCATCTTGGACTGTTCGAGATCAGCCCGCAGAGTGGCCTCGGCACGCGCCGCGGCAGAGGCGAGTCGCTGGTAGCTCTCGTCGGCCTCTTCGCCGGGCTCAGAGGGTCGCCGCACTGATTTCCGAATACTGCGCTCTATGTCGAGCAGTTCGTGGACAGCCTCCATCTCAGCAAGAGCACCACGACGTCCAACATCCTGGCCAGCCAGTTCCTGGAGTCGCAAGCGCTCGTCCTTGGTGAGTTCTCCGTTGGAGCAAGCAGCAAAGAGCTGTTCGAATTCCTTGTTGTCATGCACGGCTATGGCGCCTCTTCATTCGCATTCTAATGGTGTCGATCGAGCTGTAGCAGCGATCCTTGACTGCGCTCGGAGACAAGCCTGTCTGCCGAGCAATTTGTTCGAAACTCAGGTGGTGGATATGTCGCATCTCGAAGATGTTGCGGTCGGATGTGTCGAGTTGCCCGACTTCTTGGTGCAAGCGCTGGATGATCTTCTGCATGCCGATCTCGACATCAAGCAGTTCGCGTACAGCCTCCATCTCCGCCAGAGCATCGCAACGCTCCGTTTGCTGACCACGTGGATCGTAGCGGTGTGAATGTGCTGCCGTCGCTACTCCCCTGTTGGGGGAGACGATGGCGGGCTGTCCGAATTCTCGCTTGTTATGCACGACCATGGCGCCTCTTCATTCGCACTCGGATCTTGTCGATCGATCTGTAGCACCGGTCCTTGACCGTGCTCGGAGGAAGATCCTTTTGCCGAGCGATCTGCTCAAAACTCCAATCGTGGAGGTGGCGGAGTTCGACGATCTCGCGATCAAACTCCTGGAGCTGGGACAGTTCCTCTTGCAGGAGATCCAGGCTCTCGCTGCGCAGAGCGTAATCTTCGGGGGCGGGGGCGGAGCCAATCTGCTCGGCCCAGTCTTCCTCGGCCTGGATCGTCCGCAATCGCGAGGTGCGACGGCGAAACTCAGAACGCAGGCAGTTGCGGCAGAAGCCGTAGACCCAGGTTTCCAACGCGGCGGTGCCCGAGTAGTCGGACAGCCGTGGCCAGACTGCCAGGTAGACCTGCTGGACTACGTCTTCGAGGCCTTCGGTCGGCAGCTGGTAGCCCATGGTCCGGTTGAGCCGATAGACAAAGCGGACAACGCAGCCGAGCCGCTGCGTGACCTCATCGATCGGGGCGCGCTCTCCACGTAGCGAGCGCTGCACCAGCAGCAGATCCTGGGGACCGGTGCCGCGTTCGGTATCTAGGGATGTCGTGGGTCTAGAAGGCATAATTTGAGACTCTCTTAATTGTCCCCGCAGCAGCTTACGACGGGAGTATTTAACAAATTCCATTGCCGGCGGCAGTGGGCTTGAATAACACAACTATATTATTTACAGTCAGTTACATGACTTCATCTGCGGCTGAGGGGTCCTGTGCTACAGGTCTCACAACCTCAGGTTCGGCCGGCGATGGCTGGCCGGATGGTCGACATGTACCTACCGTGCAACGCCAAGTCACTGGCACGAAAGGGAATTCCACGATCCCACCGACCTGGGCATCCGCAGGTATCCGCTTGACCGTGCCCACCCTTTGCAAGGCGTCCCGAGCACCAGCCCAAGAGCCGACCACGAAACAAGCTCCGATGACACGGACCACCCAGACGAGCACCCACCGCTGCGATTCCCCCAGCAGGCTGACCGAGCCAGTCGGTAGCCGGCGCGATCTGGTCGCAAAATACCGGGAGAAGAAAGCTGCACGAAAACGATGAAAACGTCGCGGCGGCCGGCTTTGGCCTGGTCGATGCCCTCACCATGCCGGTCTACGACCTGGGAGCCGGACACGTGTTCGCGCGCGACCGGCAGGAGGCGCTGTTCGATCTGTTGCATCGGATGGAACTCGCCGACAGCAAGCAACGCATTGACGCCTTGTCGGCAACCCGCGCCGAGCTCGAGTTGGCGCACGACCCGCAGTACATCGACATGGTCGCCGCCACCTCCGTCGAGGCCCCCCCACCAGAGATCTTGGATCGAGCGGTGAGTTTTGGCCTGGGCACCAGTGACAACCCCATAGCTCCAAATCAACACGCGGCGGCCAGCACCGTCGCCGGAGCGACGCTCGACTGTGTCCGTCGGGTCATCCATGGGGACCTGCGGCACGCCTTCAATCCAACCGGTGGTCTGCACCACGCCGCACGGCGTACAGCCAGCGGGTTTTGCATCTACAACGATCTCGTGGTCGGCATCCGCGGGGCTCGCGATGCAGGTCTGCCAAGGGTTCTGTATGTGGATTTCGACGTGCACCACGGTGACGGAGTCGAATTCGCCTTCGACGACGATCCAAGCGTGGTGACCGTGTCGTTCCACCAATCGCCTGAGACCCTGTTCCCCGGCACCGGCCGGGTAACAGATCGCGGGCGGAACGAAGGCCATGGCACCGTCGTCAACATGCCGCTGGCTCCGTACTCGGACGATGAGTCCTGGTGGCACTGCGTGCGTACGATCCTACCCGCAGTGGCGCGACACTTTCGGCCGTCCCTGATCGTCAGCCAACACGGCTGCGATCCGCACCGCGAGGATCCACTCGCACAGTTGCAGTTGACTACGCGACCGATGCGGCAAGCCGCTACCCTGTGCAAGACACTTGCCGACGAGCTGTGCTCGGGCCGATGGGTCGCGACCGGCGGAGGTGGCTATCAGCCACTCCGCGTGATACCGCGGGCTTGGACAATGGTGTGGGCCGAGATGAGTGGACAAGAACTTCCATCCGAGCTCGATGCCTCCTGGATCGAAGCCTGGCAACACGCTTCGGATCAGCCGCTGACCCGGACGTTCGAAGACACGCCCTCTCCTCCATCGCCCGAAGCCAGCGCGGCAGCAGCGACCAACGAGCGGACCCTTGAGATGCTGATGGGTTCCCTGGGAGTTTGACCAAGGCCACACCGGCGGCTACTGCGGACCCGAAATGCGCCGGCACAGGCTTACTTCAGGAGATTCGAGTACTCCCCTGTGGGCCCTGCGAGATCGATCGCGACCATTTGCAGGTAGACACCGGAGTTGGGCAGCAACGGCGCCTGGAAGTCGACGGTCCCGTGCCAGGGAATCGTCATCACGATGGGCACCGCTACAGAAAGATCCACCAGGAGCTTGCCGGTCAGGATTCCTGGCAGCGGATTGCTCGGCGCCGCCAGCCTGAGAGAGACCAGGAAATACGCCAACTGACCACCGTGCATCCGCACTCGAACGTGGTCAGACACCCACCGTTGCAGCGGGGGAACAACCTGTGCCTCGAACACACCCGACGCGCCGTCGTAGTTCTTTGCGATGACGAAGTAATCGCCCTCTGGCAGACGCATCCCGAGGTTGCAGTCATGCGAACCAAGGCTCTCGTCGTCCTCCCAGGCAAAGCTCAAGCCGGTCGCAGCATCGAGTACTGAGACCTGAGCGTCGTAGCCCGGTCCACCGACGATATTGAATTCGACTCCGGCTGGCGTCTCCAGGCGGAATCGCATGGTGGTGGCCCGATCCGCCGCAGCAGTCAGAAAGTTCGATCCCGCACGGACCGGATCGATCACAGCCGCACCCGAACTCTTCGAGATCAGATAGTCACCGCGATCGTAGTAACCAGTCGACGCCACGTAGTAGATCCCCACCGGCAAGGTGACGGCGATGGACGACAAGGTAGAGACGCTGTCATCATCCGATTCCAGGACCTGCACCATGTTGCGGTCAAACAACTGCAGGTAGCTGTCCGTGATCCCCGTACTGCCCCGCGGAGCGATCGCAATCTGCACCTCTTCGACGGACTTGAGTTCGATCTTATGGAGCTCGAAACTCGGCCCTTGAGAACCGATCGTGCCGCTGGCAGTAGTCTTCAATTCACTGATCGACAAGCTCGTGAACGCCGACCGGATCGATGTCGTCGCAGCAACGTCTGCCCCGACGTAGAGGTAGTAGGTGCCCTTCGGTAACACGGCATCAAGACCGGGTTCACTGGTCGAGGTCGACGCATCGTCAACTTCATAGACATAGCCCCACTGCGAGTTCTGCAGCACAAGAAACGAGTCCGCACTATTGGACGTCGTGAAGTCCAACTGCAACCGCCCGTCCTGAGGCTGCACGATGCGCAAACCGCCGTACTGGGGCCCGACCGCCAGTTGGGTGGTCCGCCCCAGTGCCAGGGTCGGAAGCGTCTGCGCCTGCAACTCGAGACTCATCGAATAGCGTGTCACAGCGGCAGACCCACCTAGCCGAACGTGGTAGACCCCCTTCGGAACCGGCAGGACCACCCGATCGGCGGCAAAGCGATGCATACCCCAGTTCTCGTCACCGTGGGCATTGGTGATGACAAGGTCCAGCGCGCTGCCGTTGTAACTGGTGGTGATGCGCAAGAGCCCATCAGCCGTGGCCTTGAAGCGGAACGTGTCAACGTCCTGAGGTCCATTCACGTAACCGGTCATGGTCTTCGTGGCTGAGAGAGTCCCCAGGTCGTTGGCGTAGCCTGCGTTCTCGTTGTACTCCTGTTCGGTAATCGATTGCGCCGGGCAAACCGCAGCAATCGAACCAAACGAGGCGAACAGGATGATGAGTGGTGGAATGCGCATGGGACCGCTCTACCCCCCATAGTACTCACTTTGCGCAAGAGGGCCACCCGGCTGGCGATGCCCCACGGGAACGCTACTCTGCCGACCATGAACATGCTCCCGCGGATCTCTTTCAGCCTCCTCGCCCTGTCCCTGCCCGGCGTGCTCACCGCCCAGTCGAGCCCTATCGACGGCCTCGACAAGTTCGTGAACGCCGCCATGAAAGAGTGGAGTGTCCCCGGCCTCGCACTCGCCATCGTGAAGGACGACAAGATCGTCTACGCGAAAGGCTACGGTGTCCGGGAGATGGACAAGCCAGGCAGGGTGGATGACCGCACGCTGTTTGCGATTGCGTCCAACAGCAAGGCATTCACCTGCGCTGCACTCAGCCTCCTCGTCGAAGAAGGCAAGCTCGCATGGAACGACAAGGTCAGCGAGATCCTGCCCTGGTTCCACTTGCATGACGCCCTGGCGACGCGTGATCTGCGGGTCGTAGA
>JAYZDB010000082.1:0-3273 GCA_036338025.1 Planctomycetota bacterium
TTCGGAACGCGAGTCGACAGACTGTTGGAACAGGGCAACGCGTGACTCGGCCCACAAGCGCTGGCCAAGAATCATCGGTGAGTTGACTGCGACGGCCAGCACCGGCCCCGTGATAGCCTGGGCGATGTTGTAGAGCGGAGCAAATTCGTGAGGTTCAACCTGGAAGTGCACCTGGAAGCTGGCGTTGCAGGCCTCCAACATGACGTTGTCGTGTGTCATGTCGAACTCATCGATGCCCTTCATGCGGAAACGGAACTGACCACCGCACAGACGGACCATCGCCTGGTTGAGCGCACGGTAGCGCGGCATCGGCGTCATGCTGCTCAAGCTCAGATCGGATTGCCGCAGGGTAGGAAGGATGCCGGTCAGAATGATCTTGCAGCCTTCCTCGCCGGCCGCCGAACGTGCGAGATCCAAGAGCTTGAGCAACTCCTGCTCGAGCTTGCGGAGGCAACCGCCGCTGTAAGCCTCCGGTTGTAGATTTGCCTCGAGATTGAACAGGCCCAACTCATGGGTGAAGCTCGGGTTGTCCAGGCGGGCCATCATCTGCACAGCAGAATCGACGGGCCTTCCCGCGAGATCGACCAGGAACATCTCCTGCTCCGCGCCGATGCGACGAACCCCCTTCTCGAACATGTCGGAATCGAGCATGCGCTCCAGTGCCTTGACGTCAGCCAAGATCGCCTTGGTAAAACTGCGCAGGCGGCGTTCGTCTGACAGTGAATCTACGTTGTGTTCGCCCATCGATCGGTGTGACTTCGCGGGGTGGACGATACCAAAGACGGCAAAAATGCCCATGACCGACACTTCAAGTCGACCAAGGCAGCAGCCGAATGGTTACAAAGACCGCGTCAAACCACCCAAGGACCCAGCCACCTGATGATCGTAACCGCCCACCGCGGCGCCTCGGAGGCAGCCCCAGAGAACACCATCGCGGCATTCAACCGGGCCCTCGACGCGGGAGTCAACGCAATTGAAACGGACATCCGCCTCAGTCGAGACGGTGTGCCAGTGCTCGTCCACGACGAAAACCTGCTGCGGGTCGCCAACTCAGCGGCGCGGATCGAGGAACTGACGGCGGCAGAACTCGCAGAGGTCGACGTCGGAACGTGGATGGCCCCGGAGTTTGCCGGTCAGTGCATCCCGACCCTGGCCTGGCTCGCAGAACGCTGCCGTCATCACACCCGCCTGGTGCTCGACCTGAAGGTCGACGGCACAGCGGCAGCCATCGCGGAGGTTCTCGACTCATCCGGGTTCCCTGTCAATCAGGCATGGCTATGTGCGTGGTCCGAAGATCAGGCTGCTGACATTCGCAAAAACCTCCCGGGTGCACGCCTGATGTTCATCGAAGACCCACTCGAACATTCCGGCACGGAGTGGATGCGAGTCCTGGCGCTGCGCGGTTACCACGGCCTGTCCTTGCACCACAAGAACATCGACGCAACCACCATGTCCGACGCCCACACCAACGGGTTGGCGGTGTTTGCATGGACCGTCAACGACCCGGCGGACATGCAGAGACTACGGGGCATCGGCGTCGACGGCATCATCAGCGACGGAACGGCCGCCGGTGACTTCGCCCCGCTCTTCGATGGTCGCTAGCCCGCCGCGTGCTAATACACCGGCTGGAAAGTGTCCACATCGACAAGATAGCCGTAGCGCTCCTTGAACTCCTCGGGAGTCATTTGAGCAGCGGAGGCGATTCCAGCGAGGATCTCCGGATTTTCCAGATCCTTGCGCTCCAGGCGGATCATGTATTCGCGTGCCACCCGGTAGGACTCTGATTCGACGTTGACGACGCGCACCCGTGGCCGACCCGTATTGGGATCGTTGAAACTCCCAAACCGCAGCGGGATCAGTTCGCCATCCTGGATCGATAACATCGCGCCGACCTCATCGCCCCGTTTACCTGCGAGAAGAGAACGCAGATAGTCGACCGCGCCGTAGCCCAGATCACGAGTGTAGTCGACATCGAACGGAATCGGCGGCGCGCTGCGCAGTTCGTAGCCGATGTTCTTGGACACTACGGTGAGCGTCTGCCCGCGCTTCTGGAACCGCGCCTTTACCCGGTCGGCGAGGATGCGATGCAGGTGCACCTCTTGCAATCGGACGTGACCATGTTCATCCGATTCCGCAACGGAGGTCGCCTTCATCAGATCCTCGTCCGAGAACCGCAGGCTCAGACCCTCGGCCAACACCGCTACACCGAACGGCCGGCCGACAGCGATACGTTTGAAAATCGAAGTCTCCAGGACGTCAACGACGTGATCGAGGCCGATGGGCTGGCCAGCCGGGAAGTCCTCGGCGATGACGCTGATGGTCGCACCCGATGATTTGCCGATGCCAAGCGCCAGGTGCCCAGCCTGCCGCCCCATCGCGACCACGAAGAACCAGCGACGGGTTGTCATGGCATCCGTCATCAGGTTGGTGATCAGGTTGGCGCCAACGTGCCGGGCCGATTCGTAGCCAAAGGTCGGGACGCCGTGCGGCAATGGCAGATCGTTATCGATCGTCTTGGGAACATGCACAATCCCCAACGAGCCCTGTGCCGAGTCCGCGACAACCGAAGCGGAGAAGCCGGTGTCATCCCCTCCAACGGTCATGAGCACGTCCAAACCGATCTGCTTCAGGGTCGCAACCGTACACGCGAGGTCCTCCGGGTTCTTGGTCGGGTTTGCGCGCGAAGTGTAGAGAACTGACCCACCCTGCAGATGGATGCGAGAAACGTCCTCGATCAGCAGGCGGCGAACTCGCTCCACCGAGCCTCGCATGAGATCCTCGAAGCCATTTTCAATCCCGTAGACCTCCCACCCCGAGTTGATCGCTTCGATGGTCGCCGCAGAGATCACGGAGTTCATGCCGGGGGCCGGCCCCCCGCCACACAGGATTCCCATGCGAGTCGGTTTCTTGGACATGCCCGTCTTGTATCCGACAAGCAGGACGTGGCAATGGCCGATTCTCCGGCGTGCTTTGCAGCCGACACTTCCGTCGACTTCTCGTGCCGGGGTAGCGCTAGGAGTCTAAGGTCGGGCGCGGTAGAACGAATCCTGTGGATGTACCCCGGACCGACCACCTGACCCGGATCCTCTGGATCATCAGCATCGCTGCAATCACACTCGGTCTGGTCCACGCCTACTCCCTGTTCTGGACCTGTGATGACGCGTTCATCTCGTTCCGGTACAGCGACAACCTCATCGAAGGCAAGGGACTGCGCTACAACGCAGTCGAGAAGGTCGAGGGCTACAGCAACTTCCTCTGGACGATCCTGATCGC
>JAYZDB010000083.1:0-4329 GCA_036338025.1 Planctomycetota bacterium
GCAGCTGGAACAACTCACCGTGCGGGCTGTGCGAGAAGTACGAGCGGACATGGTTGCCGGACCCGATGATCCACGCGACCTCGGCTTCGAACTCTGCGAAGCGCCGCCCCTGTTGGTCCAATTGGTAGCGCTTCTGGTAGAGCTTGCCGTCGCGGAAGTTCATCTCGTAGTAGCGGCCGGTCAAGTGGTGATGGAAGGTCTGGTCGAGGTTCTCGACGATCTTGTCCTTGCTCGGAGGGTAGAAGGAGCGGGCCATGCCAACGGACTGGTAGCTGTCGTAGATGTCGGCGTGGCATTCGCGGCAGGCGGCGTCCTCGATGTATCCAGCGGCGGCCCCATGGGTGACCGCGAAACCGCCGATGGTCTTCGGGATCAGACCGTAGCTATCAGAATCCCCAGGCGCAGGACTGGTGCTGCCGGTCGCTGCTGCCTGGTCACGGCAGCCGTTCGGGATGACCAGTAGCGCGCAGAGGATGCACAGAGCTGTGAGTATGGAGCGCAAGTCGTGAAGGTCCGCTTCGGCGAGGTCTCGACAATAGCGCACCCAGATCGAGGCGACCTACACCAGTTCGGGAACTCATCCCGGATAGAAGACTGTCCGTGGGTCATCGGGGGCACGTTGATAGTCGAACGCTGCGTCGACCATGCGCGACATGTCGTACTCCGGCTGCCATCCCAGCACGAAGCGGGCCTTGCCGTTGTCCAGCCAGGTGCTGGCGTAGTCGGTCCGGACTTCGACGCTTGGCAGTTGGCGTGTCTCGGCCAGATAGCTGGCAAGCTGGCCATAATCGATCGGTTCGTTCATGCAGATGTGGAACAGCTGTTGCCGCGCCTTGGGGTGCCGCAGGGCGATCAAGATCGCACCCACCAGATCGTCCACGTGGACGAAATTGCGTTTGATCGGAACGCCATCCTGGTTGCACATTTTAGGGACCGTGCCGGCCGCTGCGTTGGCTTGTGCGGCTTCCTGATCGACCAGGTCACACCAACGCGGGCCACCAAACACCTCGTATCCAAACGACAAGCTGTGCTTGAAGTCGTCCTTCTCCATGATCCAGGGAGCGCGCAGGCAGCAGCCGTCGAGGTCGTACTGAACGTAATACTGCTCGAGCATCACCTCCTCCCGGACCTTCGAGAGTGCGTAGCAGCCGGGGTAGGCGCTGTGTGGCTGGGTTTCGGTGACCGGTAGTGGGTGTGGGTAGAAGAAATGTCCGACGCTGGCGTCGCCGCCGATCAGCAAGAAGCGTTCGAAGGTGCTGCTGTGCCGGCACTGCTCCAGGAGCCAGAACAGTCCCTTGACGCTCACGTCCATGATCCGTTGTGGAGTTTCCTTGCAAGTCGCGAGGTGCAGCACGTGGGTCACGCCGACCATCGCCTGCTGCACCACTTCGGGGTCATCGATGGAGCCGCGGATTACCTCCACCTGCGCGTGGTCCTGGACTTCACGGCTGTGGCAAAGCGCGCGGACTTTGGCGTCTGGAATCCCGTCTGGCGCGAAGAGTTTCTGGAGAAAGGTCTGTCCGACCTTGCCGGTGGCGCCGGTGACGAGGATCCGCATACGGCCGATGTTCATCGACGGGGCCTGGAATGCAAAGCTCACCACGATCTCGATCGCCAACCGGACGTCGCACTTCGGTTACGCCGTGCAGAAATTCCGGATGGCTGGCGATCCAGTGGTGTATAAGGGTGTCTAACCTCGACCTCGTCAAACTGTTTGCAAGGAGACCCACCGTGCACCGGCCGTATCCCGCTTCTCCCGTGTTACTCGTGCTCGCGTCGCTGGCGATCCTGCTCCCGTCCGTGTCCGCCCAGGTCTTGGTGACGACGGAGGTCGACTACGGCTCGGATCGGGAGACGAATGGTACCTTCGTCTTCGCTACCGTGCCCTCGAACTCCTCGACCGATCTCGCCAATGGACTGACCTTCAAAGTGTTGGCCGGCAGCCCGCACGGGGCGTCGGGCCCGATCTCAGTCCTGACCGACGGGTCCGCCCAGAAGAACTGGGACTCGGTGCCGGAGAGCTTCTTCACGACCGACGACACGACGCACATCCGCATCCAGGTCCAGTTCGCGTCCGTTTACGACATTGGTCAGATCAACACCTTCAGCTGGCACCGCAACAGCCGCTCGCGGCAGCAGTACCGGGTCTACACGGCCCTGGCTCCCAGCAACAATGCTCCGGACTTCACCGCGGCGGCGTTCCAGGACGACGCGGCTCTCGCCAAACTCGGCTACACGGCGGTCGCCTCGGTCGACACGGGATCGCACAGCGGTGGCCAGGCGGGCGCCAGCATCGACGGCAAGATCGGCCTCAGTGTCTACGTACTGTTCGACATCCAACCCCACTACCTCTCGGGCGTCCAGCGCTCGACGTTCCACGGCGAGATCGATATTGTCGACGTCTGCGCGGCGCGGACCGGCAACTACGGAACGGGCCTGGCCGGGACCAATGGCGTTCCCACGCTCACCACCAGCGCGCCGCCGGTGTTTGGGAAGAGCATCGGTCTACTGGGGTCGAACTCGTCGGGAGTGGCGGCCTCGGGCTTGCTGATCACCGGTCTCCAGTCGATCTCCGTGCCCTTCCTCGGCGGGATGCTCCTCGCGGATACGACCATCTTGACCCCGGTGGCCGTGCCGGTGGCTGGGTTCTCCTTGCCGGTCACGATCCCGACCCTGGCGTGCGGATTGTCGGTCTACCTGCAGGCGCTCCAGCTGGATCAAGCTGCGGTGGCCGGCGTGTCCATGTCACCAGGTCTACGGCTGGTGCCTGGTACGTAAGGGCAGAACGCTGGCCTTCTCTTTCGGTTGCAAACTATACCGTGGATGACTATTGGTCTAGCGGATCGGATGTGATCGAACCAGCCCCTGTGCGCAACGGATCCTTCGTGACGTAAGCACCAAATTTGACCACGCCCGTCATGCCACCAAGTGAGCACTCATCGGGTATAATACGCACGGAAATTCAAACCATGAAAGTCCATCCTCGCCAACCCATCTTGACACTTGCTGTAACAGCATTTGCGATCCTCGGCTTCACGACTACCTCGGCCAGCGCGCAAATCATCATCGACGACACCCTGCCCGTTTTGATCGCTGTGGGCAATCAAGGCACGACGGGTCTCGCCATCGTTGCCTCCTACGACGCCAGCAGATCTGACAAGCTCGTGGTGGTCGTCTCGACCGAGCACGCACACGGCATCAATGCTGGCATGTCGATCAATTCCGTTGAGTACAACGGCCGGGCCATGATCGAAGCGGTGCAGGAGAACACCATTCCGGGCACAGCGGCGATCTTCTACCTCGATAGCCCCGGTCCCGCCGGAGAGATCAGGATTTTCCAGGGTAACCAGAACGGGGGCCGAGCCACCGTCTACGCACTGTCGAGCGTTGCACCCGGTCTTGGAGGTTTCGGCCAGTCCATCACGAACAGCGTGGATGTCATCACGACCTCACCCAACGAATTGGTGATCGCGTGCATCCTGGATGGAGGCCAGGCCGCCAACGGCAACGGTGCCGGCGCACCGACGGCCGCCTTGCCCCTGATTCAGGACCATAGTGGAACATGGGGACGCTCCTGGGGTGGACATGGGGCCGGCCATCAGTTCATTGCGTCGCCCGGCATCGCCACCTCGACGTTCACCACCGCCGGCCCGAATCTGCTGCGGAACGTCGCAGTGGCCTTCCACGAATGCACGGCACGGACCGTCAACTACGGAGCGGGTCTCGCCGGAACAAACGGCGTTCCCACGCTCACGACCAGCGCGCCGCCGGTGTTCGGCCAGAGCATCAGCCTGCAGGGGTCGAACTCGTCGGGAGTGGTGGCCTCGGGGCTACTGATCACCGGTCTCCAGTCGATCTCCGTGCCCTTCCTCGGCGGGATGCTGCTCGCGGACACGACCATCTTGACCCCGATGGTCATACCAGCCGGTGGGTTCTCCTTGCCGGTCACGATCCCGACCATACCCTGCGGATTGGCGGTCTACCTTCAGGCGCTCCAGCTGGATCAGGCTGCGGTGGCCGGCGTGTCCATGTCACCGGGTCTGCGGCTGGTGCCCGGCAGGTGAGGGCGTCGCCAGGATAGCCGGCGCTGCAGATTCTACTTGGGCCCGGCGCAGGCAAACACCAGGTGGGCTGGCCCCCCGTTTGCCTGGATGGTCATGCCTGGGGTGATCGCCGGTGCGACGCCCTGGCCGGAGAACGATGTGCCTCCGATCGTCAATGTGCCCTGCGTGTGGTAGTAGACCGCGCGCTCGGCCGGGTAGCCTGCGATCGAACCAGCCGTTACCGTAATGTGCTGGTCAGTCGGGAGAATGCACTCGTCGACCGTGA
>JAYZDB010000084.1:0-6698 GCA_036338025.1 Planctomycetota bacterium
CAGGGGTTGGCGATTCCGCGCCCGGCGATATCCGGCGCCGAGCCGTGGATCGGCTCGAAGATCCCACCACCATCCTCGCCCAGACTGGCGGACGGTAGCATGCCCATCGAGCCGGCGAGCACCGATGCTTCGTCGGTGAGGATGTCCCCGAACATGTTCTCCGTCACGATCACGTCGAATTTCGAGGGCCTACTCAAGAGGTGCATCGCCATGGAATCAACCAACGCGTGCTCGTAGGAGATGTCCGGGAACTCCTGGTCCAGCACCCGCTCGGTCACCTCCCGCCACAAACGTGAGGTCTCCAGAACATTGGCTTTGTCGACAGAGGTGATCCTGTTCCCACGCGAGCTCGCAAGTTCTGCCGCCTTTCGCACGATCCGCTCAACCTCCGTGACCGTATACGTACACACATCGGTGGCCGAATCCTCGGTGCGTTCCTTGGCACCAAAGTAGATTCCACCGGTCAACTCTCGAACAAACAACAAATCGACCCCCGCCAGTACCTCGGCCCGCAGCGGCGAAGCACCGAGCAGAGCCGGGTGCGGTCGCACAGGTCGTAAATTCGCGAATGTTCCCAGCTCTCTACGAAGATCGAGCAGGCCTGCTTCGGGTCGCCGGGTGCCTTCGGGTAAGGGACCGTCGCCTCCGACCGCTCCCAGCAAGACCGCGGCGGACTCCACGCAGGACTGGCGGGTAGCCTCGGGGAACGGATCGCCATGCTGATGGCAAGCGGCGGCCCCAAACGATGCCTCAGACCACTCGACAGCACCCGCGGGCAGCGCCGCTCGGCAAACCATGACCGCCGCGCGCGTCACTTCGGGTCCGACGCCATCGCCAGCAAGCACTGTGACGAGTTGCGTCAAGACGTACGACTCTCCTCGTACTTCATGATCTCGGCCTCGAAATCGAGCAGGTAAGCCAACTCGTCGATGCCGTTGCACAGGCAGTGTTTGGCGAAGGGATCGAGCGGAAATTGGTACTCACTGCCGTCCGACAAGGTCACGGTGCAGCCAACTACGTCGATGTGCACGTCCTCCCAGGGCGAGGTCAACAATTTCCGGTGCGCCTCGGGGTCGAGCTGCACGGTGAGCAAACCATTCTTGTGAGCGTTCTGGCGGAAGATGTCGGCAAACGACGTCGACACAACCGCGCGGAATCCGAAGTCGAGCAAGGCCCACGGCGCGTGCTCACGCGAGGACCCACAGCCAAAATTATCGCCAGCGATGAGTACCCCACAATCACCCGCCCTTGGATCATCGAGGGGGCAGTCGGGATTCTCACGCCAATCGGCGAAGGCGTACCGCCCAAGGCCTGCGCTCTCTGTTGTTGTCAAAAATCGGGCCGGGATAATCTGGTCCGTGTCGATGTTGTCCGCTGGCAACACCAGGCATGGTGCATGGATCTCGGTCAAAGGCTGCCGTTTCATCGGACGCCTCCCGTAGTCGAGAGGAACCGACGTGGATCCACGACCTCGCCGGCGATCGCGCAGGCAGCCGCTGTCTCAGGACTGGCCAGGAGGGTGCGAGAACCCTTGCCCTGTCGGCCGGCAAAATTCCGGTTGCTGGTACTGACCGCCAATTGGCCCGGCGGAACGAAGTCACCATTCATAGCGATACACATCGAACAACCTGGTTCACGCCACTCGGCGCCAGCAGCGCGAAACACCTCATCGAGACCCAGAGCTTCTGCGGATCGTTTGACGGTCTCGGAGCCGGGCACCACCAGCATCCGCACTGACTCAGCCACCGACTGTCCACGCAGCACCTCAGCGGCGGCGCACAGGTCCTCTAGGCGGCCATTCGTGCAGCTACCAATGAACGCGACATCGATCTTCGAACCGAGCAGGGTGCTGGCCGGGGCATGCCCGGTATAGGCAAAAGCCTCGCGGTTGCCGTCATCGAGAATCGGCAGTTCTCCACCGACCTGGATCGCCTGCGCAGGATTGGTGCCCCAGGTGATCATCGGGGCGAGTTCCTGGCAGGAGATCACTACCTCCTTGTCAAACACCGCGGAGTCGTCGCTCCGCAGGCCACGCCACTCTTGCACCATCGGCTCGAACTCCGTTCCTTCCGGGATCTCCCCGCGACCCCGCAGGTATGCGAAGGTCGTAGCATCCGGCGCGACGAGGCCCGCGCGGGCTCCCGCCTCTATGGACATGTTGCACAAGGTCATGCGACCCTCCATGGACAGGTCGCGAACTGCGGGTCCCTGGTATTCGATCACGTGACCCGTCCCACCATCGACTCCGATCCGGGACAACACGGCCAAAGCCAGATCCTTGGCTGTCACCCCGACCGGGGCCGGACCGTCGAACACTACCCGCATGGTCTTCGGCCGACGCTGCAACAAGACCTGTGTAGCAAGCACATGACCGACTTCAGTGGTGCCAATACCAAATGCCAAGGCTCCGAATGCGCCGTGGGTACTGGTGTGACTATCACCACACACGATCGTCATGCCAGGACGCGTGCGGCCGAGTTCTGGTCCGATGACGTGCACGATGCCGCGGTGCGTGCTGCCTGGTCCAAACAACTCAATCCCGTGCCGCTCGCAATTTTCGCACAGGGTCTGGAGTTGCTGCGCAGCCTGCGGATCGATCCCGCTCCAACCACCAGCGATGTCCATCGGCTCGGTCGGCGTGGAGTGGTCCATCGTCGCCATCGTCAGATCCGGTCGACGGACTGGGAGGTTACGAGAGGCAAGCACCGCGAAAGCCTGCGGTGACGTCACCTCATGTACGAGATGCAAATCAATGTAGATCAGATCCGGGCGCCCATCCACACCACGCGCTACTACGTGACGCTCCCATATCTTGTCGAACAGGGTCGACGGGACCTGCGTCATGAACTCTCCGCCTCGTCGACGCCCATCAGCCAACCGTATCGATCCTCGGTTTCTCCGGAAAATAGTCCAAAGAACTCCCGCTGCATCGCCTGGGTAACCGGACCGGGTTTGCCGGTTCCAATATCGATGCGATCCACCGACCGGACCGGAGAAATCTCAGCAGCGGTTCCCGTCAAGAAGATCTCGTCTGCCGTGTATAGGGTCTCGCGCGGAACTACAGCCTCACGGATCTCGATCCCAAGGTCCGCGCCGATGCGCATAACGGTGTCCCGGGTAATCCCTGCCAACAAAGAACCGCTGACGATCGGTGTTCGCACGACCCCATCCCTCACTACGAACAGGTTTTCGCCAGCCCCCTCACTGACCGTTCCGTCCGGCCCCAAAGCGATCCCCTCATCGAAGCCGTTGCGCTTCGCCTCCATGTGGATGAGTTGGCTGGAGAGGTAGTTGCCGCCAGCCTTCGCCATCACGGGTACGGTATTCGGCGCGAGGCGCTGCCAGGAGGAGATACAGGTATCGATCCCCTCTCCGATCGCCGATCCGCCATGGAAGTTGGCCCACGGTACTGCGGCGATGGCCAGACGCGCTGGTGCCTCTCCGGGGTTGAGTCCCAGTTGGCCAAATCCGTGGAAGGCGATCGGCCGAACGTAGGCGGAACGCAACTCGTTCTTTCGGACAACTTCCTGGCAGGCCTTGGTGAGTTCTTCCTGATCAAATTCGAGCTTGAGTCGATAGGTGGCTGCCGAATCGGCCAGGCGTCGAAGGTGGCAGGGCAAGCGGAAGAACTTCGGTCCCGTCGGGGTCGCATAGACCCGAATGCCCTCGAAAACCGATGAGCCGTAGTGCAGGGCATGGGTCATCACATGCACGTTGGCCTCAGCCCAGGGTACAAGCTCGCCATCGAACCAGATCCACTCGGTCTGTTGCATACTCATCGACTTGCCTCAGCCATCGCGGGTGAGCCAGGGATCGGCTGTTCGAGTCGCTCCCACTGGTTGATCACCTCGAGGACGCCTTGGGCGCTCGCTTCGACGATGTCGGTGCTGTAGCCACTTCCCCGGAAGGCCCGGTCCCCACGACGACAAACCACCGTGACTTGCCCCTGGGCGTCTTCACCGAGAGTCACACTCCGCACCTGATAGTCCTCGAGATGCGCGCCGCGATGCCCGGTTGCGCGAACCAAGGCTCTGAAGATCGCGTCGATTGGTCCATCGCCAGTGGCTGCCTCATCGATCCGTTCGCCGTTCTCGTGCGACAAGCTGACCGTTGCGGTAGCCAGACGATCCGTACCAGCACTGGTGTGAAGACTCAACAGAGACCACGGTCCAGCAACACGGGTCCCGATCGACAAGACCAGCACTTCAAGGTCGGGATCCAGGATCTCCTGTTTCCGGTCAGCGAGTTCCTTGAAGGCCACGAACAACCGATCGAACGCATCCTGGTCGAGTTCGTGGCCCAGTGACGCAATCCGATCGCGCAGGGCGTGGCGGCCACTGTGCTTGCCCAACACGAAGCGATCACCATCGAACCCCACCGAGTCCGGGGTCATGATTTCGTAGGTCGAGGCGTGGGAGAGCATGCCGTGTTGGTGAATACCCGCCTCATGTGCAAATGCGTTTCGTCCCACGATCGCCTTGTTCGGCGGCACTGCGACGCCAGTGATCGTAGATAGCAGGCGGCTGGTCGGTACCAACCGCGTCGTATCGATACCGGTCGTCACCCCGAACTCCTCGCCGCGGGTCGCCAGGACCATCACCAGTTCTTCAAGCGAACTGTTGCCGGCTCGTTCGCCAATTCCGTTGATCGTGCATTCAACCTGGCGCGCTCCCCCGCGGATCGCCGCGAGACTGTTGGAAACAGCCAGTCCCAGGTCATCGTGGCAGTGCACACTCAGCGTCACCTGATCGATGCCTTGTACATTCGACGACAACCAGCGGAACAGGTCTTCGAATTCGTGCGGTACGGTATACCCAACCGTGTCCGGCACGTTGATCGTCGTGGCTCCTGATTCGATCGCCGCTTCGATGACTTCTCGCAAGAATTCCCGCTCGGTGCGGGAAGCATCCTCGGGGGAAAACTCCACGTCCTCACAGTACGACCTGGCCCTGGCAACTCCCGCTCGCGTGCGGGCGAGGATCTCCTGCTTGGCCATCTTCAGCTTGTGCTCACGATGAATCGCACTGGTTGCCAAGAACACGTGGATCCGTGGCCTGGCGGCGTACTGCAGGGCGTCCCAGGCGGCGTCGATATCGGCGTCGAGACAGCGAGCGAGTCCCGCGATCACCGGACCTTTGACGTTCTCTGCCACCGTCTGCACCGCCGCGTGATCGTCGGGGGAGGCAGCCGGGAACCCGGCCTCCAGGACGTCGACACCCAGGGCAGCGAGGGACTTGGCCAGTTGCAGCTTCTCGGCAATCTGCATGCTGAACCCTGGGGCCTGCTCGCCATCGCGCAGGGTGGTATCGAAGATCTTCAGTCTTTCCATCGGTCTGGTGTGTGGTGATTGCGAAGCCGCCCGCAGGAGTCGCGGGAACTAAAAAGCCCGCATCCCCTTCGGGGCTGCGGGCCTCTGGATCGTCTCGGTGTTCCGCTACGACAGACGCTTCGCTACCCCGGGGCGACTCGGCAGGAGAGCCAACCCCCAGGTAAGAGCGAGGTTGCTGAGTCGATTGCCGGGAAACGCGGTCATTGGGGGGAGGATCTGTAGACGTTGGAGGGTAATTCGTCAATAGATCCGGACGATTTCTCCCCCTCTCCATAGGCAAACATCGGCGCTGGCAAGCCTTACGGACCAGGGACCAGGGTAGTCTGAGGACGAGTTAAAGTTGTAGCGATGGCAACAAGCAAGATCTCCTCGCCACACGTGGTAAGCTCTGCCTCTCCCTCACTCGAACCCGCATTGGCACTCGCATGAACATCAATCCATGTGCCCTGGTCGGACTCCTGCTCGCGCTGAGCACAGCAGACACCCTCGCAAGTCAGGGACGTGAACGGCGTGGCCCGCCGACAGCCGTTGTCGAGCGCTGGGGCACCTACTTCACTACCGAGAGCCTGCCCAGCCTGCAGGACCTGAAGAAGGGCGACAATCGACTGGCCGCCACCGAACTCGTCCGCAGTGCCGCACAAGCCGGTGAGCTCTCCTTGATCTACCTGTACGACTCACGGGCGGATCAGCGTCGGCTCGATGCATTCGAGCAGACCTTGTTCAAGCAGCCGAAGGTCATCGTTGGAACGCGCCTATTCAAGTGCGGGCGAATCGATATCGCCGACGACAGCCACGCCATCAAGACCTACGGGAGTTCCACTCCGTCGCTCACGCTATTTGACAAGAAAGGAAAGTTGGCTGGTTTCGTGTCCATGAAGGGTTTTCACATCACGCCGGCCAAGGTTATCAGTGCGATGCGCAAGACCGCCAAGGGCTACGCCAAGCTGACGTTTGACGGCTGGGTACGCCGCTACAACAAGTTCCTGCACGAGATGAACCTGATGGATTTTCGCAAGAAAGCGATGGCCGCCAGACGTACGAGGCTCGAAGGACGCGAAGAGAAGCGCAAGAAGCTGCAACTGCGCGGAATCATCCAGGATGAAGAGAAGCTGGAGAAAGAGGAACAGAAGCTGATGGACAGCGAAGGCAAGTTGCTGGAATTGGCCAAGGTACCTGAGCGCGATTTCAGTGCTCAACTGGTCCCCCCCAGGCGCAGGCGCTAGTTCAGAGCAGCCAGGGCCTAGTGCAGTTGGTTTGGCACCGGCTTCAACGTAGCCCGGTGCGCGGTGACGGTCTTCTGCATCAAGACCAGCAACTCTGCGTGATCACTCGCGATGTTCTTCGACTCTGAAGGATCATGCTGCAGGTT
>JAYZDB010000085.1:0-5121 GCA_036338025.1 Planctomycetota bacterium
CTTAAAGACAACTGGACGAACAGCGCGAAGCCGTTCGTCCAGAAGTACCACTGGTAGCGGGGACAAGATTCGAACTTGTGACCTTCGGGTTATGAGCCCGACGAGCTACCGGACTGCTCCACCCCGCGGTGTGGTTCGGGCGCGGAACCATAACCACCCAGGAACGCACTGCAAGGTCAGGGTCGAAAACATCACCACCGGGCCCCAAAGACCGACGCGGACGCAGCCGTGACCCGGCTCGGGGGGCTATTTGCCCGGCTTGGCGGTGTCGCTCAGCGCCGCCCGCAGCTTGGCAGCGATGCCCTTCTGCTCCGGCGTCAAGCTGGCCTGCTTGCTCACCCAGCTGTCCAACTCCTTGAGCAGAGCCTGGCTCTGCTTCGGGTCGAGTTGGTGACGCAGCCGCAGGCCGAGTTCGAAACGGCGCCAGTAATCCGGTGAATCCGCCGGCGTCCAGTTGATCAGGTCCGCCAGCAGCGGGACCGCCGCCACGCCCTTCTTGTCCTTGATCAACTGCGCAACGATCGCATCGGTCACCCGCAGACGTTCGGGCAACCCGGTGCCAGCCACCGTCTGGATCCCCGACTTGCTCCAGGCTTCGTCCGGCTTGCCCTGCTGTAGCAGGGCCTCGGCGTAGCACAGGCGCGCCGTGTCACGATCCGGTCCGTTGAGGACCTGGTCTGCATCCGCCAACCAGGCCTCGAGGATCTGCGCCAGGTAGGCCGAGTCCTTCATGGCGACCAGACAGCGCAGGCTGGTCATCCGCATCGTCGCGGTATCGAAGGCCCGGTCGATCGGGAGTTCCTTGTCCGCGCTCAGCGCCTTGCACGCCGCCTGCACCATCTTGGCTTCGTCCTGGTTCTTGTCGCTGCTCCACGGCGCCGCATCAGAGCGCAGGGCCGCGGTACGGATCACCAGTTTGTGGATCGAGACCTGCAGTTCCTTGGTCTCGGTGGCGAGCTTCTGGCCGTTGTCGCGACCGACATGGTACTGCAGGATGCTGCGAATGCTCGGCCGATCGGCCAGCGGGGGCTCGAGCAGGAGCAGGCAGGTTTTAAACCACTCGGCTGCGGTGCTGCGCTCGTTGAGAGCCAACTGCTTCAGGCCGCCGACCAACACGCTCAAACGCTTGGCCGCCGCCGGCTTGGCCCGCAGGGCATCGAGGGCCTCGCGCAAACTGGCATTGACCGCAGCGACGTGTACATCCTCGCCGCCGAAGTTGCGTAGCGCCGCGACCTGCGCGGCAAACACCGCGTCGTCGGTCTCGGTCAGCAGACGCTGCCCGACCGACTGGATCAGGGAGCGGCCGAGCTTCTCGCGGTGCTCCGGTGCGAGGTTGTCAGGCAGCACCAGCAGGCGGACCGCCGCCAGGCGAATCTCCGGGACCTCGGATTCTTGCAGCCCGCTCAGCAGCTGCAGGTATTCCGCCGTTGCCGCGTCACGCGCGGCGCCGACCTTGGCGGGCAGCAGGCGCTGCAGCCGCACCAAGACCTGGCTTCGCACCTCGACAATCAGGTCTTCGCGGATGACCTCCGCCAGCAAGATGTTGAAGACCGGCCGCAGGCGCGCTCCATCGGCGTCCGAACGGCACAAGACCTTGAGCGCATCGATCCGCAGTGCGGTCGGCAGGGCCTTGTCGGTCAGCAAGTTGCGCAACACCCCGATCCACCTGGCGAGGTCAGCCTCCTCAGCCGCCCTCGGCGCCGACCAGTCTTCGGTCTTCAGGGTACCGATGACCACCTGCAACTGCTCGAGGTCATCAGCGCTCTGGGCCTCGGCAGCAACATCGACCACCAGGGACCGGTTGGCCGGTGTGAAGAAACGGCGCAGGCCGCGCAGGGCAGCCAAACGCACAAGGGTCGACGGATGGGACACGCCCTTTTGGAGCAAGGCCTGCTGGGCCTTGCGCGGTGCGGTCTCATCCGGCGCGCACAGGTAGCTGCCGACTTCCAGCAACAAGGCATGCTGGGCGTCGGCCGGCTGGGCCGCCAGGCGACGTCCGATCTCCGCCGCGAAGGCCAGGCGATCCTTGGCTTCACTGGCTTTCGAATCCGGAACGACATCGGCGAGTACTTCGGCCAGGCGCCCGAGACTCGCCGAGGTGAGTTCCGGCGCGCCGCTCTCGAAGACCTCGCGGCCGATCTTCTTCCAGCGATCCTTCATCGTCGACCGCGCCAACAACTCGACCAACTGCACGACGGTCTCGGTATGGCGCTGGCGTGCAGCCCCGACCTCGTCCCTGAGAATCTGCCGGGCTCGCCGCGCGTAACGCTCGGCGAGTTCGATGTAACCCTTGTCCTTGTTCTTGGCCCACCAGGCATCGAACGACTGCTTGTCGAAGAAGGTCTCGTAGCACAGGTTCTCGAGCGCGGCGCTGGCGGCTTGCGCCTTCAGCTTGTCCTTGCCGGTGCCGTCCAGGAGATCGCCGAGCAGCGGCGCCAAAGCCGGTTCCTGGGCTTGTCCGATCGCGTAGACAGCGTTCAGGGACAGCTCTTCGATCTTCAACAGATCGCCGAGGCCGGTTTGCAGGTCTTCCTTGGTTCGCATGGCG
Organism: Planctomycetota bacterium; assembly: GCA_036338025.1. Lineage (GTDB taxonomy): Bacteria > Planctomycetota > UBA1135 > UBA1135 > UBA2386 > JAYZDB01. Next base: position 2,549 of record JAYZDB010000085.1, read on the forward strand.
GCGAGCGCAGCCCGCGCCAGGCTCCGTAGCGCGGCCAGCTTGGGATTGGCCGCCGGCTTGCCATCAAAGTGCTGCACCAGCTTGACGAGATACGTGCGGCGGATCACGTCCCGCTGCTTGCTACGGTAGAACGCCGCCGCGTTCAGGTTGGCGAGCTGACGCGCCAACTCAAGCAAGACCAGATGACGGATGCCCTGCGGGTCGTCGCCGGGGATGACATACTCCTGCAGGATGCTGTGAGCCCGCTGGTCATCGACGGACAGCAGGGTGGCCACCGCCACCGCCCGTTTTTGCCGCGAATTGGGTCCGACCGTGGCGAGGTCGGCCCGGCACTGCGCGAGCAGCTTGTCCAGCTCACTCTGTTGGTCGCCGTCTTTCTGGTCACCGTTGGTGCCGCCGTTCTGCTTCTGGGCCGCACATTCGCCATGACCCGGCTTCTCGCCGGACGCGGCTGCGCCAGCCGCGAGAAGCGAAACAGCGACAACTACCAAGAACCTGCTGATCCTCATTACCAACTCGAACCTACACCGACCTGCCATACCAAGCTAACTACCGCCCAGCCCCATACTAACCAAGATCGCGGCTTGACACCCATGGACATCCAGGGAGTTCGTATCCAACTCGAGATCACTGACCGCCCGGTAGAGCGGCTGGCGGTCTCGGAGCAGCGTCTGAACTTCCTCGGCGAGAGACTGATTCGACAGCGGCGGGCGAAAACTCCCGCTTGCCTGCCTGTCGACCAGAATCGACACCGGGGCAGACAAGAAGACGACGAAATGCGTCGACTGTGCCAGAACATTGCGGACTTTCTCCGCCAGCACCGCCCCACCTCCCAAAGCCAGCACCCGCCCCAGGTTGGAGCCCAGGGCCTCGGTCACCACCGGCTCCTCGGCGGCGCGAAACGCCGGCTCCCCCTGGCTCACCAAAAACTCTCCCGCCGGGCAGCCGACCGACGCCGCCAACAGCTCATCGGTGTCAGCAAAGGCATAGCCCAGGCGTTCGGCCAGCAGCCGGGCCAGGGTCGTCTTGCCAGCCGCCCGCGGCCCGACCAGCACGACGCTGCGCAGACTGGCCCCGGTCATCGCAAAACCCCGGCAAAACGCCCCATCATCGCCCTCCGACCAGGTCTACCAGGCCATCGAGCGGCAACCGACGGCCGGTGAAGTGGTAGATCTGTTCGCGCGCCTGCGCCAGGAACATACCTAGCCCCGGCACCGGCACCCCACCCGCAGCGGCAACCGCGCGCAGCAGGGGCGTGCGAGGGTTCTGGTAGACCATGTCGAGCACGTAGGTCCCCGGAGCGATCTGCCAGCCCGGCACCAGCTGTCCATCGGGATCCGCGGATCCGCCGACCGGCGTCGCGTGCACCACCACCACCGGCCGCAATTCCGTCAGCAGGTCAGCATCGAGGCGGGCCAGTTGGAAGTCGTGCTCACGAGCAAACTCCCGCACCGCCTCGAGGCTGCGCGGCATCATCGTCACCGACATGCCGAGTTGGCTGAGCGCCAGCGCCGCGGCCCGCGCCGCGCCGCCGCCGCCCAACACCACGCCCTGACCCGAGTCGGCGCTCAGGCCAGCCTCAAGCAGAGCCTCACGCACCCCGATCACGTCGGTGTTGTTGCCGCGCACCACGCCGTGAGCCCAGAACGACAAGGTGTTGAGGGCACCGGTCTGCTGCGTCTCCTCATCGAGTTGATGGCAGTATTGCAGCAAGGCGGTCTTGTGTGGCGCGGTCACCGACAGGCCACGCAAACGACGACGCGACAGCATCGCTACCGCCGCCTCGGGGTGGGACGTCGTAAACGGCAGGTAGATCGCGTCGGTCCCCAGCCGACGGAAGGCGCGGTTGTGCACCCAGGGACTCCAGGATTCCCGCGCCGGGTTTCCGAGCACCCCGTAGATGGCGGTCGAGCGGGTCAGACGCCGCACATCGTACAATCCGGTGAGATCCTGCACGGTCGGCTGGCCCGGCGCGGTCTCCAGACCTTCCTCGACCGCTGCGTATACAAACCGCGCGCCGTAGACACAGGCCAGTACCCGGGTCGGCCAGGCATCCTCACCCATCGCGAAAGCGATGGTCGGTTGGGCGGCCTGGTCCGTTTGCCCGAGCAGGTCCAGAACTGGCGCCGCATCGACCAGGTCATGGGCGGTGACCGCGATCTTGGCCAGGTTGGCGCCGGTCGACAGCAGATGATCACGGATCGCCGGCAAGTTGGCATCGACGCCGGTGAGGTTGTGGTAGGAGCGGATCACCACCGGCAGGCGCTCCACCCCATCCGGCACCCACTCCTCCCAGGCCTCCAGATCGATCCCAGCGATATCGGCATCCACCCATCGCTGCAGGAGTTGCCGGCGGGATTCCCGCGAGCCCTGGAATTCGCCGCCATCTCGAGGCGTGCGGCAGGTAACCAGGACCGGCAAGCGGACGTCAGCCAGCAGCTTGCTCGGTTCGATGTCGGAGGGCAGCGTATCGAGACGGATCTCCAGCCAGTCTGCACCAGCCATCGACGCGAGGTGGGCCTGGCGCAAAACCTCGACCGGATCGTCCGCCAGGATGCTGGCTAGAACTTCAG
>JAYZDB010000086.1:0-5998 GCA_036338025.1 Planctomycetota bacterium
GTCCCCCTCGCTGAGCCGGCGTGACAGACCGAACGCCGCTGACAAGGCGGCGGCACCTGCCGGGCCGAGTCCCGGCACCTGCATCACCTCCCCGAGTTCTGCAGCGGCGAGCCGATCGAGTCCTCCGAAATGCCGCAGGAGACGTTGCCCTAACTGCTCAGCGCTCTCGCCGCGACCACCAACCCGCAAGACCAGCGCCAGGCATTCGGCATCGGAGAGGCGACTCTCGCCCAGGTGTTGAATGCGTTCTCGCGGCCCATAGTGCATCTCCGATCGTTCCTCGATCATCATCAGCCTGTGCCTCCAAACAGGCGAAGGGATCGCCAATTCTTCCGCAGACGCCGGCCGTCGGGCTGGTCCGCAGGCTCCCGCGCTCAGCGCGGCCGGCGCCGGCCAGTACGGCGACGGGTCGGACGGCCCCGTGCCTGCGAGCGCAGGGTGCTACCACGTTTCGGTTTCTCACGGGCGGCGTCTTGTTCGGCTTCCCAGGCCACCGACTTCAGATAACCCTCGATCTCGGCGATGAGCTCGGCAGGATCCTGGAAGCGGATCTCCTTTTCCTTGGCCATCATCTTCTCGATGAAAAAATGCGCCTGTTGTGACAAGCCGATGGCCTTGATGCGCTCGTCCGACAGGGTGTCGAGAACCTGCCGGGCCATCACTTCCTCGCTCGATTCCCCATCGAACGGCAGCGAGCCGGTGACCAGATGATAGAGCGTGCAACCGAGCGAGTAGATGTCCGCCCGGACGTCGAGTTGCCCACTGCCGGTAGCCTGCTCTGGTGAAATGTAGTGGACGGTGCCCGAGGTGAGATCGCTGTCATCACCATCGCTCCCGACGGCAAAACCGAGATCGATCAGCACTGCACGACCATCCGAGCACTGGATGATGTTGCCGGGCTTGATGTCTCGGTGCACCAGACCTCGACCGTGGAGGTATTCCAAAGCCTTCGCGATCTGCACGACGATGGACAGCGCCTCCAGCTCGTCCATCGGAGTATCCTCCGACAAATCGTCCTGCAGGCACCGACCCTCGAGCAATTCCATCTCAAGGTAAATGGCGTCCCCCTCCCGGGCTACGCGGTGCGCCGCAACGATGTGGTCGCACTTCAGGTCGATGAGCAGATTCGACTCTGCGATGAACCGGCGTACAACTGTTGCATCCTTGCACAGTGAGGGTTTCAGCACCTTCAGGGCCGAGATGTCCCCGGCACTTCGATCGGTGGCCTCGAATACGCGGGCCATCCCGCCCTCACCAAGGAGCCCACCGAGTTCGTAGCGCGTCAGTTGCGGCCGTTTGCCAGCCTCCGTGGCCTCCCACACCTCCCACTGCTCAGCTGTTACATGCCCGCCAGCGATGAGGAAATCGACAGGATCGTCGGCCGCCATGGCATCCCGTGCCAAGGGCGCGGACAGCAATCCTTCGTGTACCAGCAGGGCGAAGAAGCGAGGATCGTTGCGACGATTCATCTTCAGGAACGAGAAGGCAGCAAAGTCGGAGGAGTATCGCTGGGAGTCATCAAGCTAGGGCCCGCTTCGGTCGAAAATAAGGAAGCACCCCGGAGGATCGCAGCCGCGATCTTCGGGCTCGTACATAGAGGAACAGGCCGTGAAGACATCTGAAAGCAACGTTGTAATCAAATACTTCGATCTCATCGATGAGTTTATCAAGGTCCGGAGTTGTTCCGAGGATGCCCTTGAAGACCTGCTCCGGCAGGGGATTTCAAATAAGGCGAGCTACCGGCGCCAAATCGTGGAAGTCTGCATTCCCGAGTTCGAGACTGAGATCCTCGCGACTGTTGGCCAGATGGAAGACGACTATGACCAAGAAATCGTCGAAGAGCTGCTCTACCAGATATGCATCGACGTGAACCCCGGCTTGGAGATTCACCAGGTCAGCTTGCCGACAACCGATGCTACCGCCTCGGAGGGCGAACATGCCTTGATCCCAAGGCCTTCCGGCGCAGCCGAGAAGCAACGCAGTTTCCGCAAGGTGCTCGGCATCGAGAAGACCCTGCGCAACCAGATCATCGGACAAGATGAGGCCATCGAGACCCTGTGCCGCGCGGTCAAGAAGTCGGCCGTCGGCCTGCAGCGACCCGGCGCCCCAATCGGCACCTTCTTGCTGGTCGGCCGCACAGGTACCGGCAAGACCGAACTCGCCAAGGCGCTGGCGCGCTCCTTGTATGACGATCCGGGCCGGCTGGTTCGAATCGACTGCTCGGAGTACGCCCTGCCCCACGAGTACGCCAAGCTCATCGGTTCGCCACCCGGCTACATCGGGCACAGCGAAGGTGGCTTCCTGACCGAGACGGTCCGCAAGAAGAAAAACTGCGTGGTCCTGTTCGACGAAATCGAGAAGGCCCACCAGAAGGTCCACAACCTGCTGTTGCAACTCCTCGACGAAGGGATCCTCACCGACAGCAAGGGACAGGTGGTGTCCTTCCACCAGACCATCGTGATCATGACCAGCAACCTCGGGATCGAGAAGCTCGACGCGCTGCGCGGTCGGATGGGCTTTGCCGATCAAGAAGAGGACATCAACGAGGACAACGTGGAGGAGGCGACGCTCGAGGGAATGCGCGAGTGTTTCCGCCCGGAGTTCATCAACCGGATCGACGACCTCGTGGTGTTCAATCCGCTCTCGATCAAGGTTTGCGAGCGGATCGCACATCGGATGCTGAAAGAGGTCTCTGGCCTGCTGGCTCGCCAGGGCATCCAGCTCGACTTCTCCAGTGGGATCAAGAACATCCTCGCCAGAGAAGGCTTCTCCGAGGAATACGGCGCTCGTGAGCTGCGCCGACTGATCAAGCGGAAGATCGAGGATCCGCTGACCGACCTCATCCTTGCCAACAACCTGCAAGCAAACTCCATCATCAAGGTGCGGGCGAAGCGGGGCGAACCGACCTTCGAGGTCGTGTCCACCGGGCGCTCGATGGCTGGCAGCGCGTAGAACGCGCGCATGGCTGGCGATGCCGGGCCAATGAACTTCAGCGAACGACACGTGCAACGGGGTAACAGGCTGCGTTGGCAGCTGGTTCTTCCGATGTGGGCAGGCCTGGCCGTCGCCACCTTCACGTACTTCGCCGGTGCCAGCCAGATGGCCGATGAGTGCACCCGCGAGGCGGTCTGGCAAAACGTCACCGCCCACGCCAGTCACCTTGCCGGCGATCTGTCAGAGGACCCCGGCAGTCAGGAACTCAGCCAGCTGAAAGCGAAGTTGAGCCGCGCAATCTCCAGCTCGGATCTGCTGGCGATCGCAGTCTACCAACCGATCGAGGCACTCGGCACGATGCGTCGACTGGTGGTGCAGAGCGCCAGCGACTCGACCCTCACGCACTTTCCCCTGACCATAGATATGCCAACCGACTGGGTTGCATTCGAGCGTCCGGACTCAACCCCGATCGGCGACATCTACGTCGCCACCTCACGGTCGGTGGCCAAGGGCCGGGTAAAGGCTGCAGTCCGCGTCGCGACCCCGATGGCGCGTGCCGCCCAGATGGTCGAGGTGTACCAAGCCTGGGGAGCGGTCTTGGCGCTGATCTTCATGATCATGACCTACTACCTTGGTGATCGGATCGCGCAGCGCTTCGGCGGTCAGTTCGATAACACCCGCGCGCAGATCGACCAGCTGCTGCAGGGCGACTATGCACTCGACCTCCCCAGCGCTCCGACGCCCGAATTCGAGCAACTCCACCACCGTCTGCGCAGTCTGGCCAGCAAACTCGCACAGGCTGCCGCGGCCGCTGAGACCAACGCCAGTGGCCTTGCCGAGTTGCCGGACGTCGCGACTGCCGAAGAGATCCGGGTCCTGCAGACCCGCCTTGAGGAGCGGTCACGGATGCTAGACGAGGCCTATGTCGAGATGGAGACCCTCGACCGGGCGAAGGACACCTTCCTGTCCAACCTCAGCCACGAGATGCGCACGCCGCTAACCTCCATCATCGCCGCCGAGGAGATCCTCACCGAATTCACGGACGATGATCCCGACGCGCGGGCCAGATTCCTGGCCATCATCTACTCCGAATCGCAGCGGCTGTTAGTCCTGATCGATGAACTCCTGGATCTCGCCAAGATCGAAGCGAAAGCCATGCAGCTGAACTTCAAGGAGGTCGACATCTGCCTGTTGACCGATCAGATCGCCGCCCAGGTGTTCGCACAAACCCACGACAAGAAGGTCGCCCTGTCAATCACGAAGCCCACCGAAGCGGTGCGCTGCGAATGCGATCCCGATCGGATGGGTCGGATCGTCCGGGGGATGGTCGAAAACGCCTTCCAAGCCTCCCCAGATCTCGGCACCGTCAGAATCGAGGTCTTACGGGTGGGCCCCTGGGCCCGCATCGTGGTCGAGGATGACACCCCGTTCTCGATGGAACGGAGCAGCGACGTGCTCGGCGCCTGCAATCCAAGCAGCCACGACAACATGACCAGCGCGGCTCCGTTTGGCACCGCGATCGTGGAAAAACTCACCAAGGCCCATGGTGGAACGCTCACCCAAGGCCTATCCAAGAGCAACGGACGGGTCGTCGAACTCAGCCTGCCGGTACACGGTGTGGGCGTCTTGGCGCAGGAAAACCCAGAACTCTCCACCATCCCGACCGTCGGTCAGCGCAACGCCTGACCCCCTCCTGCTCCCGACTGCCGGATCCACCGCGCAATCCAACGGCGTTCTAACCGCGACCACCCGGTTGGCTGAGTTCCTTCTCGGACTTGGTCTTCTCGACCAAACGCGCGATCCGTAGCAAGTCGACATTCTTGCGGTCCTCCGGCGACTCACTGGTGCGGGCCGACGCCATCATCGCAGTGATGGCGGTGCTGATCACGATGTCGCGCACACCCGAGTACGGCGACAGAATACACACCGGACGATTCAAGCCGACCAGGATCGGGCCAACACTGGCCTGACCACCGGCACAGGCCGCGATCTTCTGGGCGATGTTACCGGCTTCGAGAGACGGGAATACCAGGACGTTCGCCCGTTGGGAAAGTCGATTGAACGGATGATGTTCGGCGGTCTCCTCGTAGAGCATCGCCGTATCGGCGTGCATCTCACCTTCGACTTCGAGGTCCGGCCGCCAGGTCCGAACCAGTTCCGTCGCCTTCCGAACCCGTTCTGCGTGCTTGCTGTTGACCGATCCGAAGTTCGAGAACGACAGCATTGCGATTCGTGGTTCCTCGTCGAAACTCTTCGCGAGGTCAGCGGTCAGACATGCGATCTCGGCGAGGTCCTCGGCACTCGGATCGAGGTTGATGGTGGTGTCCGCAAAAAAGTAGATCTTGTTGTCGAGCACCATCAAGTGAGCACCCGCTACCCGCTGAGCCTCCGGCGAGGTACCGACGACGGTCAGCACCGGCCGCAAGGTCTCTGGAAAACTGCTGGTCAGCCCGCCGACCATGCCATCCGCCTCATTTTCCTGCACCATCATGGCAGCGAACCAGTCGCGGTTGTGCATCCGCCGCTCCGCGATCTCGAGGGTCATACCCTTGCGGGCTCGACGCTCGAACAAGCGCTGCGCAAAGTCCGAAACGAGATCCGTCTTGAACATGTCGATCACTCGGCATCGATCCAGGGCCAGACCGATCTCCGAGGCACGCTCTTCGATGAGTGACTGCTTGCCGATCAGGACCGGTTCGATGATGCGCTCATCGACCAATTGGCTGACGGCACGCAGCACCTTCTCGTTCTCCCCGTTAGCGAGCACGATGCGCTGTGGTCGACTACGGGCCCGAGCCACTGCAAACCGCATCAACTCGTGTTCCTTGCCCAGGAACCGCGACATCGACGCCCGGTACTCCTCGATGTCCGAGATCGGACGCCGGGCCACACCCGATATGCTGGCGGCCAGCGCTACCGCCGGCGCCACCCGTAACAGCACGCGGCTATCGAACGGCTTGGGAATGATGTAATCGGGACCAAACCGCAAATCCTCCTGGTAGATCTGGGAAACCGAATCCTCCACGTCCTCCCGTGCAAGCTCGGAGAGGGCACGCGCAGCGGC
>JAYZDB010000087.1:0-8629 GCA_036338025.1 Planctomycetota bacterium
CATGCGAAGAAATCTGGGTAAAGGCCAGGCCACAGAAATGAATAACCCTCCGCTGTCGTTTTTAGCGTCGCAGACTCCCAAACCCACCCCGATCGGATTAGCTTGCCGCCGACCTATCCCTTGCCCATTTAGCACAAATCAACATGTCAGAAGGAAAACGCCCAGGCGGCCTCACCGCGCTCGCCATCATCAACCTGGTATTCTCCGCGTTCACGGGTCTCGGGGCTCTCGGGATGATCGCGGTGCTCGCGCTCATGGGCACGATGGTCTCGGCGGTCGAAAAGACCAATGATGCCGAAGCCCAGGCCCAAATGGCCGCCATGGACGATCTTGGCACCGGGTTCTGGATGTTCCTCATCGCCATGTCACTGGTGAGCGCCTTGCTTCTGCTGCTGTCCGGTATCGGATACCTGCAGCAGAAGAAGTTCCTCGGTCGCACAATGGGCAACGCCTACGCAGTCCTCGGGGTAGCCGGGACCGCCATCTCTGCCATGCAGACGCCCGAGGCACTGGGTGGTGGATTCAATCTGTCGACCATCCTGGGCCTGATCTACCCGGTCCTCACCTTGATCTTCATCAACGGGACCTTCAAGGAAGACTTCACCCGCTGAACAGGAGTCTGCGTTGAACAACCGCCATGTGAAACTCATCGGATTGTACTCCACCAAGTACTCGATCCGTGGCGGTGTCGGCCTGGTGTTCCTGCTGCTGTCGCTGATCTTCGGTCTGAGCGTCGCCAGCTCCCTGCTGCAACCCGTCGAGCTACTGGTCAAGGAGGGCGCAAAGCGCGGCATCGAACTCACCCGCGAAGACGTCGTCAACCAGATCAAGGACGAGCGGATCATACGTGGCACAGTCAGTTGGGTGCTCGGCAGCAACGCTATCGAGGAGATCGAAGACCCGGAAGAAAAGCAGGCCGCCGAAGAGGAACTCGAGCAGTGGACCGACCACCTCCTCGATGATCACCCGGCACTCCTGTCAGCGATCCTGATGATCCTGTTGTGGGGGTGGCCGTTCGTGACCATCATGGGAGCCTTCAACCTGTTCTCGGGCGATATCCAGAGTCGGGGTATCCGGTTCCACCTGATGCGGGCGGACCGCTCCAGCATCTTCTTCGGCCGCGTGCTCGGTATGGTGATCGCGCATGCGCTGGTCCTCGTGTTCCTGGCGCTTACCATCGTGTTGTACATGGGCGCCAAGCTGCCGTTCTACGGCTGGGGCCCCCTACTGACCTGGGGTATGCAGGGCTGCCTGGTCCTGATCATCCTGTCGATACCGTACATCGCGGCCTCGGCCTGGATCTCCTCGGCAATCGACTCTCCGATGGTCAGCCTGATCGTGATCACCCTGCTGGTCGGCGGCGTCCCGATAGTCGCCCTGATCGGCCGCAACACCTGGGAACCGCTGGAGAACGTCACCTATCTGCTGCCCTGGGGAACACAGGTCTACCTCCAGCACCACAGCCTCAGCCATTTCCTGGCCGCCACCTTCGGCTGCCTGGGCTACGCAGCGGTGTTCCTGTTCCTCGGCCATCGCCACTTCACCAGGCGGGACCTGTGATGAGCGACTTTGCCCTCGAGATCGAGAACATCAGCAAGTCGTTCGACGCCGTCAAGGCGCTCGACGGGGTGTCCTTCGGCGTACCCAAGGGTTCGGTGTTCGGTCTGCTCGGCCCCAACGGTGCCGGCAAGACGACGCTGTTTTCGATCATCGCCAGCTTCCTGCACGCCGACTCAGGTAGCACTCGGGTACTCGGTGTCGACATCGACCACATCTCGGAGTTGCAGGGGCGACTGAGCATCCTACCCCAGGACGCGCTGTTCCAACGCAACGTCCCGATCCTGGAGCAACTGGCCTTCTTCCGCTTGCTCGACGGCAAGACCCGGGATGAGGCTGAGGCCGAGGTAGAGGCGACCCTGGAGAAGGTCGGACTGGCAGAGTATTCCAAGCGCGGGGTGCACGCCCTGTCACACGGCATGCTGAAGCGGATGGGCATCGCCCAGGCCTTTCTCGGCAACCCTGAGGTGATCCTGCTCGATGAACCGACCTCCGGTCTCGACCCACAGAACGCCAAGCAGATCCGCGACCTGATCGTCGAGTTGCAACACACCGGCGAAGCCACGACCGTCATCAGTTCCCACAACATGCTCGAGATCCAGGAGATGTGCGACCATGTGGCGATCCTGGACCACGGCAAGCTGATTACCCACGGCTCGGTGCAGGAGATCACCCGCGCCGGGCGCCAGCTGGAGATGACGTTTGGGCGTCCGCTCACCGACCAGCAGCGAGACGCTCTCGCAAACATGCAGGTCATCTCGGCGATCGAGCAGCGCGGCCCGGAACGCTACCGGCTGATGTTGGATCTCGATGGCTCAAGCATGGACGAGGATGCCGGGATCGCCGCCGTACTGCGCAGCCTGCTTGACCTCGGTGCAGCGCCGCGGTCCTTCAAGGAGGGCAACAGCCTGGAGGAGTTCTTCCTGCAGGTCACCGGCAAGGAATCCGAGGGCGCCGAGTAGCAGCCGACTGGCGAGCTTGTCAGTCAGGGTGCAGGGCGTAACGGGTCACTTGCGCTTCACCTCTTCGACATATTCCTGGATCATCTCCAGGTCCTCCTCTTCGATCTCGACGGCGACGAGTTTGGGGTTCGCCGACTTCCCAGCCTTGATGGAAAATTCGTAGCGCAACACCGGCGGTCTCAGCAACTGGTTGACCCGGATCCCCGGATTGGAGTTGCGCAGGTTCAGGGTCAGGGTCAGGTCGTACACACCGACCATCGGAACGAAGAACGACAATTCACCACCTGGACTCAGGTACCGTGTGTCGTATCCCATCGAGGGCATAGGCTTTTGCGGACGGGCATGCACCTGGATCCGCACGTTGCCAGGCAGTTTCGGCAAGTTGCCGACCTTCAATTTCACCGGAAACCCCGGCTTCATCACGATCTTGCGGTCCGAGTCGAGCTTGGCGATCTCTACCACCTGATATCTGCCATCAGAGACGTAGGCATAGGCCTCGACGCCTTCTTTCGGAACCATCAGGTTGAGTCTGCCCTTGCCGTCCACGCCGGTCCCGTAGCTGGACCTGCCGTTCTTTTGCTTGCGGGTCATCGTAATCCTGCCGCGTCCGACCGGCTTGCCCTTCTCGTCCACCATCTCGACAGCGATCAACTTGCCGTATTTCCTGATATCGATGTTCTGCAGACGCGGATCCTCGCAGTCCTTGCCGCCAACCACCTGCACGTTGTCGACGACGAGGAAGGGAACTCTTCCAAGCGGCAAGTTGAATTCAATCTTGTAGGTCCCAGGCGGACAGGACCGCACCGTGAATTTGCCCTTATACTCGTTGCTCGCCCACACGTACTTGGGGTTCTTGCCGTCCTTGTCACGGATCCGGATCGAACCCGGAAAGGAGACCTTGTCCGGAATTCCAATCATGGATCCACGAATTGTCGATGCCGCCCCGAGCACCAACTTGTGGTTCTTTGCTCCGACTTCCGCGGTCTCCCCGGAGACGACGTAGACCTGCTTCGACGAACCGAAGCCAAGTAGCTTCACGGCGCCTCGTTCCTGGCCGAGTTCACGAAGCAAGAACTTGCCATCCTCGGCGGTCGTCACCTGGTGACGAAAGAACACCGACCGACCACTGGTGCTGGAAGAGCCGTATTGTTCGACGGTGTAGTGACGCTGGGTAGAGATCCGCACGCCCTGGATCGGCTGACCGGTTTCATCGACCACCACACCCTGCACCAGCAAGGGCTCCTCCTGCAGCTTGATGGGGCCCAATGCCGGCTTGTCCATGACTCGGGATAGCGGCACCCGCAGCGCGCCCTTGTACACCAGCCTGCGACCCGGCCCCCGCCGGACCACGGTCAGGAAGCCATCCGTTTCGGATTCGAAATCCTGGGGCACCAGGACCTGCAGTCGACCCTCACGATCCGTGCGTTGGATTCGACCCTGGAAGTTCCGTCGGCCAGAGAACAAAACCCCAAGGTCCTCGTTCCTGACCGGCTGGCCTTGCGCGTCATGCACGATCAGCGAGGCTGAGAACGGCACGCTGACCCCCTTCAGGGTCAACACCCGTAGTTCCCGAAAGTGCCGTGGACCCGCCGCAACGACCCGCTCGGGCCGCTTCATTCCGCGGAATTTGCAGGTCACTGTGACCTCAGCGCCGACCTCCACGAAACGAAACGTCCCGTAGTCTTCCGTGATGTCTTCGGTCACGTAATCAGTCGTGGTGGCGTCCAGCTGCGGGATCCGAAGATAGAGTTGGTCTACTCCATGGACCGGACGGTCATTCTCGTCGGTGACATAGACCCGTACCTGGCCGTACTGGGGTAGGACCAGCTTGATCGGATGGTTCGGATCGTTGATGTGAGCCTTCGGTTCGATCTTCACACTTGGCGGTACCGCGACGGGAATCCAGGGCTCCACGGCATAGGTCATCTCGGTGTTCGAGCCAAAGAACCCCATCCGGGTAGTGTCGAGCCGAACGCGACCGTCCCTGGCGGTCTGCGCCGAGACCACCTTGGTGCGGTGACCGTGGCCCCAGTGTCGCACCAGGGCGACCGGTACCCCCGCCACCGGCTTGCCCCGATGGTCGACTACCAGTGCGTCGATTCCCGGCGGCGGCGAGAACACCAGGCGCACCGGTCTGGGTTCGGCTCCCTCGCGGACCGCGAACGTCCCAAACTTGGTTTGCCTCCCATCAATAACTACCAACAGCCCCCGGCGGGCCGGCGTCACCATGGCGCGACCCTTTGCATCGGTCTCGAATCGCTTGCCATGCAGGCACAGGAGGTAGAGGTAGCTCATCTCCATGTCGCTGCCATGCCGACTCCGGCTGGCGGAGCCGATCGCCATCCGGATCTTGCGCTCGACCTGCTTGTTGTCGACAACCAGGACAGACACCCCGGAAACCGGCTTGCCATCCTCGGTCACGACCTCGACCGGCACACCATCCGCCACTGGCTTGTTCAACGGCAGTTCGACGGCGACTCTGTAAGGGTGCTCGGGAAGCGCGGCCTCGGTCTGGGCGGAGACCTCAACCGCAAGTGCAAGACCCAGGGACAGAACGACAATGAGAGAGCGGACGAAGCGCATCGTTTCCCTAGCGAAGGGCAAGCCCGATTATTCCGCAAGGACCGATATTCGGTCTCTCTCACCCCGGCGCGCAAGGCGGCGGTCTATTTGATGTTGGAACGAATTTTTTTGATCGATGCCAGCACGATCTTGGCGGTCAGCGCGACCGTTTCGAACCGGCCGATCCGCGCGATGTTCAAGCCAACGACCCGGCCATCGAGGTCGACGATCGGGCTCCCACACTGCTCGGGAGTGAGCACCGTATCGTGTTGGATCACCTCCTCGAAGCCCAGGCGGACGTCACTGAGTGGACCCCACAAACGCGAGCGCTCCTGGGAGCTGATCGGCCCATGCCGGTCGGCGTCCTTCTTGAGCCGTGCGATGACTTCGATCTTCTTGCCGTCACGCAAGACCCGCAACTTCATCTCCTCGCCATACTCGTGTTCGACGATCGCAGCGCGAAACTCAGCATCCTCCACCATCTTCTTGCCGCCGATCGCCACCACCACATCCCCAACTCGGAGGCCGGCATCGGCTGCCGCCGATCGACGGGTAATCCGCATCAAACGAATTCCACCAGAGACCTTGTTTATCTGCACGCCGAGCAGAGGTCGTGGTTTTCGAGGATGACGACCGACGCTCATGACCCCAAAAGCAATCGGCACCGGGTCCTGGGTGATCGTCGTGACGATACTGCCCACCCGTACCCGGTTGTTGGCCCGGAACTTCGCAGGCCTCAGGTTCTTCGCTTCGATCTTCAACAGCGCGAGATCGTTGGGTTCATCGGTTCCCACCAGCGTGGCAGCGAAGCGCTTTTTCCTGCCAAGGACTTCTACTTCGATCGCACCCTCAAGTTCGCTGGCCTTGGTCACGATGCCACCTCTGGCATCGACCACCACACCAAACGCGACCCGTTTGTCCGCACAGAACACCCCCACAACCGCGGTCCGGTGCCGGTCCGCCAGGGGTTTCAAGGCCTTGCGGACCTCCGGGGTATTGTGCGAATGCGGACTCTTGGGGTAGCTGCGCCGGCGGGACGTGCGCCGATCTTGTGCGTCAAGCGTCAGCGTGAGTACCACGGCAACCAGCGCGAAGGCAATGAGTCTCGAGGCCTTCATCGCTTGTCCTGCCCTGACTTCGAACCCGTCGCGATCGGTTGCCTGCCCACCACTGCCGTCTTGACGAGGGTCTTACCGCCGCGCCTGAGCTTGATGTCAACCCGGTCGCCGGGCCACAAGCGCCTGGCAAGCCGGGGAATGGCCAGAGCCGTACGGACCTTGCGCTCGCCAAAATAGACCACCTCGTCACCGACCCGGACGCCCGCCAACGCCGCCGGAGATCCCTTGACGACCTGCGCGACGGTGGCGCGGGACGCCTGACGGTCACCAACCAGGCCCAACCAACCTGGTTCCGGCGACCTCCCACTGCTGAGTGCCTTCCCCTTTACCAGCCACTCCCACTCCCGTTGGAATGCCTCGATCGGGACATGCATGTTCTCTTCGAGGTTGCGACTGATGCGGCTGTTGGTGCCAAGAACTCGGCCTTGCATGTCGAACAAGGGTCCTCCGGAGTCGCCGGCGGACATCGTGCAATCGGTAGTCAGGTATCGATTCACCCGGCTGACCAGGCGGATGACCCGGCCAAGCCTCAGCGGTGGGCCGAGACCGTCCTTGCGGCCACCAGGGAAACCCAGCATCACGACCCACTGGCCCTTCTTGAGTCCCTTCGAATCCCCCATCTCCAGACCGGGAAACTCGCCCTTGGTAGTGATCTTCAGGATGCCTGAGTCGGTATGTGTATTCAGCCCCAGGGTCTTCGCCTGGATCTTGCGACCATCGTGCATCGTCAAGGTAACGGTCCTGCCCGGACGTCGCGTGACATGGCCGGCACAGAGCACGTAACCGTCCAGCACAATCACCGCACCGGCGCCCCCGGCACTGACCGTGCAAGGCAGGATCTTCTTGAGCAGCGCCTGGACGTGGGTCTCCATGGCTTTGAACTCGGCGATACTCGCCGGTTTGCCGCCCGCGAAAATCCGCGACAAGCTTGGGGTGACCGGCAGATCCACAGACGCCGATCGTTTTGCTGAGTCACCAGCAGGCTTGCCCGAGGTCGACGAACCTTGTGCGGTGAGCAACGAACCGGAACCACCCAACAGGACGGCTAGCAGGAACCCCGCGGCAGGAGCCGCCGAACCGGCGCAGCAAACTGGGGCAATTCTCATGCTGATAGCTTGGCCGAAAGATCCTCGAATAGGAGTCGCATTTACGTCACGACCGCCTGCTAGAGCCACCGGTACAGCAATCGCGGCCCTCTCCGCTCGACGCAGGAGGACCGCGAGTGGCACCACGAGCAGCCGGGCCTAGCCTTTGTCGACCTTGTCCGCCTTGGCTTTGACAGCCTTGGCCTGGATCTCCAACTCGGCGATCTGCTTCTTGGTCGACTCGATGTTGCGCGTGAAATACTCCTGCGCCCGTTCGTTGTCCTTGTATTGGAGCTTGCCCTTCTCAAGCGACTCCAGCTGCGTGGTCATTCCCTCTTTGACACGCGGATACGAGAAGAAAAACGCCTCAGCGTCCTTGGCCTTGCTCGCCCCCTTGACCAGCATCTGGTCGTAGAACGAGGTCAGGGAGGCCCCATCAGGCAGTCGCTTGCCCTGCCTGTAGAAGGCGTAGACCGCGTCACCAGCAGCGTCGACTTCCATCGACCGCTTTCGGAGTTGCTGGATCAATCCATCTAGCTCCATGACAAAGATCTGCTTGCTCGCCGTCTCCTTCTGCCCGTCGTTGAGCTGCAAGCCGGCGGCCTCCTTCTTGGCTTCTTCAAGCTTCAACTCACCCATGCCAAGTCGCGCCATGAACCAGGCTGCCTGATCGACCTCCTCACCGGCGTCGACCTTCGGCTTGAGCTTGTGGTAGACGGACACAGCGGCTGAGACAGTCTGCATCGAATACAGATCGCGACCTATCTCCTTGGTGACCATCTCGCCCTCGCTGTCGAGCAAGGCCAGCGACGGAAAGCCCCGGAATCCATACGCCGACAACAGGGCATCGTCTTCGCGATCCTTGATGCGTGTCATCACACTGGCAAACAAGACAACGTCCTGCTTGCCCCACGCCTGGAACTTCTTGTCCGAGAACACACGGTCCTCGATTGCCTTGCACGGCGGTCAAGGGGAGTAGGAACGCGTGAAATAGGTGAACAGCAGTTTGTCCTCCTTCTTGGCGCGCGCCTTGGCCGCTGCAAAGTCAGCGGTCCACCCGCCATCGCTGTACCAGGCCTCTTGGACCTTGTCGTCGTAGAGCTTCTTCAGCTCCTCTTGGGACTTCCCTTGAGCGATCAGGCCAGGTGCGGCCATCAGCAATGCCAGGGTTGATAGGATGGGTGTCCTCACGTCGGTCTCCAGGGGGGTTGGGTTGGGAAGTGCAATCTAGAAGATCGCATGCCACGGCATGCTAGCGCTCTCAGGACCAATCTGGAGGAGAATCGGTTCGATCCGTGCCCCCATCTTGTCACAGTGCTCGGTAGCGCGGTCAAAGCTCATGCAA
>JAYZDB010000088.1:0-6349 GCA_036338025.1 Planctomycetota bacterium
GACCTGGACCACCGGGCCTGGCGCGGCAGGTGTGCTTCCTGGTCTGGACCGAAGATGCAGCTGTACGGCATTTCTACGCCGCAGGGAAGATCTTCTGATTCCCGGTGTCGTTCCCTGTCAGCTTGACCTTTCCTGCCTCAACGGAGGAAGTTGCTTCGAATCTCGATCGGGCGCTGTCCCGCGGCGCGTAGTTTCCATCGTATGTGCGCGTGCCCGATGCTCTCGAAGCGATAGGTTGGACCGAGTTCGAAGGTCACCAGGTAATGACGGGTTGTCCGTCGGGAGGGTGCGGCAGAGGTCTTCTTGCTTGATGCTTTGCTGATGAAGACGTCGGAAGCATGGAACTCGCGGCTCTCGTCGTCGACGACCTTTGCGTTGTTGAGCTCGACAGGTTCCCAGACAGTCCCCTTTGGACCCTCTGGCTGCTCGACTTCGAGGGTCAGTTCGTATTGCCGGCTTGGAATTCCCTTGGTTGGAAGCTCGACGACTCCGCGCAGCTTGGCTGCGTAACGGACGCCGGGTGGCGCTGTCGATGCTGCCTGGTCCGAGTCGCTCGGCCGGAAGGGATAGGAGGCGGATTGGCTGGCGCAGCCAGGCAAGTAGACCACGAGTGCCCCGAGTATGAAGCTGGCGACCGGACTGGATTTCAACGAGGGCATGGACCCAGTTGAACCTCAAGGACGGCTGGTACCAAGAGCCGGTGCGTTGGTTCCGTCGAGGAATGCGGATCCTTGACCTGATGTCGGGTCGAGTCTTCTTGCCGGATCCGTGGTTGGCGACCACCGGCCCTTCGCTGGCTTGCGAAAAGGGCCGGGGTCGACTGGATTCACAGTCTTAGAGGGTCCCTGCTGTGCAATGGCCAGCATTGGAGAAGCTGATTCTGCCAGTCATCGTGCTGGCAGCGTAGGCCTGCACATAGAACTGCAAGCCGTCCAAGGTTGGATCGTTTGGCACCGGTATCTTCCAGGAGTAGTCACCCGTGGTGGTAGTGAATCCAGGAATGGTGAACTCATTGGATGCCCACAGCGTGCAACCCTTGAAGCCGATCATGCCGAGATCGCTTGGCAGGGCGCCCAGCGGACCGGCGGTGTTGCTGATCCCGAGGATCATGTTACAGAGGCTGATGGCGGGGGCGTTGTTGACATCGATCGAGAAATCGGTCGATGGGATCTTGGGGGTGTTTGAGGCGCCGAGGATTGGCGTTCCTTCACAGATCAGCACGATGCCGGGGTTGCTGACGATTCCGGTCGGGGTCCAGAGGACTCCGACTCGACGCCAGTAGATGGTCAACGGCGAGGGGACACCTCCGAGGATGGAACTGGCGAGGATATTGGTCGAGTCCAGGCCTGAAACCCAGAAGTTGGCGCCGTTCGCGACCGAAACCGGTGTTGGAAATTGTGTGACGTACCAACCCTCCGTGATGTCGGCGGTCATCGTGCCGTTGACCGTTGCTGTCTCTAAGGGTTTCCCGGGAGCGGCCGGATCTTCGGCATAGAACCCGGTTCCCATGGTGTACGGCACTGCCATCGCTTTGGTGTACATCGCGAAGCCGTGGACCGTGAGAGCGCTTGCGGCGGTGAACCCGTAGCAATACTCGTTCGGAAGCGTTTGGGGACGTAGTGTCTTGGCGGGATTGGTCTGCGCATCCTCGTTGTGCTTCAGGCAGGATTGGCAGCCATATCCGTAGGCATTGAAGGCCGAGGTGGTTTGTGCAGAGGCACTGGTAACAACGAACAGGGTGCCGAGCGTGGCGGCGAGGAATTGGTGTTTCATGGACGTGCGTAATGGAAAGAGAGACGTGGGGTGTCCAAGAGGCAGGACCCTCTCATCTTACGAGAGAAGGACTAGATCTCAGGGATACAGACGCAGGATTACGAGGTGTTCTAGATCGATGCACGTTCTACCGAATACATGGGTTCGCCGATTATGAGTTTCATTGCGCTAACCCGTGGTCTGCTGTTGGGTAGCAGGTCCGTGAACTGGAGGGGTAGGTGGTACGGGGAGAGGGACTCGAACCCTCACGTCCCTTCCGGGACTGCGGATTTTAAGTCCGCTGCGTCTGCCAATTCCGCCATCCCCGTAGAGCGACGTCCAACTATCGAGGCATCATCCCACGTTCGGCTACTCGCACTCCACCCATTCTCGGTGTCGATGGCAGCTGGCGTTGGATTTATTTGGCGGGTAGCCCAGGTCCGTCGCTGCGTTGGAAGGCGTAGCGACGGATGACACGGCCCTCTTCGACGTACTTGCGCTCGAAGTTGGTGGGGGAGAAACCGTGCCCGCCGGGACCGCTGTGGAGTCGCTGTTCTTCCGCGATGTCGCGGGCGAACAGCGGTGAAGACCCGAGGACCCGGGAGATCTCGCCCGCCAGCGCCGCATTGTCGGTGGCGATCAGGAGCCATCCGTCACGGCGCAGACTGCGGTGGATCACCTCCGGCATTTCGGCGGTGAAGAAGCGGCGTTTGCGATGCCGCCGCTTCGGCCAGGGATCTGGAAAGTAGACATGCAGCCGATCGAGGGAGCGCTCGGGAACTTGTCCCTTCAAGAAGGCCTTGGCGTTGTCGGCCAGCAGCAGCCCATTCTGATGTCCGCTCTTTGAGAGTTTCTGTGCCGCGTAGGTCGCGTAGCCCGGTGAGGCCTCGATCCCCAGCATGAAGGTTTCGGGGCGGGCCTCGGCGGCGGCGACGAGAAACGCGCCCTTCCCAGGGCCGACTTCGATTTCGACCCGATCGAATCCACCTGGCACAATCTCCTCGAGATCTGGCGGATTTTCGCCAGCGATCCTGAGGGGCAGCCCCTCGGTGTCGATCTCTGGAACCCGGCGGCGGAACGACAGCCTGCCGTCGCTGTGCATCCGGGAGCCTTGGGTGGGCTGGGGATCGTTGGTGGTCTTCATCGGGGGTCGAAGAGGATGGGCCGGAATATGCCCTGGTGCAACAGGGCTCTACATCATGCCGCCAAAGGTGCGCAGCCAGTCTTCTTCGCTACGGGGTTTCAGGACGGCATTGGACTGGCGGGTTTCACCCATCGAGGCCGAACCCGCTGCCGAGTAGAGGTGGCCTGGAAACAACACGGCGTCGTCCGGCACCTTGCTGAGCTTCTGGGTCAGGCTCAGGTAGAGTTGTCGCGGGTCGCCACCTGGTAGGTCGGTTCGTCCGCAGCCATCCAGAAACAAGGTATCGCCGGCCACCAGGCGGTTTTGAACCAGGAAACACTGACTGCCAGGGGTGTGCCCCGGGGTGTGGATCAGTTCGACCTCGATCTCCCCGACGCGCACCAGGTCGGAACTGTCGTGGATGGCAAGGTCGGAGTCGGAGACCCCGGTCATCTGCTTGACCCAGGGTGCCTCGTCGCGTTGCACGTGGATCTTCATGCCCTGGAGTTCCAGGACTTCGCGGATGCCTTCGACCTCGTGGCCGAACAGGTCGCCCCCGATGTGGTCCGGATGGTAGTGGGTGGCCAGGGTGCCGATGACCTGCATGCCGTCATCAGCGGCGAGCTGCAACACTTCGGCGACCGCGTATGCCGGGTCGACCACCAGTGCCTCTCCAGTCTCGCGATCACCGATCAGGTAGACGAAGTTGACCATCTGTGCGGCTACCGGATCCGACTGAGCAAAGTCGCGGCCAGCCAGGAGCTGGCGGAAGTAGAGGCGTTCACTCATGGCCGGGGTTTGGCGTGGTCTGGTAGATTCAAAGGCGGGTCCTGCTTGCCCGTTGGCTGGCAGGTCGGGTGTGCATCCGCATCGCTGAGGACGCACCATACACCCGCGAGCCGCGCGGCAGATAGGCCGATTGTCGGGAGGAATGGGAGTGGTTGCTCGGATCGTTCCCGGGTCGCCTGTAGGTGCTGGCAATCTCTGCGGTGGCTTGGTATGAACTCCGCCTCGATTTCGAGCATTCATGACAGACGACCGCCCCAAGATCGGGATCCTGACGATTTCCGACCGCGCCAGTGCCGGAGACTACGAAGATCTATCGGGTCCGGCTATCGAGCTGGTGTTGCGGGAATACCTGGCGACCAAATGCCAGTACCTAAGACGGGTGATCCCCGACGAACAACCCCAGATCGTGACGGCGATCCGGGAGTTTGCCGCCGCTGGATGTGGGCTGGTTTGCACCACCGGCGGCACCGGACCGGCCACTCGCGATGTGACCCCCGAGGCGCTGGCCGAGGCCTGCCACAAGATCTTGCCGGGTTTCGGCGAGAAGATGCGTCTGGCGTCCCTCGACGCGGGAGTTCCGACGGCGATTCTGTCACGTCAGACCGCTGGAATTGTCGATAAGAGTCTGGTGGTTACCATGCCCGGCAAGCCGGCTTCGATACGAGTGTGTCTCGACGCGATCTTCCCCGCAGTACCGTACTGCATCGACCTGATCGGAGGCCCGTACCTCGAAGGCAATCCCGACATGGTCAAGGTCTTTCGGCCGAACAAGTGAGTCACTCCGTCATCACCGCACCCGTTGCCCCTGTGGAAGGCGCTGCCCGCGCTGAGGGATCTACGAGTAGCTCGGAGTTGCCTGGCACATCGAGCGACGAACCTCCATCTAGGAGGTCGGCACCATGACGGCGGTGTTCGTCATTGTTGCACTGTTGGGGTTGAATGCCCTGTGCGTCGCCGCTGAATTTGCGGTGATCCAAGCCAAGGAAGGTCGGTTGCGTGCAGCCGCCGAAGAAGGCAACCGTTCAGCGCGCTTGCTGCTGCCAGTACTACTCGATCCCGAGCGGCTGGACCGCTACATCTCCACCTGTCAACTGGGGATTACGGTCACCAGCCTGGTGCTGGGCGCCTATAGCGAGTTTGCCCTGGCCCATGGTCTGCAGGAGTTGTTCGTTTCGAGGGACTTCTTCGAGATCGCCCTGGCGCATTCCGTGGCGACCATCGTCGTTTTGGTTTGCGTGACGCTGTTGCAGATCGTACTCGGCGAGCAGGTGCCGAAGTCGATGGCGTTACACCGTCCTGATCGCATCGCACTGGTAACGGTCTGGCCGATCCTGTTCTGGCAGAAGACCTTTGGATTCTTGATCACGTTCCTGACGTTCGTCTCGCGTTGTGTGTTGCGGTTACTGGGTGCCAAGGCGGAGGTGCACCGTCACGTACATTCGCGGCAGGAGATCGACATCATGATGGAGCAGAGTCATGAGAAGGGTGCGATCGAATCGGAGCAGCACGAGCGCCTACAGCAAGTCTTGGACCTCGACATCGTGACTGCCAGCCAGTTGATGGTGCCACGTCCCGAGATCTCTGCCGTCGATATCGATGCCGAGGAGGACGCTTCACTGCAGGCGATCCTTGACGGACGCTATACCCGGTTACCGGTCTACCGCGGCAACATTGATGAGGTGGTGGGTGTGATCCACACCAAGGACCTGGCCCGGAATGCGGTCGAGAATGACGGCATCGAGGATTGGCGCCAGTTGATTCGCCCGATGTTCTTTGTCAACGAGGGTATGACTGCGGACCGGATGCTGACGCTGTTCCGTGCGAAACGCACACAACAGGCGGTTGTCATGGATGAATTCGGTGGAGTTGCCGGCATGGTGACTCTCGAAGACGTTCTGACCTACGTATTCGGGGAAGTCGAAGACGAATTTAGCGAGACGTCTGAAAATGCTGAGCGCTTGTCGAATGGAACCGTGCGACTTCCTGGCCGAATGCGTCTTGACGAGTGTGACGAGTGGGTGGGCACCGAGTGGCGCGGTGCCTCGAACACCGTCAGCGGGTTGATCACGGAACACCTTGGCCAACTACCTGCGCCTGGTGCAGTGATCTTCATCGACGGTGTCGAAGTCGTTGTCGAGGAAGTTTCGCGACACGTGGTGACATCGGTGATCGCGACACCGCTGGCGGACCCGTGCCCCGGACCAGAGGGAGATCCCCAGATACAAGCGTCCAGCTCGGACCCTGATGGCGAATCCGAAGTGAAGGATGCCGGGGAGGTCGCTGATGACTAGCGTAATGATCGTCCTGATCGTGCTGGTTCTGGTGTTGATTAACGGGCTTTACGTGGCGAGCGAGTTCGCGTTGATCGGGGTGTCGCGTGCCTCAGTTGAAGCGGACGTCGAGGCCGGCGATCGGTCAGCGCGACGTGTTCAAGCCATTCTCGGTGACCCTCGCCAACAGGACCGCTACATCGCGGCTACGCAGCTCGGCATAACCCTCGCCAGTCTCGGGCTCGGAATGTACGGCGAGCACCATCTTGCGACCAAGTTGATGGGCTTGTTCGAGCCGCTGGGAGAGAGCGCGTGGATCACGGCTCACTTCCTGGCGAGCATCGTGGCGGTCGGGGTGATGACGATCTTGCACGTCGTTCTTGGCGAAATGGTGCCGAAGTCCATCGCCTTGGCC
>JAYZDB010000089.1:0-9504 GCA_036338025.1 Planctomycetota bacterium
CCCTCCTGGTTTCACCGAATCCTCCAGGCCTACCAGCTTCGACGCCGATCCATATCAAAGATCTGCGAGGGCATGCAGGCCCTCGGCCTGGCTACAGATCCAGGCTAGTTTATCCAACATTCCAACTACCGGTAGCTCACCGCTGCCTTGCATTTACGCCCAATGAAGTCCCTCCTCTTCGCCATCCAAGCTTCTGGCACCCAGGGTGCCGCGCCGTTCGGACAGCAAAACCTGCTGGCCTACGGCACCGGTGAGATCGCTCTGAACATCGCAGTAGCCACTGTGTTCGGGCTGATCATCTCGCTGGTCTACCGGCAAACCCACAAGGGACTGTCGTATTCGCAGTCCTTCACCCAGACGATCCTGTTCGTCGCAGTCATCGTGGCCATCGTGATGATGGTGATCAGCGGCAGCATCGCGCGAGCCTTCGCACTGGTCGGCGCTTTGTCGATCATCCGCTTTAGAACCGTCGTCAAGGACACCCGCGACACCGCCTTCGTATTCGCGGCCCTCGCACTCGGCATGGCAGCAGGCACCGAGAACTACAAGCTCGGCGCGATCGGTTGCGGGTTCATCGTCGGCATCGCGCTGCTGACCTACTCGATCAACTTCGGGGCGCTCTACAAGAGTGAGTTCATCCTGCGCTTCACGTTCGACCAGAACTCGGACAGCACCGGCTATCTCGAGCAGATTCAGCGCCACTCAAAGCGTTCCAACCTCCTGCACATCGAACCGAGCGGCGACGGGTCAACACTACGTCTGACCTATGACATCACCCTGGACAAAGACATGACCGCCGAACAGTTGACGAAAGGGGTCAACGATGTCGAAGGTACCAGCGAAGTTGTACTGATCGTGGCGAAGAACGATATCGACTACTGACGCCTGACATCCTGTAGCCGAGCCAGAACTGCCCGACGGCCCAGGCCGTGGCTGGTCGCCAACCGGCGAAGCTCATCGTCCTCCGGGCGGCATAGCTCTGCACCCGAAGGCAAGCGGGCGACCTTGAACTGCACCGGCCCGAACTCGGTGTCGATCGTCTCTGTCCAGCGCTCGAGTACCTCACGTTCGACCTGGGTCCGACGTACACCGAGCGTGGTGGATTCCTCCAGCAGGAACTGCGTCACCGTGCCAAGCTCTGCATCATTCACGAGCGCCGTGAACAACCAGCCAGGCCGGCCCTTCTTCATCTGGATCCCCTGGGCGAATGCGTCGACGGCGCCGCGCTGCATCGCCCCCTCGATCAGGTAGGCCAGGCCTTCGCCGGTGATCGTGTCAAGGTTGCAAGCCAACTCAGTCAGGGACCCGGCGGGTGCCGCGTCTCGCAGGCGCCGCCCCAGGGTAATTCTCAGCAGATTAGGATGCTCAGGATCATCACGAGACCCTGCGCCATAGCCGATCCGGTCTGGCACCCACCGCAAGTCCGGCTCAAAACCATCGACCAAGACCTTCAGCAAACCCGCCCCGGTCGGTGTCACACACTCGCCCGCCGGTCCGCCAGAACGCAAGGGCACCCCGACCAGATTGGCCAAGGCGCCAGGAGCCGGCACCGGCATGTCACCGTGTTCACAGGACACCGTGCCACGGCCGGTCACAACCGCCGAGCTGAAGACCTCCTCGATGCCGAGGAGGTGGCAGCCAAGTACTGCACAGACGACGTCGACGATCGTGTCCTCAGCACCGACTTCGTGAAAGTGGACCTGCTCAAGGGCAACTCCGTGGACCACCGCCTCGACCTCCCCAATCGCCGTGAAGACCTCCTGAGCCCGGTCCGTCACCGCCGGCGGCAGATCTGCCCGCTGCAGGATCGTCAGGATGTCCGAGAGGTGCCGATGGGGCTTGCCGCCGCCAGCTACCCGAACCTGGAAGTGCTCACCGCAGAGACTCCCGCGACTGACCCGCTCGGAATGGAGTTCTACCCCGGGCAAGCCGAGGGACTCGACCGCCGGGCGCAGGTCCTCGAGGGGCAGGCCGAGGTCGAGCAGGGCCCCCACCCACATGTCACCAGCGACACCAGAAAAACAATCCAGAAAGGCCAGGGTCATTGGCTTGCAACTCTACGGAACACCATTTGCTTCGATTCCTGCCGGCTCAAGGCTCATGCAACCTGCCGTCGTAACGTATCCTAGGAGCCTGGCCATATGACCTCCTGACCTTTTCCCCCAGTGATTTCCAAAGCACCTCCGCACAACCACCCACATTCGCATGGCGAGATCGCTCGTTGGGGCCTCGGGTTCCTGCTGGTGACTTGCCCCCTGGCGGGACCCTGCGCCCAGGCGATCGTCCTGGATCCGGTCATCGCCCAGATCGAACCCCTGCTGCAGTCGAAGTCCCCCGCCCTGCGCGGCGAGGCAGCACTGGCCCTGGCCTCGACCCGGCAGAGGCGCTACTACGCGCCGATCCTCCAACTCGCCAGCGATCCCAAACCAGCCGCCCGCCATCGCGCACTGCTGGCCCTGGGATACCTGCAGCAACCGGGCACCGACGCACCACTGCACCAGACCCTGACGGATGCACCGAGGGACTCACTCGACCGGGCGGTGTCCACCATGGCGCTCGGTCTGCTGCCTGAGGAACCACGGATCCCGGCCATCGACGAGTTCTTCGTGCGGGTTCACAGTTCCAGCCGAAAGCGGATCCGAAACGAGTTCACCAGCATGCTGCTGGGTCTCCTCCACGGCCAACACCCCGCGTATCGCAGCTCGTTGGAGTCGATCCTGGAAGACGCGTCCTATCGGGACCGGCCGATCCTCGTGCTGGTGTTGCAGAATCTCGCCAAGATGCCGCGGGGTGTCGACATCTCGATCCTCTTCGAACTCCTGCGCTCTCCGAATTCGGCGCTCACAGAAACAAGCCTGCGGGCCCTGATGCGCCCCGGAGTCAAACTCAGCGGTGAGCAATTCAAGGTGATCACCGGTCTCGCCAGGGGTAGCAAGGCGCCCAACAGCGTCCGGTCCGCCGCCTTGCGACTACTGACCCGTCTCCGCCGGCCTGAGGCCCTCGACCTGGCCAATAGCTTCCTCAGGGGCAAGCAACCAGCACTCGCAGCCGCCGCAGTCCACACCATCCTCAAGTTGGGTGGCGGCTCCCTGCGCGAGGGCCTGGAGCAACAGATCATCAACGCGGACAATGCGAGCCTGCAACTCGCGATGTTGGGGGCCAAGACGGCCCCACACAGCAACAAGTTCATCGAGGCATGCCTGGCCATGGCGATCGATACATCGGCGGACAATGCTCAGCGAGTCCACACGGCCCTGATTTGTGCCGCGGCCGGCCGAAAAGCGATCCAACCGATCCTGACCGATCTGTTCCTGACAGCAGATGACCCGACGATGCTGAACAAGCTGGCCCACGCACTGCGCCAGCTTGATATCGACATCCGAAAGAAGGTCTACCCCGCCAAGACCCTGAAGGACACCGCGCGACTGGCGGACCGGCTGCATGCACTGCTCGCTGCCGGACACAAGCAGACCGCCAGCCTGCTCACCGAGGTCCTGGCCGCCAAGGCCACCCCTGACGATCTGCGGGCCGAGGTGGTGCGAGCCTACCGCCTCAACCAACTACCGAACGTTGATCGAAAGTCCCTCGACCTCGCACCGCCGGGTGTGCGAGCACTGCTGCAGCTACACGCACCATAACTGGCCACCTGATCACGGGCCGGTCAGAGAATCGACTTGCCGAAAGCCGAGCAGATCAGGTCGACGGCAACCTCCCCCGACTGATTCCGGATGTCGAGGATCGGGTTGAGTTCGGTCAACTCGATGCTGGTCATCTTCCCGGAGTCTGCGAGCATCTCCATGATCAAGCTCGCCTCGCGCCAGTTGATTCCCCCGCGGACAGCAGTGCCGACTCCCGGCACCTGCGATGGATCCATACCATCGAGGTCAAACGACATGTGCACTCCAGCGGTACCGTCGGTCGCATGCCCTAGCGCCTCCTCCATCACGGCCTTCATACCTCGCTCGTCGATGTCACGCATGGTGTAGGCGCTCAGCCCGGATTCCTGGACCAACTTCTTCTCGGTGTCATCGAGGTTGCGGATTCCGATCAGCCCGACATTCTTGGGATCCACCTTCGGATGAAAGCCCCCCATTTCCACCAGGCGTGGGGCGCCCATTCCCAGCAGAGTCGCGAGCGGCATACCGTGGACATTGCCGGATGGACTCGACTCGGGGGTGTTCATGTCCGCATGGGCATCGACCCAGATCATGCCGATCCGCTCGCCACGTTGCTGGTGATACTCCGCCACTCCGCCGACCGTACCGATCGCAATGCTGTGGTCGCCACCGAGAACCAAGGGGATCTCCCCAGCCTCAAGAGTCCGACTTACACGCATGCGGAGTCGATCACACACATGGAAGATCGCCGACAAGTAGCGCGCCGTCGGGTCACCGGCGTCTTGCGCCTCGGGTGAGGGTACCGCGACATCGCCAGCGTCCCGAACCTCCAATCCCATCTTACGCAGAGCCTCGTCCACACCAGCGATCCGGATCGCAGAAGGCCCCATGTCTACACCACGACGACCCGCACCAAGATCCATCGGAACACCGATCAGGCGCACAGCACGGTTCAATTGCTCGGACATCGACAACTGTTCAACCAGGGTTCAGATCGGCAACTACGAAACCGCCGACTCTGGTCATGGTAACGCAGCAGTCTCCCAGACATACCTTGCAACAGCCCACACGGCAAACTTCGCCGGCATTGCTGCCGATGATCCGGGTCACCGGACTGTCCGGTAAACACCGCGCGAGGCCTCTCAGATCGGCGTTCCGAGGATTTCGAACAAGGCCGCCTTCTTCTCCAGCATGACCTCTTCCCGGTCGGCCTCGAGGCACATACGAAGGTACGGCTCGGTGTTGCTGGGACGCACATTGACCCACCAATCCGAACAGGTCACGGTCACACCATCAAGGTAGTCAACCTCACCCTCGGGGAAAGCCGCCTCAATTTGACCCATCAGGGCCTCTTTGTCCTCGACCCGGAAGTTGACCTCACCCGTACCGTAGTACCTTCGCAGCGGATCAGCGGCCTCTTTCAAGGTGAGTCCTTCTTTGCTCAGCTGGACAAGCACCAACAGACAGGCCAACACGCCACAATCCGTGAAGTAGTTCTCTGCGAAGTAGAAATGTCCAGACAGCTCACCGCCACCGATGCAGTCGGTGGCCCGCATGGTCTCCTTCATGAAGGAGTGGCCGACACGTTCGCGAATCGGGCGACCGCCGAGACGCGCGATTTCCTCGGGCAAGACCTTGGAGGAGCGCAGGTCATAGATGATCCCCTTACCCGGGTGGCGCGCCAACATGTCGCGCGCCAAGATCACGGTAGCGAGATCCGCGTGGACCGTGCGACCCGCCTCGTCCACAAACGCACAGCGATCAGCATCACCATCGAACGCAATGCCAAGTGGCGCTTCGTGCTCCTTGATGGCGGCGCGGAGATCATCGAGGTTCGGCTCGTACAGCGGGTTGGCCTCATGATTCGGGAAGGTGCCATCCAACTCCTCGAACAGCGGGATGACCTCGATTTGCGGAAACTTGGCGAAGATCTCAGGCGCTTCGTTGACTCCCATTCCGTTGGCGTAGTCCACGACAATCTTGACCGGCGCCAGGTCCGCGGCAAAGGACGCAATGTGATCCACAAAGTCCTGCTTGACGTCGACCTGATCCCTCTTGCCCCGCTCCGCGGCGACTGGAAAGTCATCATCCCGGACCATCACCTCGATCTCCTTGATGCCGCTGTCCGATGACAGCGGCCGGGCATCCTCGCGGCACATCTTGAATCCGATGTACTCCTTTGAGTTGTGCGATGCCGTCACCACCACCCCACCGTCACACGGCAGCTTACCCATGGCGAAGTAGCCCATCGGAGTCGAGGCCAGCCCGATGTCCAAGACGTCACAACCGGTATCCAGGATCCCCTCGATTAATGCATCCTGGACCGACGGCGCCATCGTCCGCATATCTCTTCCAACAACCAGGGTCTTGGCGCTGAGAAAGGTCGCGAAAGCCGCACCGATCTTGCGCGCAATCGACTCGTCAATCTGATCGGGATAGGTGCCACGGATGTCGTAGGCCTTGAAGATACTCACAGGGTTCCTTTGCTTGTCAGGTTCTGGGTTAGCTCTGTTGACGAGCCCAGTGGGTCATTGCCTCGATGCAACGCTGCACGTGTTCGTCGGTCAAGTCCCGATGAAACACCATGCGAATCCGGCTGGGCCCGAAGGCCAGGGCAAAGATGCCACGTTCCGCCAGGAACTCCACGAAATCCTGCGCATCCTGCCCGGGTGTATCCACCATCACGATGTTGGTTTCAACGCTGCTCTCATCGACTTGGATCGGCCCCAGACTGCCAACTGCGGCCGCCACCTGCCGAGCCCGGGCGTGGTCGACTGCGAGCCGACCGGGTCCTTCACGCAAGGCCAGGAGAGCAGCCGCACCGAGGACTCCAACCTGGCGCATCCCACCACCAAGGGCCTTTCGAGTCCGGCGCGCCATGCGAATGAAGTCCTCCGAGCCAGCCACCACCGACCCAACCGGCGCGCCGAGTCCCTTGCTGAAACACAAGGACACCGAGTCCACCCCCTGGACCAGGTCCGCAGCGGCGATCCCAGCCGCTACTGCGGCGTTTGCGAGGCGCGCACCGTCCACATGTACGCGCATCTCGTGCGAATGGGCAAAATCGATCAACTCTGCCATTCCTGCGGCCTGCAGTACCCGACCACCAGCCATGTTGTGGGTATTTTCGATCAGCAGCAGGCGCGAGATGGGCTGGTGCGGGTCATCCTCGCGCAACAGGGGTTGAATCAACTCTGGCGTAGCAAAACCAGTTTCGCTGGGAAAGGTTCGACAGTGCGTGCCACTCCACCGCGCAGCGGCGCCCGCCTCGTAGAGAAACACGTGGCTGCGCTCCTCGCAGATCATCTCGTCACCGGATCTGCAGTGCCCGTGGATCGCAATCTGGTTGGCCATGGTCCCGGACGGAACAAACAAGGCCGCTGCCTGCCCTAGAAAGCTGGCGGCCTCCGCCTCCAACTCGTGGATGGTCGGATCCTCACCAAATACATCGTCACCCACCACCGCCTCAGCCATCGCCTGCCGCATCGCAGCATCCGGCCTGGTGAGGGTATCGCTGCGGAAGTCGGCGTTGGTCTGCTCGCTCATCTTGCCGTCCCTAAAACAGCGGGTTCACGGTCATTGCCAACCACACCGTCACCGCATACGCCAGGCCGCTGAGAATCAAGCCACGATCCCGGAACAACAACCGAGAGGGGTCACCACCTTCGCCCCGGTCCTGCACCAGATACTGGTACCGAAAGACCCCGTACACCACCAGCGGCACCGTGATGATCAGGTTCTTGCTGTCGTGTTCCTTGACGGTCTGTTCAGCCTGGGTGTAGAGCGCATAGCTCAGGATGCTGATTGCAGCCAGTGACGAGATCACCGGGTCGAGGAACTTCTCGGTGTACCGCTTCATCGTTTCGCGGGTGGCACCCGTTCCATCAGAAACCTTCACGACTTCGTTCCGCCGCTTGCAGAACGCCACGAACAACGAGAAGAAGAACGTGCACAACAACAGCCAGGACGAACTATCAACATCCGTCAAGACCCGGCTGCCAGCGTCCACACGCAGCAAGAACCCCAGCGCGACGCAAACACAATCGACGATGAGAATGCGCTTGAGAAAAAGGGAATAGGCGATCTGCAAGCCCAGGTAGAGCGCCGGCAACAAGATGAACGGAGTAGCCTGCTCGCCCTGGCCCTGGCTCAGCATCCACGACCATACC
The DNA here is from genome assembly GCA_036338025.1 of Planctomycetota bacterium. GTDB lineage: Bacteria > Planctomycetota > UBA1135 > UBA1135 > UBA2386 > JAYZDB01. The sequence goes on from JAYZDB010000089.1 coordinate 7,787, forward strand.
AATGCGGAAGTACTGAACACGGCCGCCGCCAGCATCGCCACCGGCACCGACAAGGTGCCTGCCGCGATCGGCCGGAGACGCTTACGGGGGTGCGCCCGATCGGCCTCTGCATCTACCACATCGTTGAGAAGGTAGACCGAGCTCGACAGGAGACAGAACACGCAAAAGGCCATGACAGACCGCTGAATTGCCTCCACGTCACCCAACTTGTGCGCAAACACGAGTGAAGCGAACACGAGGAGGTTCTTGACCCACTGGTGAGGCCGCATGGCCTTGATCAGAGCCACAATCATCGCCGGTGATTATGGCAACGAGCACCCTGAGCGGCTACTGGAGAATCCGGTCCCAAACTGGCATCGTCCTCAACTACGGAATGCAAGGCCACCACAGGACAACCAGGCTGCTCGGGATATACGGCGTATTCACCTACCCGTTCGCCTGCGTCCCGTTTCTCTACTTCTATTTCGCTGAGCACGGGATCGGGATCGAGCAGTATCTGCAGATGATCGCCTGGTACTACTGGGCGATGGTCCTCACCGAGGTCCCGACCGGACTCCTCGCCGACCGCTACGGCCGCAAGATCGCCCTGTCATGCGGCTCAGCCACCCTGGCGGGCGGTTTCCTGATCCTCCACCAGGCCACCAGCTACCCAGGGTTCTGCGCCGGCCAGATCGCCCTGGGCGTGGGCCACGCCATGCTGTCGGGTGCCCCGACCGCCATGCTGTTCGATTTCCTGCAGGAAACCGGGCGGCAAGACCGGTTTCTGCACACCGAGAGTCGGATCCACTCGCTCAGGTTGTTCGGCACCGGTGGAGCCTTCCTGCTCGGCGGGTTCTTCGCCTACCTGTTCGGTCTGGGCTCGACGATTCTACTCACCTCAGCATTCTGCTGCGTCGGTGTCGTGGTAGCCCTGGCGATCCACGAACCTGGCAGGCAACCGATGGCGGGAGCGCGCCCCGCACTGCTCCGGATCGCACTCTCAGACCTCCGGTCCCGCCAGTTGATCTGGATCCTGGTGTATTTCGTGTTCCTGTTCGGGCTGCTCAGGTTTGCATTCCACACCTACCAGCCGTTCTTCGCCGAGACTGTCTTCAATCATGAGCACCCGAAACTCAACTGGCTTTGGCTCGGATGCCTGTTCGCCAGCCTCAACCTGTTCGCAGCGCCGAGCAGTCGACTGGTGCCCTTCCTGACCAAACGATTCCAATATCGAACGCTGTTCCTCTCGTTACCCCTGGTCCTCAGCCTGGCATTCATCGCCATGAGCCAACTCAGTGGCTGGGCCGCGATCATGCTGTTCTTCGTCCACCAGGTGCCGTTCGGCCTGCACTGGGCATTGATCCAGGACTACGTCAACCACCGATTGGCTGCCCACGCACGGGCCACCACCCTCTCGATCCTGTCGTTCACTGGCCGTATCAGCTTCGCCGTCTGGATTCCACTCGTCGGGTCCTATCAAGACAGGCATGGGACCGCGGAGACCTACCTGCTGCTGGGTGGAATCGGCCTCGTGCTTACCCTCCTGTGGTGCGGACCGGGGTTGGGCACGCGTCTCCTGCGACCATCACTGCCGGCCCGCGACGATCAGTAACCGAGGTCGACGAATTCGCCGCCGTTCTCCATCGCCAAGGTACGCAGGAAGTTCTTTTGGAACTGGCCGATAGCGATCGTGTGGATGGTCACCCGGTGAATCTTGTTGATTTTGCGGACCTCTCTCC
>JAYZDB010000090.1:0-4163 GCA_036338025.1 Planctomycetota bacterium
CCGGTGATCAGGGCGACGACCAGCGCGCCAAAGGCCACCAGGTCGTAGCGCACTCGGCCCCAGACCAGCAGGGCGAACAGCGCGGCCAGGATCTAGAACAGGGTGATCTGATCGGTAGGGATGGGTCTCGGGCTCCGTTGAGAGAAGACGGCGGCATCCTACTCAGGCACCGGCCGAGGACCTCGTCCGTCTGGCTGATTCGCTATCCATATTCTGTCGCAAGAGGGAACAAGAACCGCGCTATTCTGATGGCAATCGATCTGAACGCCGCCTTGCCGACCACTTGCGAAGGGGGCTGCCCTATACTGCTCCGGTTCCTGCGGGGTCCCTGACTCTGATCGAATGCAACACCAACTTTCACTTCGAAGCACTGTGACGAGCGTCGCCAGGAAGATGGCGGTCTGCGCCGTCTTGTTGGTTCCCGTCGCCCTCACCGCCCAAAAGACCTGGGTCGTCGACGTGAACAACGGCGCCGGCACGCACTTCACCGATCTCCCCGCCGCGTTTGCGGCGGTCGGGCACGGTGACCGCGTCCTGGTTCGAGCAGGTAGCTACACGCCTGGACGGCTCGACAAGGCGATCCGCCTGCTTGCCGAACCCGGAGCGATCGTCGCCATCAACCGGACGGACTTCCTCATCACGGGGATCGGCGCCGGCCAGGTGTGCATTGTCCACGGGTTGCAGTTTCAAGGCGGTTACCTGACCAACGCGTCGGTGCGTGTGCAAGACAACACCGGGCTGATCGTGTTTGCGAATGTCCGGGTCGAATTGCGGGGTGGGCAGGGACTGTACGTCCAGCGTACGACGGCGGTCACGCTCACGGACACGATTGTCCGGCCGCAACTGACGGTGGAGGAGAGTGAACTAGCGGCAGCCCGCAGTTACTTCGGTCCGTTTCCGACCGGGCCGGTGACTGTCGGCGTGTTTGCCTACAAGGCCAGGCTCGACCTGGCCCACTGCATCGCGGTGGGCTTCAATGGCTTCGGGCATGCCCCGGGGACTCCGGCCATGCGGGTCGCTGCGACCTCCATGGTAATTCGCGGTGATGCGAACGGTGGCTACATCGGCGGTACCTACGGTAGTCAAACGTGGTCGCCCAGCATCACCGGCAACAACGACAGCACGCTGATCGTGGATCCGGCGGTGGTGCTTTCCCCGGCACCACAGAAGATGCTGTCCATCACCAAGAAGAAACTGGCCGCGCTGTGCGCCCGAGGCGGGAGGTTGGGCGGCACCCTCGACGTCGATCTCTTTTCCCAGTCTACGCATGCCTATGCGCTGGCGGTGGCGCTGCCGACGACGCCTTTCGACCTGCCGTTCGGACGCCAATGGCTCGACCTACCGAGTGAGATCATCCTGGTGTTCGGAGTGCAGGGTGCGACCGGGTTCACCAGGCACAGCTACCCGGTGCCGAGTTCCACCACGTTTCGTGGACTCACTCTGGGTTTTCAGGCCTTGAGTGGAACCAGCGCGGTCTTGGAACTTACGAATCCGGTGATGTCGGTGTTGTTCTGAGCGAAGCGACCAACACCAAGGCCGAATCCGCGCAATCATGAACACGATGGGCGAAACACCTCAGGCGTACGACATCGGCATCGACCGCGTGGCGCCATCTGTGCGGCCGAGCGGGCCTCCCCGGGGATATCAACGTTGGCTTGACCTGCTGTTTCTCCATTGGCCGGTGCCGGTGCAAGCCATGCGGGCCTTGGTGCCCAAGGACCTGGAACTCGACCTGTACGATGGCCACGCCTGGGTTGGACTGGTGCCTTTCGAGATGCGAGGGGTACGGCCACGGTTTGCGCCAAAAATCGCTGCGTTCGGGTTTCTCGAGACCAACGTGCGCACCTATGTCCGTTACCGGGGTGAGCCTGGCGTGTATTTCTTGTCGCTCGAGGCTGCCTCGTGGATTGGTGTCAAACTTGGTCGGTGGGGTTGGAGCCTGCCCTACTTCCATGCCGACATGAGCAGCTCGGTGAGCAACGGTACCTTTGACTATGCAAGCTGCCGCGCGGATCAGAGTAAGGCGGAGTTGAAGGTGTCCTACCGACGGCTAGAGCCGATGGGGCCGTCTGAGCCCGGCAGTCCCGAATTCTACTTCCTCGAACGCTACCTGTTGTTTGTCAGCCGCAGCGGTCGCATCCAGAGGGGGCAGGTCTCGCACACCCCATACCCGGTTCACCGCGCCGAGCTGATTTCTCTCGAGGATACTCTCGTCGCTGCTGCGGGCCTTGAGGTCAGCGGACCGCCGGCCTTGGTCCACGCAAGCCCCGGGGTCGATGTGGAAGTGTTTGACCTCAGCACATCGCCGCGGTGATTCTACTTGCCGCTGCCTCGGGATCTACTGGAGGCGAATGGTGGGGCCTTCGTACTGGCGCACGATTCCGGTCAACGCAGTGTTGTCGCCGGTATTGAAGACGATCGATATGGGGTCTCCGATACCGGAGCCTATCGTCCACTTGCTCGACCAGCTCATGTAGATCTCGGGTGCGTTGGTGGTCTGGTTGGTGTCCATGCCCACAGCCTGGTCGTAGAATGACATGCCGCCCAGTTGTGGGTTGTTCGGGATTGGAACCGTCACGCCGCGTAGCGAGCCCTTGTTTGGTCCGGCCGTGCTCGTGACATACGTCATCGGAAGGCGGAAGTCATCGGTGACTGCTAGACTACAGTTGTTCGACGGCAGGGAGAGGGTGGAGAGGTTGATCGGCAGGGTCAATCCCCACTGGGCTTGTCCTACTCCGCCGACGCCGAGAATCTGGAAGCTGGCGTTCATGCTCGGGACGTTTGAAGGCATGGACCCGTAGTTGACGAACCAGGTGCTACCGAGTTGCGGTTGGCGGTAGCTAATGCTGCGGTTTTTTCCGCCATCGCTGTGAGCGGAGCAGGCGCTGAGGTTGGTGATGCGGGTCCCCCTCTGCGCCCGTGTGCCTTCGAGATACCAGTGGCGATTGGAGGAGTTGCCGCTGAATTGGTTGTCGACCACCAGGCTGCCACCGGGCATCGGGATGAAGATCCAGGTGGTGGTGAACGGTATCGCGGTCTCCCAGGGGTCGGGCCAAACGGAACCTCGGTTACGGGCCGGCAGGTTGATCTGGCCGTTGACGACGTTGGTCTTGTTGGCCACGTGGTTGGCGGCGTAGGTCGAAGACGCAGCGCTGGGTGCGGTCGGGGTACTCGACATGTCGAGTACCATCGTGCCGGTCAACGCCAGATTCTGGTTGCCGAGGTTTTGCGGTCGGCGAACCTCCAGGCTGGTGAATGTACGGACGATTGAGCCGAGCTCGGACTCGGCGTAGAGGACCTGGGTGTGCCCCTCGTTCTTGACACGCGTCCCGTCCGAGCCGAAGAAGAACGAGTAGTTCCAGTAGCCGGGACTCGTTGTGGCGGCTGACTTCGGCAGGATGGTCTGGGCGAATCCAGGTGACGCCAATAGAAGAGCGGTTGCGATGAACGTGGTATGGTGCATTGGTTGTTTCGAGGTTTCTGAAACGAGGCTTCCCGAGGTTAGTGTGATTCTGCGTGAGACACAAGCTCGGTAGGAATGTCTCGTTACCGTCCCGTCAGACTGTGTTTGGAGAGACCCCATGAGTGCACGACTTGAACATGCCAACCTCACTGTCCGTGACATCGATGGGATGATCTGTTTCCTGCAGACAGCATTCCCGGAGTTCGGAATTCGTCACGATGGGATCGGGCAGGATGGCAACCGATGGGTTCACGTAGGAATCGACGAGACCTACCTCGCATTGGAGCAGGCGACAGACGAGCCTGAGTCACGTTGGGTGCCGTATGGCGGTATGCCCGGCGTGAACCACCTTGCGTACGAGGTAGATGACGTCGAGGCGATCCGCCAGCGGCTCAAGTCCGCAGGCTACAAGGACACCTCATTGCCAAGATCGCATCCCCATCGGCATCGTGTCTATTTCAACGATCCAGAGGGCAACGATTGGGAGTTCGTGCAGTACCTGTCAGATGATCCTGCGGAACGGCATGATTACGAATTGCCGGAGTAGTAGCAGCGGTCCGGACAAGGAACGTGTGCAGCGCCTACCTCTCACAGTACGCAACAAGATCGTCTCGCCAGGGTTCCAGCACTCAACCCAGACTCTTTCCAAGGCCGCCGGGGATGCGGTATCCGGGTTGGGGTTTCCGGTTCGGCAGAATGG
>JAYZDB010000091.1:0-2600 GCA_036338025.1 Planctomycetota bacterium
CAGCAAGCAGATCAATCGCGATCCCCGGATCCGCTCAGGCGAGCTGCCCCAATTCCACTGCGGCATCATCGTGTGCGCGCTGCGCTTCTTCCTGCCGGTGTTCTCGCGGCACTACGCAGCGTATTTCCAGGCGATGCCGTCCACTCCGACCGGGCGACTCTACGGCCTGGCTTCGCTGGAGTTGGCGCAGGCGGTGTTGCGGGCCGTGCAGGACCATGGTCTGCCGATCGTCGGGTTCGACCTGGCCGGTCAGGAGCGCGGCTTCCCGGCCAAGGATCATCTCGACGCCTACAACCTCATGCACCAGAACTTCATTGGCAAGACGGTGCATGCTGGCGAGGACTACGGGCCCGAATCGATCTTCCAGGCGATCACCGACTGCCACGCGGATCGCATCGGCCACGGCACCTGGTTGTTTTCAGCGCGCAAGATCCAGGATCCATCGATCACCGACCGCAAGGGCTACATCGACCAGTTGGTGCGCTACGTTGCCGACCGGCGGATCACCCTTGAGGTGTGTCTGACCAGCAATCAGCAGACCATCCCCGAGTTCCGGGAGAAGCTGCACAAGCATCCGTTTGCACGGATGCGTCGCGAACGGGTCAGCGTGACCTTGTGCACCGACAACCGTCTGGTGTCTCGGACCACCGTTACCCAGGAGGTGCACAAGGCGGTGGAGACCTTCAAGCTCGAGGCCAAGGAGCTCAAGGACGTGTTGATCTACGGTTTCAAGCGATCGTTCTTTCCTGGTCCGTACGCGAACAAGCGCACCTACGTGAAGCAGGTGCTCGACATCATGGAGCGCAAGTTCGCGGACTACGGTTTGCTGCCGGGGAAGTAGCGTCCGAAGGGTGTTTCGAGAACCGCCCGGCCGGCGGGTGTTTTGGCCGGTTCCGACGCTAACCTCTGGCCCATGACTCATCGCATCGGCGCCTACCTGCACCCCTGGGACCTGGCCTGGTTGGCGGACCGGGGCGGCCTCGGGACTCTGCGCCGGATGGGATGTACGGACGTGGCGTTTCCGGCCAGTTATCACGCCGGTCGGTGGACGACGCCGGTTCCTGGTGCCGGCCTGGTGCGGTCCTTGGAGGATGGGGTGACCTACTTTCGCCCCGGCGAGGGCTACGGTGTGCTGCGGCCGACACCGAGTGCGACAATCCCCGCGATCGGTGCATCTCCGCTGGAGGACTGCATCGCGCAGGCCTCGGCGGCCGGGCTCGAGAGTCACGCCTGGACGGTGCTGTTCCACAATACGCCGATGGGGCAGCAGCACCCGGCGTCCTGTGCGGTCAACGCTGTCGGTGATGTCTACGAGTACTCGCTGTGTCCGGCGCGGCCCGAGGTGCAGGAGTTTGGCCTGGCAATGGTGCGCGATGTCGCAGCGCACGCCGGCCTGACGACTGTCGAAGTCGAGGCGATGGGCTACATGGGGTACAAGCACGGCAGTCACCACGCCAAGAGTTCGTTCACGCCGGATCCCTACCTCGATTTCCTGTTGTCTTGCTGCTTTTGTGATCACTGCATGGCGGGACTGCAGGGCCAGTTGGTCGAATGTGGGCTGTTGCGTGACACGGTCGCCGATCTGCTCCGGCAACACATCGTCGAGGGCGACGCCATGAACCAACCTTCGCTGTCGTGGCAGGAGTCCTTCGATCAGCTCACCAAGGATCTCGGCCGGCGCCCGTTCCTCGGCATGATCCGGCATCGCACCCAGACCTACGTCGGCTTCTTGACCAGGCTGCGGGCGGTGATTCCCGCGTCGGTGCGGCTGTCCGTGCACCTGAACATGGACCCCTTGTTCTCGGGCAGCCAGATTGGCCAGCCGTTCAACTCGATCGTCTCGATGGTGGATGAGATCGTGGTGACCCATTACGGCGAGACAACCCAGAAGATGTCTGAGAAGTGGCAGGGACAGAAGGGCATCGGAGCCCGGACCCGGGTCGCAATCTGGCCCAAGGCACCGGAATACACCAGCGACAAGGACCTGGTGGCGGTCCTGAACCTGGTCGAGGCCTGGCACCTCGATGGCGTCCGGATCTACCACCTGGGCCTGCTGCCCTGGCGCACTGTCGAACGGGTGTTCGGGGTGTTGACGAGCTAGCTGGTGGGCAGGGCAGGGAATCCGGCAGGAATTTCGCCCTCTACTCAATGGTGCTGGCGGCGCTTCCACTAATCTCGCGTCCCCGATTCTTATGTCAGGCTTGAGACTTAGTCCCCCCGAGACGCGGCGCCGCCGCGGCATACGCGCCCTCAAGACGGTGCCGATCCTGCCGTCGTTGGTGACCCTCGGCAATGTGTTCTTCGGCTTCCTCGCCATGGCGAAGGCCGCCGATGCGGTGATGCTCAGTGCGACGGAAGGCATGACCATCAGTAGCCCGGCGGTGATCGGCAAGCTGCAGGTATCGGCCTTGTTGATCTTCGTCGCGATGATCTTCGATGCATTGGATGGCGCGGTTGCGCGGATGACCCGGCAGACTTCTGCGTTCGGGGCGCAACTCGACAGCATGGCTGACATGGTGACCTTCGGCGTGGTGCCGGCGTTCCTCGCCAAGGTGGTCATCGATTTCCACACCCAGGGTCCGGACCCGATACTTTCCCTG
>JAYZDB010000092.1:0-6053 GCA_036338025.1 Planctomycetota bacterium
AGCGAGGCGCCGCCGAGCAGGTTCTTGTTCAGCCGGTCGCGAACCTCGCGCATGGAGAGGAAGGCGACCTTGTCGCCGTGGACCTTGGCGACGTGGTCGATCAGTTCGACGATCTGGGCGTTGGTGATCCAGCCGTGCGGATGGAACACCAGGGTGTAGACCCCGCGTCTCGCCACCGTCTCGTCGATGGCGGCTTTCATGTCGGTGACGGTGCGGGGGTTGTTGTTGCCGTGGTGAGCCTGGGCTTCCCAGTCGCTTGGAACGGAACACGGCAACTCCCAGCAGAACTTGCCGATGACGTACGGATACGGGTAGTTCTCGATCAGGTTGACGAAGTTGCCATCGTGCGGGACGTACTGGGCAAACTGCTCGCCGGGGCTGAACAGGTGAAAGACCGAGGAGTCGATCTCGAGGAAGTTGCCGGCCGGCGAGAACTGATCGAAGGTCTCCGCGAAGAACCGTGGGCTGACCGAGTTCATCGAGTCGCAGCAGGGCATGCGGAATGCGACCGGCTTGTTGCGTGGGATCTTTGCCAGGGCATCGACGCAACCGTGGTAGGTCCGCTTGGCCCAGTTCAAGCCGCGCTTGCCCAGGCATGGGCAGGGGTGGGCGGTGGTGTGGACTTCGATGCTCAGCCCCTGGTCGAGCCAGGTCTGTAGTTGTGGGTCCTTCGGGTCGATCGAGTTGGTGAAGATCGACAGCGGCGCGCGGCCCTCGATCTTCTCGAGCCGGTTGAGGATTGGCCGCAGGAAGGCTTCGTAATGCCCGGTGTGGCGCATGTCGTCGATCGATAGCACCACCACGGCTTCGATGCCGTCCTCGCCGATCCACTGCGGGGTGACGAGCTTGGGGGTGTCGGCGCCGACCCAGTAGGGATGTGCGAATTCATCGAGATGGTTCAGTCGGTTCCCAGTGTCGGCCTGGGCTGCTGCGCTGCCGATGACGAGTCCGAGAGCGACAGGGAGCAGACCCCTTGACGTGTACATGCTGTTCTCACCGCCTGGTCTTGAGGAATGAACCCAGTGTCCGTGAGGCAGACCGGTGCCGTGAGCACTTGTTGCGGGAAACGTCCGGAATGCTGCGGATGGTCCGCGTGGCCCAGTCGGTAGCTTCCGCAGCGATTGCGGGGCCAGGGAGTGGTAGCGAGAGGCGGACTTGAACCGCCGACCTATGGCTTATGAAGCCATCGCTCTAACCGACTGAGCTATCTCGCCGCCTGATGCGGGCGCGGATTCCACCAGAACGAAAGGGCAAAGACAAGCGCGCGCCAGCGGCCCCAATCGTCGGACCGCAATTGGACCCGAGGAACGGGTTTCCCGTCCAAAACCACCGATTTTTCCCGGTGCTGGTCCCGCTACGGCGCAAATGGGGCATAAAAAACAAGGTATATTGCCCTCTTGCGAAACTCAGGGGGGCGGATAACCTACAAGTCTGTGCCGTAGGACAGCATGGGTCCGCGGCATGAGACGAGGTGGGTTCCCTGGCTGGGTTTATCTTTCGTTTGCGTACGATCTCTCCGCCGTTCTCCCTTTCATGAGCGTATTTTCCAGCCAGGGGACCGTTTCTCTCCCTTAGTCAGGGATTCGAGAAGCCCGGGCAGACCGACGCACATGCCCCCATGCCATCGCCGTTTTGAGATTCCGGCGTCCGCATCCCGACCGGCCTGGCCCCGACCGTTAAAATGGGCCGCCCTGGGGAGCATGGGGTTCCCCAGGGCGGAAGGAGACGCTGAGAGGCCGTCTCCGGACTGGTGAGAGGTGGGTTCGGGGTTTCCGTGATTCCGCTTCTGGCGAGGCAGGGAGGCCGGACCCATTGGAGTCGCGGACAAGTGGTGGCTCGCGGGGGAAAGCGGAAGACCGAATTGCTCGGCTCAGATGCAGACGGCCGCAGGACCCTGGGATGTTCCGTAGTTGCTGGCGGTTTCTTGCAGAAAGGCGCCATGTCGCAAAAAAAGGCGGCCGGTTCGCAGAGTTGCCCCCCGTCTTACCAGCCCCTGACTGGGACTGGACCATGTTGCTGATCGGTGGCGTGCCACACTCGGCTAGAAGTTCTTCTTGAGAGCCTGCTCCAACTCCGCGGCCAGGGCCTTTGCCCGTTGATCTGCGGGTAACAACTCCGCGCCCCGCCGCGCGTGGCGCAGTGCGAGCTCAACTTGACCGAGGGATCGATAGGTGAGGCCTAGATTCAGGTGCGCCTGAGCCATCTCTGGATTCAAGAGCAATGCGCAGCGGAAGCTCACCACCGCGAGCACCAACTGGCCCTTGGCACGCAACGCAATCCCGTCGTTATTACAAGCACTGGCAAGATCCGGGATCTTCTCCGCCGCCATCTTCAGCAGTTGCTCGGCCCGCCTCGTGTTGCTGTTTCGCAGCTCCTCCTTGGCAGCTAACACCCGGGCACGAGGAAGGTATGAGTCGATGTACTCCCGATGCTCCTGTTTTGGGTCGAGAGCCACACTGCGTTCAAGCTGATCCACCGCCTCGGCGAAGCGCTTCTCGGCCTCCAACGCCGCCCCAAGATCCAAGTGACCCCTGTCTACATTCGGCGTGGACTTCACCAAAGCCTGAGCTCTCTCGACCGACATGGGTCCCGCCGTATCCAACGACAGCATGAGGCCTGCCGGGACGAGCAGGAACAGCCACTTCGCTCCGTGCCAGGACACAAGGCTGTCCATCTTCCCGCCAGCAAGACCCAGGCCCCCTCGAACGGATCCCTCGCGGATCTTCCAGATAAACCCGTCAAAGTAGTAGTGCAACAGCGCGGAGGTCGTGACAAACGTAGCGACCATCCCCGCGCTCACGGGCGACTCCACGCTCCTCGTCGCTGGCAAGAAGCCGCCGTACGCCAAGACCATCCCCAGGTACAAGCCCATCATCGCCCAACTACGCCGGAACACAAACCGCGTGAACGAACCCGCTCCCTCATTCGTTTCAGCGCGGCGACGATTGAAGATCCACACAATCGCCAGGTACTGCACATCGTGGAACAGCTCAAACATGACGAGCCCGAGCAAGACGTCGTCGATCGCCACATTGGCATACCACCAGAACGAAATCGCCGACACGAGTAGCAGGTTTTTACGACTCGCAGGCCTCTTCGAAGCGCGTGCATCTCGGACCTGAATCCACGCAAAGGCGGCCGTCAAGGCGATGAGTCCGGTGATCACGGCAACGCGTAGGGTCTCTATCGATGTGGCTTCCATGGGTGGCACCCCGTAGCCGGAGAACAGTGATTGGATGTAGTGCAGGCGCGAATCCGAGAACACCAACGCGCCAGCGAACCAGCCCAAACACATGGCGAAGTCCATACGCGCATGCAGTCGCTGTACGGCGCCAACCTTCGCGTCATAGATCCGCGAGAACCCATATACCTGCATCAAGGCGTGCCAGATGCTCCACAGCAACGCAATCACGACGATTCCATTCGCCTGCACACCTGAGAACTGTTGCCAGGCAAAGGCGAGGACCAATCCTCCCAGCACAATTGGTGCGAGGATGAAACGCATCCGAAACCGGCGGAACAACTCTCGGTCTCCGTAGGCCCTCAACATGCCCGGGAGGTTGTGCCCCATCGCTCCGAAGGCGAGGATCAGATACTGGATTTCTGTACTCTCGAGGCCCTCGAGCAAGGCCAGGGTCAGCGGCAGAATGAGCAGCGGAGTGGCAATGAACAAGCCAAGGTCACTCGCCGGATTCAGGATCCAGGGCGATGCCTGCTGGGGAGGCGTAGCGGTTGTTTCTTGCATGGCAATGGGCAGCAGGGAAACCGAGGCATCAGACGACCTGCTATGCCCGAATGCTTCGGCTCCCTTTGATCGTATCACAAACTTCCCCTGCTATAGGAAGTGGCGATACCGGTCAGACTCCCGCGCGTGACGTCAAAAGTAAACATCACCGCCTGGTGTCGGTAACGAAATGGTCGGCGCTCGCACCAAGGCAGTAGTCGCACCGCTGAACGGCCGCGGCGCCCACCCGGAACATACCGGGGGGCGCCGCGGCTGAGGGCCTGCTGGCCCTTCAGATCATCCAGATCGTACTAGTTGATCTCGATCGCGTGATCGATCGCGTTCGACTGCAGGATCGTTCCGCCCTGCACGCCGAGCACCTGCGAAGTGATGTGCAGGCCTGCCAAGGCCGGGTTGTTCGGCACACCACCGGGGATGATAACCGAACCACCGGCAGCCGGAACAGCTACCTGGACGTCGAACGCTGGATACCAGCGGCAACCTGCCAGGCTCCCGAACACGAAGCCCATGTCGAAGCTCGCTGTCGGGATGACACCGACGACGAACAAGCAGCTCGCAGACGCTGGAGTCGCCGCGGCGATCGTGTGCGCGTAGTCGCTGTTGCCGACCGTCGGTGGGCCACCGAGAGCTCCCGTCGCGAGACCACACTGCGTGCCGAGAGGACCGTAGCCAGCCGTAGAAGACTGGGACCAGGCCTTGATCTCAGCAGGCGTTGCGCAACGGTTCTCCAGACGGAACTCGTCGAGGTGATACCTCGAACCATTGGTGTTCGACGTGTGCTTACCAATATTGAAGGATCCGGCTGCAGCTGTCGCGATCGCATTCGGGATCGCCTGCGCGGCCCCTGTTGCAACACCGTTGATGTACCACTGAGCCGTCAGGCCCACAGCGTCAACTGCCACAGCCACGTGGACACCACCCTTTGCCTTCGCGGCAGCCTGGATGTCCCCGGTGTACTTGATGTCGGTAGCGCCGTTCCCGCGGAACCACAGGCCAGTACCCGCCGCACCGCCGGTGAAGCATCGGAAGCTCCCGATGCCGCCCCAGAGGTAGGAGAAGGTCGCCGTGGAGTTCGGGTTGGCATCTCCCATCCACCAGGCGATGGTCACACCACCATGAATCGGGCCAGCAAAGCCCGTGTCACAGTAGTTGTATTCAGCCGCACTGGAGTTGTTGCTGCCAGCCAACATCGAAGAGCCGTAGCGACCAGGAGACTGCCACGCACTGGCGAGACCACCCGTAACCAGAGCGCCTGGTACTGGGTTCCCGTAGTTGACGGCGACATCTTCTCGTCCGCGATCGAAGTGGAAGTAGAGGCTGTTCGGGCCGGCACACCACATAGCGATCTCGTCGGTAGTCGCGACGCGGTTCACCATGCGGAACTCGTCGAGGTCGTAGCGCGAAGAGCTCGAATCCGAAGTGTGCTTGCCGACGCGGAAACCATTGGCGACCGCTGCGACATTCGCACCGGTGGTAGTCGTGATCGCCGCGCCATGCGCCGCACCGTCGATGTACCACTGTGCGACGTTCGCCGTGCCGTCGATGGTGAGGGTCACGCATACGCCGTTGGCGCCCTGCGCGCGGGTCTGCAGGTCAGCGCCCACGGTCGGGAGCTTCAGATCTGCTCCACCCCAGGCACGCAACCAGAATTCCTTGCCAGCAACGCCGTTGGTGAATCCACGGAAGCTACCCAGGCCACCCAGGAGGTAGGACAGGCCGGTGCCGACTGGCGCACGCTCCTTCATCCACCAGTGGATCGACAAGTCACCCGTGATCGGGCCCTTGAACTCGGACTCAACCCAAGCAGTGCTCGTGCTAGGCTGACCCTTCAACATCGATGGGCCGTACCTGGCCGGATGCGCCCACGGGTCGGTGCCGGTCATGGCGGTGTCGGTACCGGTCGCCTGGTTGACGGCCGTCGCGCCTCTGCCGGTGTTGAAGTCGTAGTAGACCAGTTCGCAGGCAGCGCTAGAGGCGCAGCCTCCGACCCAGTCGCCGACGATTGACTTGACGTTGTTCAGACTGCGGGCGTTGTCTTCCGTCGCGGTACCCATGGTCTGGCCTGAGTAAACTACTGAAGGACCCGACCAGCGGCTCACCCGCGTACCTGGCGCGTAGGCCATGAGAGAACGGTAGACCGGGCTCCCCGATGTACGGTAACCATAGGAGTAGGAGTACAGCGCACTGCTGCCAGCGTTGGCGCGATCGTGTTTACAACCCATGTTGTGGCCCATCTCGTGGGTACACGAGTTGTAAGAGATACAGTTGCGGTGAGCGACCGAGAACGCATTGCTAGCGAATGCTGCCG
>JAYZDB010000093.1:0-4345 GCA_036338025.1 Planctomycetota bacterium
CTGTCCTGGGTCGCGCGCTGGCTGGAATCCGACGGGACCGCTACCTGCTGGCTACCAAGACCGGCCGCTACGGCCTGAAGATGCCCGACTTTGATTTCTCACCGGCGCGCATTCGCTCCAGCCTGGAAGAGAGCTTGACCAGGTTGGGGGTAGACACCATCGACCTGTTCCAACTCCACGACATCGAGTTTGGCTCCTTGCCCTCGATCGTCGAAGACAGCATCCCGACCATGCAAGCGCTGAAGGCCGAAGGCAAGATACGTTTTTGGGGTGTGACCGGGCTGCCGCTGCACATCTTCCGATACGTACTTGAGCACACCACGCCGGATACGATCTTGTCCTACTGCCGCTACGCGCTCAATGACAACAGCCTGGCAGAACTTCTGCCAACGCTCAGCGAGCGCGGCGTCGGCGTAATCAACGCCTCGCCGACCGGCATGGGCTTGCTGACCAATCGTGGCAGTCCGGACTGGCACCCCGCCAGTGACCAGATCAAGCAAGTCTGTCAGCAGGCGGCGGAGTTGTGTGCGCAGCGCAACCTGGACATCACCCAACTGGCGTTGCAGTTCGCCACGCAGAACCCGGCGATCGCGACCACCCTGGTCGGCACCGCCAGCGTCGAAAACATCGAGAACAACGTCCGCTGGATCAGCCAGGACCTCGACCCTGATCTCCTGGCCGCAGTGCAGGGAGTCCTGGCACCAGTGCAAGGCATGAGCTGGCCTGAGGGTCGCCCGGAGAACAACTAGGCATGCAGCATTCCATCGACTCGCATCAGCATTTCTGGTCCTACGAGCCGAGCCTCTACCCCTGGATCGATGGCGAGCTCGCACCGCTCGGCCGGGACTTCTTGCCGGCCGATCTCGCACCGGTTCTGGCCGAACACTCGATCGCTGGAACCGTCGCCGTGCAGGCCCGTCAGGACCGCGACGAAACGCTCTGGCTCCTGCAACTCGCGGACGCCAACCCTTGGATCCTCGGCGTTGTCGGCTGGATAGATCTGCGCGCGCAAGATGTCGGCGCCGAACTCGCGGCGGTGGCACATCCAAAGTTGCGCGGAATCCGCCACGTGCTGCAAGACGAGTCACCCGAGTTCCTGCTGGACGAGGCCTTCCAACGTGGCGTCGGGCAACTGGCGACCGCCGGTCTGACCTACGATGTGCTGGTCTACCCCCAACACCTGCCGAATTCGTTCACCCTGTGCGAAGACAACCCCGAGTTGTGGATGGTGATCGATCACTGCGCCAAACCCGGGATCAAGACAGGGGAGCTGCGGCCCTGGTCGGACGACATCCGTCGCATCGCGGAGCTTCCCAATGTGCTGTGCAAAGTGTCGGGCCTGGTAACAGAAGCGGCCTGGCACAGTTGGAAACCCGAGGACTTCAAGATCTACCTGGACATCGTATTCGAGGCTTTCGGACCGGACCGACTCATGTTCGGGTCGGATTGGCCAGTCTGCACCGTCGCCGGTTCCTACCAGCAGGTGCACGAGTTGATTGCGGACTACACCCACGATCTCAATGACGGCGTGCGTGCAGCCTTGTTCGGCGGCAATGCCCGGCGATTCTACGGGCTCGAGTTGCCAGATGCCTGAGCATGAGCCCGGGTCGATAGCTCAACCCGCCGACGCCGCACCCTGATCCTCACTCAGCAGCCTGCGGCACCGATCGACAGGGAAAAGGCGCCGCACCCGGCTATGATCGACCGCGATGCAGCGTTTCTCTTTCAGCCACTCTGTCCTCGCCCTGTCCCTCGCCGTGCCGGTTCTCGGACAGGAATACAATCCCAAGATCAAGGCCGCCTCCGATCAAGGAGCCAAGGCGATCAAGAAGTTCACCTACCCCGCAGACCTGAGGGTGAGCCTGTGGGCATCCGAGCCGGACCTTGCCAATCCGGTCGCCTTCTGCCACGACGTGCACGGTCGGATCTACGTCGCCGAGACCTTTCGGCTGCACAAGGGGGTCACCGACAACCGCAGCCATCGGGACTGGCTCGATGAGGAGCTGGCCTGCCGCACCGTCGAAGACCGTGTCGCAATGTACAAGCGCAAGTTCGCCAAGAAGATCGATGACTGGCAGAGCGAACACGAGCGCATCCGGCTGCTCGAGGACACCGATGGGGACGGCAAGGCGGACCGGAGCGTGGTCTACGCCGACGGCTTCAAGGAGCTCCCCGATGGCATCGCGGCGGGTCTGTTGGCGCACCAGGGCAAGGTCTGGTTCACCTGCATCCCCAAGCTGTGGATCCTGGAGGACAAGGACGGCGACGGCCGGGCCGATGCCCGCAAGGCGGTGCAGGATGGCTACGGCGTCCATACATCGCTGCTCGGCCACGACCTGCACGGTCTGCGGATCGGGCCCGACGGCAAGCTCTACTTTTCGATCGGCGACCGGGGCTTCCACGTCGTCACTCCGCAGCGCACCTTGTCCTTCCCGGACGAAGGCGCGGTGCTGCGCTGCAATCTGGACGGGACGGACCTCGAAGTCGTGCACCGAGGACTGCGCAACCCGCAGGAACTCGCCTTCGACAACTTCGGCAACCTGTTCACCGGCGACAACAACTCCGATGGCGGCGACAAGGCCCGCTGGGTCTACGTGGTGGAGGGCGGCGACAGCGGTTGGCACATCGGCTACCAGTCGATCGGCGGCCGCGGTCCCTGGAACAAGGAGAAGCTCTGGCACCCGCACTGGCGCGGACAGGCCGCCTACATCGTCCCGCCGATCACCAACATCGCCAACGGCCCCTCAGGCCTGACCTTCGACCCCGGCGTCGGCTTGCCAGCTCGCTACCGCAACAAGTTCTTCTTGTGCGAATTCCGAGGCGGCAGCGGCAACAGCGGGATCCTCTCGATCGGGCTGAGCCCGAAGGGCGCCAGCTTCGAGTTGACCGACGAAGAGCAGTTCCTCTGGAAGGTCCTGCCTACCGACGTCGACTTCGGCTTCGACGGCGCCATCTACATCGCCGACTGGACCGAAGGCTGGGGCCAGCCGCTCAAGGGCCGCATATATCGTGTCGCCGTGCCTGGTATCGAGAAGGACCCGCTGGTGGTGGAGACCGCCAGGCTGATGAAGGAAGGTCTGTCGGCAGCCGTGTTGGGCGAGCTCGTCAAGCTCCTGGACCACCGGGACCAACGGGTTCGCCAGGCGGCGCAATTTGAGCTGGCCCGCCGCACCTCCCATGGTTGGGCAGCTGGCAATTTTTATCGAGAGGCCCTGGTCCGGACCGCCAACACGGATCCTCGGCGGATGGCGCGGATCCACGCCATCTGGGCAGTGGGTCAACTCGGAGGTGCCCTTCCGTACCTGCCACGCAAGTTGCTGGGCCTGCTCGACGACCCGGACCACGAGGTCCGGGCGCAGGTCGCCAAGGTGATGGGACAGACGCGCTGCAAGGATGCCGTCAATCCACTCAAGGAGCGGCTCAAAGACCGCAGCAGTCGGGTACGGTTCTTCGCGGCGATCAGCCTCGGGCAATTGGGCGACACCAGCGCCATCAAACCGCTGGTCGAGATGATCCGGGCCGACGACGAGCGCGATCCGTACCTGCGGCACGCCGGGGTGATGGGGCTCAGCGGCATCGGGGACCTCGCGGCGCTCGCGCGCTACGCGACGGACCGATCCCGCGCGGTCCGGATCGCGGTCGTCCTCGCGCACAGACGACTCGAGAGCGCTGGGGTAGCGCGCTTCCTCGGTGACGAAGACCCGCTGGTCAGGCTGGAAGCCGCCCGCGCGATCCATGACGTCCCGATCGTCGATGCGATGCCTAAGTTGGCAGCGGTGCTGAACCGCTCCGGGCTGAACGACCCACATCTACTCACCCGGGCCGTCAACGCCAACTACCGGGTCGGGACCAGCGAGTGTATCGCGCGCCTCACCGAGTGTATCCGCAGTCCGAAAGCACGGCAGGAGACCCGCATGGAGGCAGTGAAGGCTGCCATCCACTGGGAGAACCCGTCTGGGAGGGACCGTGTGATCAACCTCTGGCGCCCCTTGCCCAAGCGTAGCGCTGCGCCGATGCTGGCCAGCCTGGCCCCGCACCTGGGCGACTTGCTCAAGGACGCACCCGACCGGGTCTGCACCGAATTGTTGCAGTTGGTGGATGGCCACGGGCTGAAGGACCTTGGTGCAGATCTTGTGCACCTGGTCGAATCCGACCAACGACCGGGTCGGCTCCGCACCCGTGCGCTCGAACTGCTGGACCGGTTCGGCCACGACCAGGTCGCGCGCTGCGCGAAGCTGGCCGCCAACAACGCCTCCACCGACCTGCGCAAGCTCGGGGTCCGGATCCTGTCGAAATTGGACCCCGCATCGGCGGTGCCCGTGCTGCAAAAGCTCATCGCGACCGC
>JAYZDB010000094.1:0-18016 GCA_036338025.1 Planctomycetota bacterium
AATGCCGTTGACTGAAATCCCGGGCGTCGTGCCTGTGATAGACCCAAAAATCCAATAGGGCTTGTTGGCATGAACGGGACCGGTATCCAAGGTGAGTGTCTGAGCCCCACCCGTAGCAATCGGGATCGTGGCGACATCAGCTGTCATGTAGCAACTGCTGCCTGCGTATTCCCAAAGGTCAGTGAGTGCTCCCTGGCCTCCAAACAGAATCGTCCGGCCACGGTCGGCATCGTGCACAAGGGCGTGACTGTTGCGAGCTGGCGGAGTGGTCGCGGTCATGATCTGCGACCAATCGTTGCCGTCGTACTCCCAGGTATCAACCACCCGACCGCCGTTCCAACCGCCATACAACAACGTCCGGCGACGAGACTTATCGTAGACCATGCCGCCGGAACTACTTTGTCGCGCGGGGGGACTCGTGGTTGCTGGAGTAACCGGCCGCCACAGGATGCCGTTCCATTCCCAGGTGTCGTTTAGATAACCCGTCTGGTTATCAGAACCCCCAAATAGAACAATCTGCTTGCGAATGGAATCGTAAGCCATCGCGTGATTCTTTCGGGCCGGCGGCGCATTGGTCACAGATGACATCAGCCCCCACACCGCACCATTAAACTCCCACGTGTCACTCACCAGGCCCTTCAAGTTGTCATAGCCACCGAAGAGTACGATTCGCCCGCGATTCTCATCGAAGGCCATGCCCGCGCCATTTCTTAGCGACGGTTTCTGTGCTGCTGGAATTCTGATCTTGGTCCAAACCGCACCATCCCAGGTCCATGTGTCTCGCCCTGGGCCATACAGCACCGTGAGTTTACGAGTCGAGTCGTAAACCATCATGTGCCCAGCACGGGCTGACGGTGACAAAGCCGGCTTGATCTCCTGCCAGGTCTTGCCGTCGTATTCCCAGGTGTCGTTACGGAGCTGGTTAAGAGTATCCGAACCTCCAAACAACACCGTGACCTTCCGATCGGCGTCATACGCCATCGCATGAGAACCCCGCGCAGACGGTGACGTGGCTGGTTGAATCAGGGTCCAGTCTGGAGACTGCGCCGGGCAATCAGCGATCGCCAGGCAACTGAGGAATAGCAGGGCGGGGAACTTCATCGTCACAACTCCTTCAAGCGGTGGGGGAAATCTGCGGGGATACGGAACGAAGTGGAGGACCCTCCAGGATAACACGGGCCTCGGGCAAGAAGCCCTGCAGGTGGAATGAAAATGCTTGGTTCAGGTTTGCTACTGGAGCGTCACGGACACCGCATTGCTTGCGCAATGGAACGTACCAGCGGCATCAAACACGATGTAAGCGTGGTAGAGGGTAAAACCAGCCTTCACTACATTGGCTGGAACGACAAACTGGGCGGTGGCTCCGCCGTTGGCGTCGAGAACCGATCGGAAGTTGTTGAACGGCGGATTCGCCATCACGTTCTCCATCGCCAACTGGGTGTAGACGTCGATGTTCAAGGGGATCTTGATGCCGTTCAGCGAGATCCCGGGACTTGTTCCCGTGATCGATCCGAAGATCCAGTACGGTCGGTTGGCGTGGGCGGGGCCGGCATCGAGGGTCAGCTTCTGCGCACCACCGGTTGTGATGGAAACCGTCGGAACATCTGCTGTCATGGAACAGCTACTCCCCCCCCAATACTCCCAGGTCTCGTCACCATCCTGGCTACCGCCAAACAGGACCACCCGACCTCGAGCTGAGTCAAACACCATGCGGTGTTGTTCGCGACCCCGGGGCGCCTGGCTCGTGGTGATCTGAGTCCAATCCTTGCCGTCGTATTCCCAGGTATCGTCCAGTGACACACCGGAGTTCCCACCGAACAGCACAATGCGGCGGCGCGCTGCGTCAAAGGTCAGGCATCCGACACAACGCCGGGCCGAAGGAGCGCTCGCCGTCGTGACTTGCCTCCAGAACACACCGTTCCACTCCCAGGTATCGGACAGGCGCGCCGCGGCGACACCACTGAACAGTACGACGCTCTTGCGCACCGAATCATAAGCCATGGCGTGGTTCGTGCGTCCCGGCGGCGTGGTGATCAGAGACGTCATCTTGTGCCAGATGGTGCCATCAAACTCCCATGTGTCGTCGACGAGGCCCTTGGTGGTGTCGTAACCACCAAACAGCACAATCCGTCCCCGGCTCTGGTCGAAGGCCATCGCGAAGCGATTTCGCGCCGAGGGCTTATTCGCCGCCGGGATCTTGATCTTGGTCCAGACCGTTCCATCCCAGGTCCAGGTATCTCGCATACCAACACCCCCGTATAGCACCGTCAACTTGCGGACAGAGTCATAGATCATGTGGTGGTCGGTGCGGGCCGACGGAGAAAGCGAGGGCTTGATCTCGGTCCAGGTCTTGCCATCGTACTCCCAGGTATCCCCGTGTGACTTGACAGTGATATCCCGCCCACCAAACAAGACTGTGACCTTGCGGTCGGAATCGTACGCCATCGCGTGGCGCGTCCGTGCAAACGGTGACGTCGTTGGCTGAATCCGGGTCCAGTCTGGAGATTGCGCGGGACAATCAGCAATCGCCAGGCAACTGAGGAGTAGCAGGGCAGGGAACTTCATCGTGACAACCTCTTCAGGGAGATGGGGGGAATCTGAAGCAACACAGATCGAAGCGAGGTACCTCCCCAGGATAACACGGAACGCGAGAATTCCACGCCAAGGAGACGGTCGTGAGACACCTCGATTACGAGTCGTGGACCATGGCAGCGGAGGTGCTGGACTATCGCATTGCCTTCGACCGGAAACTGGCTGGCGATTTAAACCCCCCCTCCTGGTCACATTCGCGCTCGCATGGCGCATCCCGTGGCGCCTTGGGCCACCGGGAGCTTCGATGTCCGGTGCTATTTCTGCAGATCGATGCGTAGCGCGTTCGAGATCCCAATACCGAAGCTGGCCGCGGGATCCAGAATCAGGAACTGGGCGTAGAGGCTCTGGGGACCGCTGCCACCCGGCGCCGTGAACTTCACGGTGCCGTCCGAACCAGTTGGAAGAACTGCCCCGACGAAGTTCGGCAAGGTCACGAGCGTGCCTCCGAACAGCGGGACCGGATTCGAAGCCAAGGCAATCATCAGGAGACTCTGGGAGTTGGCGGGCGCCGCATAGAGTTCAAATTCGGCACTCGAACCAGTGTGTAGCAAGCCGCAGGCGTCGAACTGCGGGACCTTGCCGTTGCCACCGACCTTGCCGTAGCCGAGATCGATCACGGGAGCCGGCGCATCCGGCACGACCTTGTGGACGGATCCGGACGTGGAGTAATTGCAGATATAGATCTCACCACAGCAATCGACTCCAAAGGATGAAACTGCGCCTGACCACTTGAGCTCGGAGGTGCGGTCCTTGAACTCGGTCACCCGACCGCTCACGCGCCGGAAAGACCAGATGCGCCTGGTGGCGTAGTCAGCAAAGAAATACACGCCGCGCAGGTCTGGAATCGCACAGCCCCGGTAGGCGTAGCCACCAGTGATCGACCGTCCCGTCGTCCGTCCGTACGAGTACAGAGGCCGCTTGAGTGTTGTCGCATTACAGGCTGGCGGCGAACTACAGCCAGAACTGCCGTAGCATCTTGAGCCCTCCATGATCTTCCAGCCGTAGTTCTCACCACCGGTGCTCTTGCTGGGCTGGAACGAGATCTCCTCCTGGGCATTCTGTCCCACATCGCCAATCCACATATCGCCGGTTTGGCTATCGAACGAGAAACGCCAGGGGTTGCGGAGGCCCAGCGCCCAGATCTCGTCGCGAAAAGCTGCGTTGCCGACAAAGGGATTGGTCGGTGGAATCTTGTATCCGCTGGTGACGGTATCCACGTCGATCCGCAGCATCTTGCCGAGCAGGCTTTGGCCGTTCTGCGCGTGACACCGAGGGTCTCCCGAAGAACCACCATCTCCAGTACCGATGTAGAGATACTTGTCCGGACCAAACTGCAGGCAGCCACCGTTGTGGTTGGAGTATGGCTGCGAGAGCGGCCCGAGGATGACCTTGCGGGAGTTCGGGTCGGCGACATCCGGATTCATCGAGACCGTGTAGCGCTCGATCATCGTCGAGCCACGCGGACTGCCAGCCGTGTAGTTGACGAAGAAGTAGCCGTTGTTGGCGTAATCCGGATGGAAGGCCATCCCGAGAAGTCCGCGTTCGCTACAACACGTCACACGAGACGAGAGGTTGAGGAACGCAGTCGGCAGAAGCTTGCCCTTCTTCAGGATCTTGATCCGTCCGGTTTGCTCAACGATGAAAATACGATCGCGATCACCAGGAGCAGCCTGCACATCGAGGGGGCGACTCAGGCCACTGGCAACCTGGATCGTCTTGAGGGGCGTCTGACCCGTCAGGACAGGAAGGCCAATCAACATCAGGGGGCCAGCGAGGAATAGGTGAAGTCTCATCGGTGCCTCACAATTACGAGGGAGCGGCGCTTGGGAATGCAGGCAGCATACCGGAGCTTAAGTGATGCACTCCTGACTGAACAGGTGGTCGGTGCCTTCCAAGAGGTTTGATACATCCGTGACAACTTGCGGCTATGTTCGCATCTTCATACTGTTGCCTGGGGAGACACCTAGGAGCGCAGCCCCATGAACATCCCTGAAATCGACATCGCACGAGCACATTCCCTCCTCACGGAGGGTTCCGCAACCTTCGTAGACGTTCGGGATTCGGCTTCGTATCAGGAGGCGCACATCCCCGGGGCCCTGCACCTCGACAACTCGACCGTCCAATCATTCCTCGATGACACGGACAAGGACTCGACGGTGGTGGTGTACTGCTACCACGGAAACGCGAGCATGGGAGCAACGGGTTTTCTACAAGAGCAGGGGTTCACGTCCGCGTCCAGCATGTCCGGGGGCTTTGTAGCCTGGAGTGATGCAGGTCTGGAATCACGGTCCGGAACGTCAACCTAGCCCGGACGAACACACCGCAAGGTCAACCCATCGGGCAGCCTACGGCGTGGAGTCGACCCGCTTCTGCATCGCAAGAAACTCCGGGTTGTTGCGCAGAACTCCGACCATGCATACGACGGCTACCACGAAACATGGCGCGTAGGTATTCAGGAACGACCAGTCTTGGGGCGGATCCCAGACCAGCCCACCCAGCACGCTCGCAAAGGCCGAGCCGATGAACACCAGCGGCATGTTCATGATCGGAAGCCGCTTCGGGTTCATCTGCATCCCGGTCTTGTTCAGCATCGTCACGCCAAACGACCCGAAGAATCCCGACGCTCCTGCCGCCAATCCGTAGCTCACCCCTTTGGTGGTGATCACGGCTGGAGCAAAGAACACCGGCATGAGGCAGAGACCACCAACAACGTAGGCCATGCACGCACAGAGCAAGGCACGCATCGGACTCCGATCGAGCTTTTGTATCCCGCGAAAATTCAGGGGACCGAAGGCGCCAAAAAACACCACTACGCCCAGGGTGTACAAGACCCAGTCCCAGTTCTCGACGGCGCCCGCTGTCTCGGAGCCGTGCTTGGTTGCCAGGGCGATCCCGGCTGCAGACGCCCCCACCACCAGGAAGGCGACGAATTTCGTGTTCGGTTTTTGCCAGTGCCCGTCCGCCAGCCCGCTGATCAGTATGGATACGATGCAATTCCACATCGGCGCCAGGGTGAAAACTGCCGGCATGACGTGATAGAGCAGGGTATGGCTGTCGCCAGCCGACATCGCAAATGCCAGAAACGTCGCGCCAGTGAGACCACACGCACCGGCAGAGAAAGCAAACAAGACCCCCTCCCTGGTCCAGGTGCCGCTCTCGCGGAACAGGCGGATCAAGGGGATCGGAGTCAAGATGAAGTAGCCGGCACAGATCGCGATGACCGCCATCATTCGTGGTTCGAGGCCCATCCCACCGAACCCCTTGGCACTCTCGAAGATGGGAATCCCGTAGAAAGCCCCCCAGGTCAACCAGGGAAGCAACAGGAAGATCCACCAATGACTCCGAAGAGATCGCTGCGCGTTATCCATGAACAAGGACTCCGTCGGAACGGAGGACACGCAAGCTCAATGCCGACGATCTCGTCTGTCTCATGATCTCAGTGTGCAGAAGGACCCCCAACACAGCAAACCTCCGCTAAAACTCCGTCTCCATCCAGCCCAAAAAACCCTCCGGTCCGCACTCAATACCCCCACCGCCTCGGCAGCATCCACGGTCGCAGACTCTCACGGTGACTTGCAAGTGATGCCCCTGCCCGATAGGGTCGGCCCCGGTTCCTGGGTACCGGAAGTGGGGTGCAACTCCTCCGCGGACCCGCCGCTGTAAGCGTGGACGAATGCTGTTGCAAACCACTCGCCGGTCCTGGGCGGGGAAGGAGCAGCGAGTAGGACGATACGTAAGCCAGAAGACGGCCCGGGAAGTGGCTACTTCCTTAACAACTGTCTCTCGAGGCTAGGAGACCGGACGATGCATCCAGTTGTTGCCCTCAGCGTCCTCTGCGCAATTCTCTCCGCGCCTGTCTACGCCCAGACTGGCGCACATGCCACCAAGGTCATCGCCTACGGCACCAACAACCAGGCTGGCGGGGGCATCTTCAATCCCAACAATGCGCTCGGCGCACCGGTCGCAAACAACCTCGCGGTGCACTCCTTGGGGGTCGGCGGCTTCCTCACGCTGGGTTTCAACGTCACCATCACCGATGGGCCGGGAGCCGACTTCCTGGTGTTCGAGAATGCATTCGCAGTAAGCGCGGGTGGCCCGATCTTCTCGGAGGCGCTGTTCGTCGAGGTCAGCACCAATGGCCAGGACTTTGCGCGCTTTCCGACCCGCTACCAAGGCCCGACCACCTCTGGTGGTCCCTACGCAACCGGTTGGGCCGGTTACTACTCCGGGTTCGGAGGTATCAAACCCTCGAACGGCGGCAAGGCCGGTGTCGACAACTTCGACGTCGTGCAGGCCGGTGGGGATTCGTTTGACCTCGCAGACTTACAAGACCACCCGCTAGTCACTGCCGGCAAGGTCGATCTGGGCAAGATCACCCAACTACGCCTGGTGGACGTCATCGCCGGTATCAGCAAGGACTCCGCGGGCAACACGATTCAGGATCCGACTGCCGGAAGCGCGGACATCAACGCTGTCTCGGTCATTCATCACACCGGAAACGTCCCCGGGACCGGCCCCAGCGTCACTCTCGACATTCCCAAGAGCGGCAACTTCACCATCCGATTGAGCAACCCGGGTGGCCTGCTGAACCTCGACCCGACCAGTCTGCGCGTTTCGCTCGACACCACCGAGATCCCGGCCATCCTCCTGCTCCAGATGATGTCGGTTACCCAGATCGACAGCACCAGTATCAGCTTGCAACTCGGCGGCAACCTCCCGCCCAACTTCCTGTTCCACCTGGCTGTAGCGGTAAAGAACAAGGCCGGGCACCGGAGTGGTCACACCCGGGTGCACTAGCTTCGCGTGCACGAGGGTCACGCCTTGCCGCGGTTGCGCGTCACGCCAGCGGTGATTCCGCCGGGTCCAGGTGAACCGCCCGCTTGATCAGCAAGTCATCTCCGAGGGTCAGACCGGCGAGGATCGCCGCGATTCGCTCGCCGGCGTGACCGTCGCCGTAAGGACTCGTCATGCCGACCAGGGATGCGCGGAATGCCTTGCTCGTTGCGTGCTCGACACCCTCGACGATGGCGGCTGGCTCCGGCGGTACATCGATCACGCTACGCGCGCGCTCCCGACCACGCTGCCGCATCCCCACATTCACGCTCGGGAGTCCAAGGGACGGAGTCTCCATGATCCCACAGCTCGAGTTACCCACCAGAACGTCGACATGAGACAACAAGCTCCAAAAGGTACGCGGGTCGAGATTGACGTAGACCCGGGCTCGGGACCCTTGTCGTTCCTCACAAAACTCCTTTGCACGCGCGATCAGTTGGTGACTGCCGGCATCCGCATTGGGGAAGCAAAACAAGATCGGCCACCGAGTTGCCAACTGATCGAGGGCAGCGAACACCGCATCCGCTTCACCAACGGTATCTTGGGCAAGTGTCACCGGATGGTATGCAACCAGCAGCGGCGCTGGGTCTAGGTCAAACTCAAGCTGACCACTCAAAGCACCCCGACTATGGAGTTCCGCACACCGCAGGTGGTCGAGGGACGGAGCGCCGACCTGGTGGACGCGCCAAGGCTCTTCACCCATCGACAACACGCGACGACTCGCGAGTTCAGTCGGGGTAAAGTGCACATGGCTCATCTTCGTGAGCGCGTTGCGAACCACATCATCGATCGCACCCTCGCTGACCTCACCGCCCTCGATGTGCGCGATCGGTATTCGCAACGCAACAGCAACGGACGCTGGCGCCAGCATCTCGTAACGGTCGGCGATTAGCAGGAGCAGGTCCGGACGCAATCGCCCGAGAACATCTGCGAGGCTCTGCACCGCAACGCCGATGGTC
This sequence comes from Planctomycetota bacterium, assembly GCA_036338025.1. Classification (GTDB taxonomy): domain Bacteria; phylum Planctomycetota; class UBA1135; order UBA1135; family UBA2386; genus JAYZDB01. The sequence goes on from JAYZDB010000094.1 coordinate 8,385, forward strand.
TTCGCCATACCAACATCCGAGTCGGAGCTAAGCAGACACTCGATGCGCTCGGTCACGCTAAAACCGTCCGCCTCGATCTCGTCTATGGTCTGACCAAACTCAGGTGATAGGTGGGCCGCCAGGGCGATGATATGGAGATCGATGGTATCCCGGGCAGCCATCTCCCGGAGCGGCCAGACCAGGTGACTGTAGTCAGCACGTGACGTGGTAACGACGGCGATGCGGCGCGTGGTCATGGAATAAACAAACGTCTTGCGCAGGTTCGCCGGGGTAACACCCGGCGACCGGGCTGGACAGGATGTGACAGACTCTAACCACTGCACTCGGACGACGCGATCGGGATCTTGTGCGACTACACCGGGCAGGAACAACACCGCCCGTCAACGATCTGCTCGTGACGGGCGGTGCGCTACCGGATCTGAGTCAGACCACGGTGGTCGGGTGTCAGAATCTAGTTGAGGGTGGTGCGGAGTCCGTTCGTGAACACCAAGGGGAGCGTATTGCTAGACGCCACATCGGCAGCCGCCATCTGCCAGTTCACTGCAAAACCCTTCAACTTTGGGTCTGCTGGAATCGGAATAGGGAAGTAGACGTGCCCATGCGCGGTAGCAGAACGGATATCACAGCAACCGGTCTGACCTGTCAGGAGCAGGAACTGGTCCGAGTTCAGGTAGCAACCTGGCGCGAGGCTACCCAACGGGATCGGTGTGAACGTCGGGTTGAAGCCTATCACCAGAAACGTCAGCGCATTCGGAGGGAAGCCCGTGCCCTGGACAACAAAGTCGGGGTTGGGAAGGACTGGAAGTGTGTTGGTGAACAACGATCCCCGGTCTCCATTGGCTCCCTTGCAAGCCGGCCCGACCAAGGCGACGTCTTTGTCATCCAGGAGTTCGCAGAAGAACCGCATCTTTGCGGCTGCGTCCGGGCCATTTGCCCACGCAGCCGTAGGGCCGAGGCGGCGGACCATCCGCGTCACTACCCCAGTGCCATCTTCAAATGGTGGCGTGGCCCACCCGGTTTCGGTCCAGGCGAGCCAGTAGTACGAGCCCTGCTGCAGCGTTACGTCCCGATCGAAGTTCGTGCCTTGCCAGTTCATGGCGAGAGACGCAGGACACCACCACGTGCCTCCTGCCAGTCGGGCCGCCGGATGGCCAGTTGCGGAATCGTGGCTAAACAACTCCAGCTTCATGAAGGACGTAGTGTACTTGTTTCTGGTCAGAATCCGCACACTTCGAACAGTGACGGTGGTCGTCGGCTTGTACAAGTACGCCCACGTAGCGGGAGTCGAATACCGCCCTGTAATAAGTGTCGTGACGTTGTTCGTCGCGTCGTTGAAGCTGGCACACGGCGACGTTTGAGCAACAGCGGAAGTCGGTGCAAAAACGATGAGAGAGGCGGCAAGAACCCGATTAAACTTCATGTGGCAGGGCCGGACAGCAAAGGATGAGGTGGCACGCAAGTATCCCACGTGGAATGGCAACTAGCAATTGCACTCCAAATCGAATTACGGGGTCACGAAAATACGGCAGACCACGGCGACCCCACGGCATGGAGGACTTGGCATCGCGGCCGCCCCGGGAATTCATCCCGCAGCAATTGTTTGTGTGCGACAACCCAAGCATGCCCCCCGGGATCACGCGACGAACCGAACCAAGCCGGTCAGGATTCCCAGTTCAGGCTCTTGCAAGCCAATCGTGCAACGAGCCGAGCAGGTGGTCGACTGAATCGGCCACGAACAACTCCGGCTGCATGTGCGTTGGATCGAAGGTCTTCTCCGCCATCGCGTCGATGTTCCACTGCAGGTGCTCGGGTCCGCTCAACGCCTGGGCAATCTCACCACATGAGGACAGCAAACCAGCACCAAAGGCCTTCGGCTCGCCGTTTTGCACAACCATCCCGTACTCCAAGCTATACCAGAATACGCGCTCCAACCGAATCTCCTCCGCGGCGTCGGCCCCGCGGCTCGCATCGCCAAAGGCGACACAGAGTTTTGCAACGCGAGGATCCGCGAGTGTTGCGACGTGACCGACAAACTCGTGGATCAGGTCAGGCTCGGGAGTGTAGAGAGGGGTGCTGGGATGGCGGATGTACTGTGTAGAGGGGAAGGCGCCTCGACGCAGGATGCTGAAGAACTCACGCGTATCTTGCAGGCCCGTTACCGGCACGAGGCACAAGCCCGAGGCCTGTTCGAGTTGCCAGCTCAAATCCAATAGCTGAGGGATCGGTCCATCAAACAGGCGCATCCGATCCTGCAGCGCAATCACTTCCTGGCAGGAGTGCTGAAGATGCAGCGGTCGAAGTACCTGCCAGACCTCTCGCCACACCCGGTGCTCGGCCTCACTGTATTCGACCCTGGGAATGGCCTGGCCAACCTGGTGATCTTCTGCCTGGGCCGCGATCGCGTCACGACGTCGACGGTAAGCCGGGTCGGTATAGGCGGGGTGGTCTCGACGGGAATCGTCGAACTCCGCATCGGCCTTGGATGTTTCGCGCATGAGATCTCGTCGGCGTGGGGCTCAATACCTACCCCGTCCCAACCTTGCTCCCTGACAACGGTAGAGGCCAACACCATGTGGCGTCAGAACCCGCCCAGACGATAGCTCGAACAGACCGCCTGAACCAGAGATGGTCACCGATCCCGCACCGGCCATGCTTCAAAAAATCGGATCCCCGACTCTCGTTCCGGTGACTGGCATCGAGCCCATCCGCAGACCTCACTTCGGTAACGATCTTGCGTACGGTCGGTACACCAAACCCATAATGTAGCCGGAGTGAACACACCCACTCGAGATCGAAACAGCAAGTGCCTGTGGAGGTGGATCCTCGGCGCAGTGGTCTGGACATGGCTACCCTCGCCGATCCCGGCCCAAGATCGGCCACCCAACGTCGTGTTCTTTCTGGTCGATGACCTCGGTTGGCGAGACCTGGGTTGTTACGGCAGCAATCTCTACGAAACTCCGCACATCGATCAGTTGGCTAAGCAGGGCGTGCGTTTCACCTCGGCCTACGCCGCCTGCCATGTTTGTTCCCCCACCCGTGCAAGCATCCTGACGGGCAAGTACCCAGCGAGGCTCGGCCTGACGGACTGGATCTCGGGTCGCCGCGACTTTCCGTTTCAGAAACTCACCAATGTGAGGGGATTGCAGAGCCTGCCCTTGGGGGAATCCACCCTCGCCGAGACCTTGAAAGCCGCTGGTTACACGACCGCGGCTATCGGTAAATGGCATCTCGGCAAGAGTCCCTCCGACCCCAGCGCCCACGGCTTCGACCAGCATGTTCCCAAGAACTGGTCACGAGGCACGCCCAACCGGACCTTCCACGCACCCTTCGGTTTGCAGGGACTCGAAGGGCCAAAAGGTGAGTACCTGACCGACCGCCTGACCGACGAGGCCGAAAAGTTCTTTGAATCAAACCGTACTCGACCTTTCTTCCTCTATCTCGCCCACTTCGCCGTTCACGATCCCATCCAAGGACGTGCGGACCTGGTCGAGAAGTACAAGAAGAAACTGACTGAATCCCCGCCCGTTGCCGGACCGGCTTTCGCCCTTGAGGACAACCCGGATTCGGACCAGCCCTCGACCAGCAAGCAGCGAGTCGAGCGGCTACGGGACCCGGAGTACGCCGGCTACCACGTGCTGCCAAACCGCACAGTGAAGGTCAAGCAGCACCAAGACAACGCCCAGTTCGCTGGGATGGTAGAAGCGGTGGACCAGAGCCTGGGCCGGGTAGTCGCGAAACTGGAACAACTGAAGCTCAGCGAAAACACGATCCTGATCTTCTTCTCGGACAATGGCGGAATGGCGGCGGCAAACTTCGGGAACCCGAAGAGGGTCATTCGCAAGACCAGGTTGGGTCGGGCCTACTCGACATCAAACCTGCCGCTTCGCGGCGCCAAGGGTTGGCTCTACGAGGGCGGCATCCGCGTACCGATGATCGTGAAATGGCCGGGAGGCGGAGACCGGGGGACCACTTGCGACGTGCCGGTCATCAGCACCGACTTCTATCCATCCATCCTCGAGATGGCGGGGCTGCCGAGCAAGCCCAAGCAGCACGTCGATGGCGTCAGCATCACCCCCTTGTTGAGAGGTCAGCACAAGCTTGAGCGCACTGCCATCTACTGGCACTTTCCCCACTACAGCAATCACGGAATGCAAAGTCCCGGGGGGGCGATCCGCTCCGGGAACTACAAGCTGCTGGATTACTTCGAAAACGGTACCGCGCAACTGTTCGATCTAGCCAACGACATCGGCGAACAAAACGATCTGGCTGACACCCAGCCTGAAGTAGTCAACAAGCTCCGCGCCATGCTGAAGACCTGGAGGACTGAGGTCTCAGCACAAATGCCGCCTCGCAAGAGGTAATACGAACTACGCAGTGACCAGTGAAGCTGGGGGACCGCCTACAGATGGAAAACACGATCCATGGTATTCTCGGTCTGAACCACGCCAAGTTCATGTGTCCAGGCGTGATGTCAGGATTTACCCCACAACGCCAGCATGTTGACCAGGTTCCATGATCATGCCGCGAGCCAGATCGGCATCTCGCGACGTGCCGCGGCCTGGATTGCGTCGCTCGGCTGCTTGCTGCCCGGAGTGATCGCAGTTGGCCTGGCGCTGCCCGCCTCGCGGGAGGGCACCCTCTGGATTGTGACGGGGGAACGACGCCCGGTTGAGATTCTCACGGCGCTCATCTTGTTCATCGCTGCTGGCATCGGTGTGTCGCTCGTGAATCGATTGCGAAAATCCGGTGCCGGCTGGCTGCCCGTAGGTTTCTTCGGGTTCTTCGCGGCCGGCTTGTTACTCGTCGCACTCGAGGAGATCGCCTGGGGGCAATGGATCTACCGCTACCCCACACCCGATTTCATCCGAAGCTGGAACCAACAGGGTGAAGTGACGCTGCACAACGTCGGAGCACTGCAAGGCAACAACGAGTACCTCCGCATGGTGTTCGGGTTCGGAGGAATCGCCGGAGTCGGGATCGGCTACCTGTCTTCCTTCCGTCGCATCGCGGTGCCCGTAGTCGTCATGCCGTGGTTCCTCTCAATCGCAACTCTCGCCGCCCTCGAGGCCTACGTGAGTGGTGGTCGGCTCTTCCTGCACAAGCGCATCACGACGGTGATCTTCCAGATGGGAGAGGCGACGGAGTTGCTGATCGCAATCGCCGGACTCTTGTACGTCGTACTCAGGCGACGCCACCTCGACGCAGAGGTGGCATGACATCCGTAGCCGCCAACCCCCGAAACCGATGGCTAGGGACGACAAAGCTGATGTGGGCATTCCTCGTGATCGAGAGCCTGCTCTGCCTCGCGCACGTGTATTGGCACCTCACCTGGCGGGGCCGCAGCGATCAACCGGTGGGATGGTTGGAGCTCCTCGATGTCCGCATGGACCATGGACTGTTCCAATGGGGAACGGTCCTCGCCAATTTAACCGCCGGGTTACTTGGGCTCCGCATCGCCCGGTTGCCTGCACCGACCAGGCGCCGTGCCTGGTTCCTGGTCGGCATGCTGTTCGTTTACCTGGCCGTCGACGATGCCCTGACGGTCCACGAGTGGCTAGACGGCTTCGTCGATCGCAACGTAACCCGACAGGAGTTGGTCCATCCCTGGCTGCTGGTGATGCTGCCGGTGTTCGGTGTGTTCGGCATACTCGCAATCTGGTTCCTGCACACAGAATTCCGCTCCGACCAACGCGCCCTCCTGCTGATGTGGCTGGCATTCCTGTCGATGGCAGCCGCGCTTCTGTTGGAAGTCGTAGAGCGGACGGTGGCGCATACCGACACCCGTCTGCGCGGCATGGAGATCGTCAAGTACGCCCAGGTTCTCGAGGAGTACCTGGAGATGCTGGCACCAGTGCTGTTGATCTACTGCTTTGGGTCACGGCGGCACCGATTGCGAGACGCTCGTTCGAGCGATTCCCAAACCACTTCGTAATCACGAAGCCTATCGGGTTGAGCGGCCTTCACCTCTTCCAGGGCAAGCCTTTCCACCATACCTGTCCGGCGTGGTTCTTCTGTCGCGGCCCGGGCGTGGAGCGACCGGCCTCGACGAGGCTGCGCAGGTCGGCGGTGAGTTGCTGCACCAGCTCCGGTTTCTTCGCCTGGAGATTCGTCGTCTCTTTCGGATCCGCTTCGAGGTCGTAGAGCTGAACAGGCGGGAGCTTCTTCTTCGCGGCAGCGGCTTCCCGCGGCGGACTCCAACCACCAGAACCCCGGCAAAGCAGCAACTTCCAGCGACCCTTGCGGATCGCGAAGTGTCCGGACCCCGAATGATGGACCACGGCATCATGGACTGGCTCGTTGCCTTGCCCGGTGAGGATCTCGAACAGGCTGGCGCTGTCCTCGGCAGCGTCCCCGGGGAGAGTATGGTCCACAACGTCAGCACAGGTCGCCATGACATCAGTCAGGGTGATCGTATGTCCGCTACGGGTGCCGGCCTTGACCTGGCCCGGCCAGCGAACGATGAAGGGTACCCGGTGTCCGCCCTCGTACGCATCTGCCTTCCAGCCGCGCCAGTGCTTGCGCAGATGGACGCCCGCCTTCTCGAGTTCTCCGAAGTTGCACTTCGGTGACGTACCGTTGTCGCAGGTGAAGATCACGAGCGTGTCCTTCGCGAGTTTCGCCTGATCGAGCGCACTCAGCACCTGGCCGACAACCGCATCGGTCTGGACCAGGAAGTCGGCGTATTCGCTGATGCCTGTCTTGCCTCGAAAGTCCGCGTGCGGAGCAATCGGCGTGTGGGGCGAAGGCATCGGGAAGAACAGGAAGAACGGCTTCTTTTTGCCGGCGCGGTCGAGCACATGCCGGGAGACCCGCTTGCCGTACTCCGCGAGAACGGCACGGAAGTCCCATCCCTTGACAGCCGGCCCCGCCGAGACGCCGACCATCGCACCTGCCTTCATTCGTGACGTCACTTCCCCCAGCAGGCGGTCATTCTCCCGCCACACGTAGGGCGGCCAGTTCGGTACATCATCCCCAAAGTAATAGTCAAACCCGTGGGCATTCGGCCCGCCACCGACCGGCGCGTAGAAGTCGATCTCCGCGGGCTTCGACGTCGTCCCGCCACCCTTCTTGGGCCAGTTCCAACCGAGGTGCCACTTGCCGATGCAGGCGGTGTCATAGCCGCAGCCACGCAGCATCTCCGGTAGGGTGAGCCGCGAGTCCTCGATCAGCGGCCGCTCCCACCGCCCGACAATCCCGCGCTTGAGTCGTGATCGCCAATTGTAGCGCCCGGTCAGCACCGCGTACCGGGTGGGAGAACAAACGCCAGACGTCGAGTGCGCGTCGGTGAAACTCATACCCTCGGATGCGAGACGATCGATCGCAGGGGTCTTCAAGCCCAACTGGGAATTGAATGCCGACACCCCATCAATCCCCATGTCGTCAGCAAGGATGAGGATGATGTTGGGCGGCGTCTGTGCGCAAACACCGCTGGACAGGATCAGGGCCACACAGGCGAGGTAGTGCATGTGAAGATGATACTCCGTTACAGGGCCGGACGAAGAAAGTCTCGGCCACCGCGACCGCAGCGGTCAGGGCGACCGGTCTGAACGCAGCCTTTGGTTCACTTCCTCACCGGCGAGTGCTCCGAGAGACTCGGAAGTTCGAGCACCTGTTTCTGCGCCAACAGTCTCTTGCGCAACTTCGGATACTGCAGCCGGTGTGCCGCCACGTCTTCCTCGGCGATCAGCGCCGCGGCGATACCGGCGCTCTGCCCCAGGATCATCCAGGTCGGTTCGACACGGATCGAAGAGATGCCGACATGGGTGCAGGACAGAGCCACAGGGACGAGCAGGTTGTCACACTCGTCGGGTCTGGGCAGGATCGCGCGATACGGAACATGATAAGGATAGCCGTGCCCGCGGCCCTTCATGCGCACGGGGAAAATGGTCCCTTCGTTAACGACTCCGCCACCCTCGAGCGCAACCCGCTCGCAGTCATGCGAATCGATCGGAAAGGACGACACGATGATGGGGTCGTGTTTCGTTGGTTCTTCGAGGATGTCCTTCTGGCTGAGCACATACATCCCGCGCATGCGGCGGCCTTCGCGCACATAAAGCTGTGGTGGCCAATGACCGGATTCCGGGAACTCGTCCTTGCACAGGCCGAGGCTGGCGAAGCGTCTACGGATGTTCGCCGGCACCGCTTCGTCGGTCGTGAGGAAGCGGTAGAACTCGAGCGTGTACTGCCGATGCGCTTGCCAGATCGCGGCGCGCCTTGCGGTGCTTGCTTCACTCCAACCGTTGCCTCCCCCCACCAGCCCGATCGAGAACTGGCCACCGATCGAGTTGTTACCGTCGAACTTCCCGCCGGGAAGTTCGTACAGATCGAACGCAACCCTTCCGGCCTTGGCCTTGAGGGCACGGCGGACGACTTCGAAGCGGGCCGGGTCATAGCGGTCCGGCTCGGGCATAGGCAGGCGATTCCGTGTATCCCGCGTCAGGCACAGCCGGAAGCTATAGACCATCACCTTGGAGTCACCAGCCGCCTCAGGGCCAGCGTCCGCGGTGGTGACCAGCGGCAACAGCTTCCCGTCGTCGTCAAAACCGTCGATCGGCATCGTCTTCTTCGGGTATTGCTTGCCAGCAAGGGGTTCCCCGAACGCCTTGCGGCCCTCGCGCCCGACCGTCCAACTCACACCAGCAGCAGCGAGTAGATCGCCCTCGTAGGTGGCGTCGATGAACACCCTCGCGGAGAACCTGCCTTGCTCGGTCGCAAGACTCTTGATCCTCGCGCCGTCCTTCGCAACGGACCGTAGGACGTGGTGTGTAAGCACCCGCACCCTCGCCTCGTCAAGCATCTGCCTGGTAACGCGCATCGCCACGTGCGGCTCGTAGCTCCACTTGGACTGATCCTTGGTGGCGACCCTGTAGGGCAGACGGATCGCGCGGGAGGCGTAATCCTGCTCGATGCGCGAATGCCACTCGTGGAACATCCCCATCACCGTCGAACGCACGGTTTGATTGGAGTCGCTGAAACTCAAGCCGCCCGTGTTCGTGCCGCCAACGTGATTCGTCGGCTCCAACAGGACGACCGAAGCGCCTTCCCGCGCTGCTGCGATAGCGGCGCAAAACCCACCGGGGGTGGAACCGTACACGACGACGTCCGATTCTGTAACGGATCGCGGCGGGCTGATGCACGACACCAAGAGAGCAGGGATCAAGAGCGGGGCGTGACGAAGTTGGCGATGCAAGGTCTCTGACATCTCTCGTTGCTCGGCGGGTTGACGTTCTGAGGGTATCTGTATCGAAACGAGAGGACAGCCGATCTCGGACTAGTCACCAATTTCGACCGCTGTGCTCTCGCCGTTGATCTTCCCGGGCCGAGTGCAATGTGACTGCCGAGCGCAAGCTGGTGTGGCTGCGGGCTTGTTACGGTCGGTACCGGCCGGGTCAGGCCTGGATACGCGCATGCGATGCAGCTACCCTCGGCCGCTCCATGCTCCGGTCCAGCCCGAGCCGAACGCACTTGCGGCGCCCACAATGAGAAGAGACCAATCCATGATCACGACAGTACCGTTCACCCTGACTTGTCTGCTGGCCACGGCACTCACTACCAGCCCACATCTCACGGCACAGAAGGCCGGCAAGACCCAGAAGCAGCAGCTACCCGATCCCGACGGCAAGCCAGCGAGC
>JAYZDB010000095.1:0-29307 GCA_036338025.1 Planctomycetota bacterium
GTTGCCATGACGAGACTCAGTGAGCGAGATTTGCTGGTGGTCGAGGACTTCAACAACGATGGCGCACCCGATGTGTTTGCGGCGGGCGGCATGCCTGGGTGGGTGTTGCTGGCCAACGCCGACCCGAAGGGCCGGCGTTACCAGGCGCGTTTTCTCGAGGCGGGCAAGGCGATTGATGGGGAGGTCGTGGCGCGCGATGCGGTAGGTGGCGACGTTGACAATGACGGCGATTTCGACATTTTGCTGGCCTCCTCTGCCGGCCTGACCGTCTTGCGTAACTCGTCAGGTGGCACTCTGACACCGGACCAGACCGTTCCAGTAAGCGGTGGATTACATCGACTTGCACTGGCTGATCTTGGTGGGGATGGGGTGCTCGATGTGGTGACCATCGATGGTCAGGGTCAGGTGGAAATCCGCACTCCGATGATGTCGTCGAAGCACCACGCGGTGCTTGTTGCTCCCGAGGGTCGCAAGGACAACCGCCGGTCGATCGGCACGGTAGTCCATGCGTACGCTGACCGATCGTTCCAGAGTCGGATGATCAAGAGCGTATTCGGCGTTCGCTTTGGACTGGGACCAGACGGGTTGGAGTCTTTGGACGGGCTGAGGTTGCGATGGCCCCAAGGCATCCTGCAAGCCATGCCACGGAACACGTTCAAGTCACTGACGTCACCGCTCGTGTTCAAGCAGGTTGAGGGTTTGGTCGCCAGCTGCCCGTTCTTGTATGTCCACGGCGAAAATGGCTGGGAGTTTCTTACGGATGTTATTGGGATCGCGCCGCTCGATGAGTGGCAACCACCTGGTAGTGGGCCGGGGCCCCTCGATCCGGAGGAATTCGTTCGGATTCCCGGCGACAAGTTGGTGGTCAAGAGCGGGCGCGTGCAACTCGCTATTACCGAGGAACTCAAGGAGACGGCCTACCTCGATCGAGCCGAGCTCTACTACGTGGACCACGCTGCGGACCGCGACCTTCTCCTCGACGAGAACATCGTTACCCAGGGCAGGTACGATGAACTGAAGATCCGCACGATCCGAGAATCCCAGTACGCACCGATCGCTCGTGCCGTGGTTCGAGGCGAGGATTTCGCCGACAAGATCTCCAAACTGGATGGGGTCTACCTGCACCCTTACATCGAAGATCTCAGCCAGTGGGGTGGGTGGACCGAACCGCACGCCATGGAGTTGACAACCAGCGCATCGGCATCAGTGCTGTTGATGCAAGGGCGAATCGCCTGGTACGACTCCTCGGTGGCATACGCCCTGCATCAGAATGGCCGAACCTTCACTCCGATGAAGATGGAGCGCATCCACCCAGACGGTCGGGTGGAACTCATGATCGAAGACGTCGGAATCCCCACCGGGATGGACCGCACGATCATCGTGCCGTTGGGGGATCAGCCTCTACCGGCTGGTAGTCGGTTGAGATTCACGGCCCAGTACCGGTTCTTGTGGGATCGGATCCGGACAGCGAGTCAGCCGTCCGTGGACAGTCCGGTGGCTGGTTCTGCGAAGCTGCACAGTGCTGTTCTCTACCACCACGGTTACTCCGAGTACCTCGGTAATCCGGGAAGCCATGAACAAGGCTATGACTTTGATCGGGCCGCACCGGACGACCGATATCCCCGGGCCGTAGGTATGGTCAACGAGTATGGTGACGTACGATCGCTTTTGGGGGAACACGATGACCAACTCGTGGTTCTTGTGGCGGGCGACGCCGTGAAGATCGAGTTTGTTGCACCGTCGGTCCAAGTCGGGATGGTGCGTACCTGGTTCTTGAAGATCACGGGTTGGGCCAAGGAAGGCAGTTTTCACAACTTTACGGGTCAACGGGTTACGCCGCTGCCGTTCAAAGCGATGAGTGCATACCCGCCACCCGCAGGCGAATCGACGCCCTGGGCTGGTGTCTCTGATGTCTTGACGCGCCGGATCCGATGAAAGCGAATCGGACCGCGAGTCAGTGGCCCTGAATTTCCCGCACGCTCGCAACGAAAATACTGCGGCCGTGGGTAGCTACGATGATCTCTCGTTCACGGGGGTGGATCACGAGATCGTGAACCGGAGTAGTCGGTAGGTTGCCACAGATCGAATGCCAGCGTCTGCCGCGATCGGTTGATGCGTAGACCCCCAAGTCGGTGCCGACGTAGAGAATCTCCGGGTTTTGGGGATCTTCGCGGACGACGTTGATGGACTCGGCCGGCAGGTTGCCGGCGATGGATCGCCAGGTCTTGCCGAAGTTCTCGGACACGAAGATGTACTTTTCGAAATCATCTTCACGAAAACCCGTGTGTGAGAGATAGACCCGAGACGTCACATGCCGCGAAGCGATGACGCGGCTGACCCATTTGTCGGGCAGGTTCTTACCTGCTGTGACCTCAACCCATTTGGTGCCACCGTTCTTGGTGATGTGGAGGCTACCACCTTCTGTGCCGGCGTAGATCAGACCCTCTTGTCGCGGCGATTCTGCGAGCATTGTGATCGTACCGAACGGCACGACCGCCCGTTCGCCACCCCCCTTGTCGGCAAGGTCTGGACTGATGGCCTGCCAGGTCTCGCCGCGATTTGAAGACTTGACTACTTTGTTGCCGCCGGCCAACAGGGTCTTGGGGTCGTATTTCGAGATCAGGAATGGCATGTACCAACTGAATCGCCATCGGTCGTTGCGCGGTCCTCGCGGTCGGATGTGCTTGGTGGAAGGCCCACCCGTCAACACGTTGCCGGTGATATCCATGCGCAGCATCGCCCCGTGCTGATGTTCGTAGTAGACGATATTCTTGTTGGTAGGATCCGGAAGAGTCACGAAGGCATCGCCGCCGGTCAATCGATCGAGGAATACGTGCTGCCAGGGATCGTTCCTGAACGGTTCGATCGATTTTGCAGGCCCGTAGAGAGCAGCGTTGTCCTGAGTTCCACCGTAGATCGTGTAGGGCTCGGCCATGTCTGCTGCCACGAAGTAGAACTCTCCGATCGGTAGATTGTTCACATGCAGCCATGTCGCGCCGCGATCGTTGGAGATGAACAACCCCCCATCGTTTCCGAGAATCAACCTGCTTGGGTTTGCGGGATCAATCCAGAGGTCATGATGGTCGAGATGCATGACCTTGCCCTTGGTGTCGTGCAGTCGCAGGATCTGCTCGCCGATCCTCCCGAAGGTCTTGCCACCGTCTTTCGAATGGTAGGCTCGGTTGCCCAGGATAAAGATCTCGTCCGGATCCTCCGGGCTCACGCGCACGTCGCAGAATTTCCATCCGTAGATGGTGAACACCGGGTAGAGATCGTCTGTGTTGACCTTGCGCCACGAGTCACCTCGGTCATCGGAGCGGTAGACTTCGGCGCCCACAATCTTGCGGCGGCGACCACCCTCAAACGGGGCCCAGTTGTCGAGGAACGCATAGACCGTGTCGGGTTTGCTTGGCGAGAACGCGAGGCCGGCCCGGCCAGTTGGGCCCTTTGGGAGGCCCTTGGTCATCTCGATCCAGGTGTCACCACCGTCGACGGATTTGTAGAGGCCGCTTTCCTGACCATGGGTGACTTGCCATGCTGCCGCCAAGAGGATCTCGGGGTTCGAAGGGTGCATCGCCAGGTCAACAACGCCGGTCTTGTCGCTAATGAACAGCGTCTTGCGCCAGGTCTTTCCACCGTCGGTTGTCTTGTAGACGCCGCGTTCGGGATTGTGGGACCAGAAGTGACCGATTGCTCCGACGTAGACAATGTCCGGGTTCGCTGGGTGAATCAGGACTTTGCCGATGTGATGGGTCTCGGCCAGGCCTGTGTTCGTCCAAGTGCGGCCCGCATCACGAGAGACGAATACGCCCGTACCGGCAAACGAATATCCGCTGTGTCGAGGTTGGGTTTCGCCGGTGCCGACCCACACGACATTGGGGTCGGAGCGGGCGATCGCGATGTCGCCGATTGTGAAGGTGGACTCGTGCTCGAAAATCGGAGTCCAAGTACTGCCGTTGTTGTCAGTCTTCCAGATGTTGCCGGACCCTGGCCCGACGTAGATCGTGTGAGGTTTGCTTGGATGGACGGCGATTGCTTCAATCCGACCTCCCTGTAGGCGTGGACCAACCGGACGCCAGGAGATGTCCTTGTAGATGGAATTTCGCGCCATCTGTTGGTGCAAACGCCACGCGACGGCGCGATCGATCGGCTTTTGGGACGAGACCGTCCCGCTCAGAGCGATGATCGGGACAAGGGCTGTGAGGATCTTGGACACCTACGCCAAGATATCACCCACGACCCGCCCATGCACATCGGTTAGGCGACGAGTGAACCCATCGTGGTAGTGCGTCAACCGCTCGTGATCCAGGCCGAGGATGTGGAGGATGGTGGCGTGGAAGTCGTGTACCGTGACCACGTTTTCGACCGCGCGGTATCCGAACTCGTCGGTTGCCCCATAGGTGAATGGGGCTTTGACGCCCGCACCAGCCATCCAGCACGTGAACCCGTCATCGTTGTGGTCGCGGCCGGTGGCGCCCTTCTGGAACATCGGCATCCGACCGAACTCCGTGCAGAACACCACCAGTGTTTGGTCCAGGAGCCCACGGCGTTTGAGATCTGTGAGCATGGCGGCCACCGGTTGGTCCAGGATGGGGCCGTGGATCTTGTATTGCTTTTCGAGAAAGCGATGGCCATCCCAGTTTCCGACGCCCTCTCCCATCGCGTATGCGCCGTTGAAGACCTGCACGAAGCGAACTCCTTTCTCGATCAGCCGACGCGCCAGGATGCAGTTCCGCGCGAAGCTCGCCTTGGTCTTGTTGCTGGTGTCATCGGCTCCGTACAGCGATAGCACCGAGGCCGGTTCCTTGGACAGGTCACGGATTTCCGGTATCGAGCGCTGCATTTTTTCTGCCAACTGATGACTTGCCATCCGCGCCAGGAGTTTGTCATCGTTCTTGAAGCGACGGAGATGGTCTTCGTTGAGGTTGCGCAACAGTTCCCGTGCTTGCCGGTCGCTGGTTTCCGAGATCCCATTGGGGCGTGCGAGGTTGCGGATCGGGCGCGTGCTGCTAAATGGCGTGCCCTGGAACATCGTTGGCAAGAACCCCGGACCCCAGTTATTGACGGATGCCTGCGGCACACCGCGAGGGTCGGGAATGGTGACATAAGCCGGCAGGTCATCGCGGGTGCTGCCGAGAGCGTAGGTCAACCAGGCACCGAGGCTCGGAAAGCCATCAAGACGAAATCCCGTCGACATGACGTTTTCGCCGGATCCGTGGGTGTTGGTCTTGCTCTTCATCGAGTGGATGAAGCAGATTTCATCTGCGAGAGCGCCGATGTGCGGCAGAAGATCTGACGTCATCTTGCCGCACTCCCCGCGTGGTCGGAACGCGAACCGGGGCGCTGCCAGGTTGCCGTTCTCGCCCTGGAATGTCACCTTCGGACCACCCTCGAAGGGCTTGCCGTCGCGGGCGATCAACTGGGGCTTGTAGTCGAAGGTCTCGAGTTGGCTCAGCGCGCCGGTGCAGTAAATCATCAGCAACTGCTTGGCCCGCGGTTGGTGGTGCGTGCCTTGAGCGTTCCGCCCAGACGCGATCGTGATCTCGGGGAGGCTCAGCGCTCCAACACCCAGCCCCAGCTTCGAGAGGAAGGCTCGCCGGTTGAGATTTTCGGAACTCACGGGCTTCATGGCAGCACCAGGAACTCGTTGGTGTTGAATAGCACGCGGCACAGAGCTGAGAGACCGTGTTTGGCTACCAGATCGGTGGATTTCCGCGACTCACTGTCGGATGGCACCCGTCCCAAGACCCGGCGGAACGCTTGCCGAACCCGGGCGGCGTTGGAGCGTTTGGTGGTGTCGATATCCCGCGCGAGGATTTCAGCTTGCTGGATGATGAATGTGCTGTTGAACAGGTTGAGGGACTGCAGGGCTGTTGTTGAGCGACTGCGTTTGGGCGCCATCTGACCAGCGTCGGGGCAGTCGAAGGCACCGAACACGCCGCCTTGCTCCATACGGACTTTGTGGGCGTAGATCATCCGGCGGAAGGTATCGGGCGTCCACTTGGTCTTTGGCACGTAGACACGCACGTAGTTGGTATTCGGGACGAATAGAGAAAACCCAGGACCGCCCATTCGGAAGTCGAGTGCGCCGCTGCTCGCGAGGACGCTATCGCGGATCACTTCTGCCTCCAGGCGGCGAGGGGTGAAGCGCCAAAGCAGTCGGTTTGTGCTGTCTGTGCGTAGCGCGTTGGAGCGCGGTTGGCTGCCTTGGCGATAGGTTGCAGAACTGAGGATGATGCGGTGAAGATGTTTGAGCGACCAATTGCTGTCCATCAAGACCCGGGCCATCCAGTTCAGCAGTTTGGGGTGCGAGGGTTTTTGACCCGCGGCACCAAAGTCGGATGGCGTATCGACCAGGCCAATTCCGAAGTGGTGTTGCCAGATTCGGTTGGAGATAACCCGGCTGGTCAGCGGGTTGTCTTCGGATGTGATCCAGCGGGCAAACGCTGCTCGCCGCTCGTGTTCCACAGTATGCGTAATACGTGGGGCACCAAACACGGACGGAATTGCGGGGGTGATGACCTCCCGGGGAGCCATTGGGTTGCCGCGGTATAAGAAATGGGCGGGCTTGGGATTCGGGGTGAATTGCCCGGCAAACACGAAGGACTGCTTTGTGAGCGCGGCAAATTTGGATTCTGCCGCGCCTAGATCACGTGTGAGATTCTTCGCCTGTACGTTGGGATGTGGAGGCGCGGACTTTCCTGAAGATCGGTCAGAAGATGTGGAGACGATTTGCCACTTGCCCGGCTCGTTAGCGACGGCGATTTCATATTGAGTAGCGAGCCGATCGCTGAATCGTCGGTTGCGATCTCTCCCCCAGACGACTCGGTCGATGATTACCTGGTTGGCAAATTCGATTACGACCCAGCCGCTACCTTTTGTGTTCGAGATCCAGCTGCGCCCATTGCCGTACTTGTTGTCGTGGATGTGAGGCAGGCGATGCTTGGGGTTGTTTGCATAGTTGCCAGACGATGTTGCGCGTGCTCCAGCGCTGGCTAGAGCGACGTTTTTGGAGGGTGATGTATCCGATGTTGCGGAATAGACCTCAAGCTCATCGATGCAGGGCTCGTGTCCGCTATTGGTGGCGAGTACTTTGAATCGTAGAAACCGGGCTTCAATAGGTTTGAGCCGTTCGATGTTTCGAGTAGCAGTGACCGGACGACGGAGTTGGGGGACTGGCGGGGTGGACTGAGATTGCTTGGATGCCCGCTTCCCACTCTGGCTGACGATGGCGATCGGCTCAAAGGCGTCGAGTTGCTGCTGTAGTGAGGCGATGTGTGCCTGGATGTTGGCCAACTGGTGTGTGTTGTCGGCTTTTGGAATCGGTCTTTGTTCATAGCGGACGCCCGCAAACACGGCCTGCATCGCGTAGTAGTCCTTCTGAGATACAGGGTCGAACTTGTGATCGTGGCAGCGCGCGCAACCGACGGTCAGGCCCAGGAATGTCGAACCAGTGGCCTTGATGATCTCGTCGAGTCGGTCCTGTTGGGCTTGCCGGCGTGAGGGTTCGTCCTTGCCTATTTGCCCCACCAATACTGCTGGGCCAGCAACCAGGAACCCGGTCGCGGCGACATGGTCGTGCACGAGTTTGGATCCGGGGGCGTTGCCGGCGATCTGCTCGAATACGAACTTGTCGTACGGCAGGTCGTTGTTGAGGCTCCGAATTACCCAGTCGCGGTACGGCCAGGCGGTGGCGCGTGGTGTGTTGACTTCAAAACCGGTGGTGTCCGCGTAGCGCACGATGTCAAGCCAGTGTTGTGCCCACCTCTCACCATACCTGGGACTCGTCAGCACCTGGTCGACCAGGCGAGCATACGCGTCGGGTTGCTCATCAGAGACAAACGAGGCAATCTGTTCCGTTGTCGGCGGCAATCCGTGCACGTCGAGATATAGGCGCCGGATCAGGGTGTGACGGTCGGCCGGTGGTGAGCTTGTCAGATTGGCGGCGGTGCGTCGCTTCGAGATAAGAGTGTCGAGTATCTCGGCGAGTTCGGTGATCTGACCGGTCGTCCGCTCAGTCGTTTGGACCGGATGAAACGACCAGTGTTGGGTGCGAGAGGTCTGCGCCAGCAACGGAGCCGCAAGGCACATGGCCAGACCGAACGAGGCGATCCCACTCTGCTTGGGGTTTGAGTTGGCCGAGGTGCAAGGCATCGGACGGCGATGATAGCAGCGGCTGCCGGTGATTGCTGTGGTGGGGCGATACGGCCATGAGAATATGGCCGACCAATCTCAGCAGCCTTGCGCGCCTAGCGGCAGATTCCGGCCCACATGCCTCGAGACGAAGTCAGGCTGCCGTTTCCGCGATGGCTGAACAATTGCAAGTAGACTCTCGCATTGCCGAGGCCAGGGTTGTTTGGGACTGGAGATGAGACGCTGGCTGTCCCGTTAGCGTTTGCAGTGACCGGGCCGACAATGATCGCAGTCGCCAGGTCGATGTTGACCTTCGCGCCGAGCAACGTCATCGGTGTTGGCGCTGCGCCGGTCGACCCCACGATCCAGAACAGTTGGTTCGGCTCGAGGTTCTTGATCTCGAAGCGCAACTTGCTGGCGCCGATCCTGGGTGCGGCCCCGTCGAACCGAGCGTGAGGTATGCCCGCGGAACCAGCAGTCCCCATCCCGAACCGATTCATGTGGCCACAATTTACCTGTACGGAATAGAAGCCATTTTGCATGTCGCTGACGTAGATCACCCCTGAGTCCTGAAATGGAAAGCAGCCCCAGGCACCGTAGTAGCCCGGCGTCGTCCGAGATGATGTGTCGTAGCTCGCGATCTTGGTCGGGTTTGCGGGATTGGCCAGATCGATCAAGTGGAACCCGTTGATGTAGTACGACATGTACGCTGAGCGTCCGATGACGAACACATTGTGGGCAATCGCACCGCCGCCCGGGTCGTAGTCGCCCCTCTTCACTGGTTGCGAGGCATTGGAGATGTCCCATACGGTCATGTGGGGAGTCACACCGTTGCGAGCAATCTCATCGGTCACACAGAGAATCTTGTCATCATCAGAAACCCAGGCAGCGTGGTTGTAGCCCGACTGCGTCCGGCATGTGCCGATTTGCGAGATGCTCCTCGGATTGCTGACGTTGAGGATCCGTGTTTGATAGCCCCTGCCGGTGCAGACGTAGGCCTTACCACGCCGGATGCATGCATCGTGCACGTAGGCGGAGTTCCAGATGGAGATGAACTTCGGATTGGTCGGGGTCAGGCTCGCGTCGAAGATCGCCAGACCTCGATTGTTTCCACCTACTACGTAGAGGTGGCCGGTGGCTGGGTCGCAGCGAATGTTGTGTGCCGACGTGATTGTCGAGGTTTGCACATAGCCGTGATCCTTTGGTGTGCCATTGGCTTGTATTTCGAATACACGGATGCCGCGGTAATGCTCGCTTACCGCGTAGAAGTACTTGCCTAGACTCGTGTAGTCACGCCAGGTGTAGACCGACGATCCTCCCGGAGCAGTGAACCATCCGACCTGTCTCACGCTGCGCGGATCGGTTGCGTCGAGAATCGAGATGCCGAGTCTTTCGCCACATATGGCGAACTCCTTTCCGGCCGGGGTTGTCATGCCCCACACATCGTTGTGGTTGGTGGAACTACCGGTCCGCTTCCAGTGCTGGAGGAGAGTCGTGTTGAGATGTTGGGCGGACAGCGGGGTGAACGCAAACCCGAGGACTACGGCAGTCAATAGGTGGGATTTTGACATGGGTAGGGCTGTCTGGGTTGTGGGCGACAAGGGGGTTGTTGAGTCTACCCGATGACTCAAGCGCTCGCCTCGCCCCAGAGTTGTCCGAGGGGGTAAATCGGGTGTTTTCGGGTGAACGACATATGCCCCGTACCACTGGCCTTGGAAGCGGCGCGTAGTTCGCTCGCTCACAACGGGGCAGTCGCCAGCCAGATTATTTCTTCGAGGCTGACGTAGACTGGGTCCACACGTTGTTGCTGCGACTGGTGTCCAGAGTGATCCGATCAGGATCGATCTCGACTCGTGTAACGCCCTTCTTGAACTTCAGGGTCTTGGTTTTCTTGCCAGACAACCAGTGCGCGACGTCGATGATTTGCCTCTCTTGTGATTTGTTCTTGTACGTGACCTCAACCTGTGTTGGGTAGGTCGCGTAGCTCTCGTCGGAGATGACTACTTCTGTGCTGCCGCCCTTCATCTTGACTGACTGCACGGCCTGATCAAGCGTCCAGGTCTCGTAGAACCAGACCCTGAAGTACCAGTCCAGGTTCTGCCCGGAGACTTCGCTGAAAGTGTTGAAGAAGTCCTTTGGGTACGGGTGCTTGAAGGCCCAGTCATTGGCGTATTTGCGAAAGGCCTTGAAGAACACCTCGTCACCGAGCAACCCCCTGAGTTGCTGCAACACCATCTGGGTCTTCGTGTAGGAGACCCCGCCGTAGGTGCTGCGACCTGCGCCGTAGAGATCTCCGTGACGCATCATCGGCACGTTGAGATTGCGCATGAACAGACCTGATTGCAGTCTTCGAGGTGTTTCACGCCCACGGTAAGCGGCTGAGCAAACACCTGTGTAGAAGGACGTAAAGCCTTCGTCTTGCCATGCGCGGGCCTTCTCGTTGGTTCCTACGATCATCGGGAACCACATGTGGATCAACTCGTGGGTGACTACGCCATCGCCGAGCCGACCGCAGATAGTCATCATCGGGAACTCCATCCCGCCACCGATGATCCCTTCGCAGCCGGTCATGTGTGGCCACGGGTATGGATACACTTCACGGGACATGAACTCGATGGTGTGGCGTGCGACCTTCGTCGAATTGCCAGTGAAGCGACCCCGTGGTTTGTAGACCGAGTGGATCATGCACGTGCCATCTTTGCCCTGGCCGTTCTTGTTCTTAACGACTGCGTGGGCAGCGTCCCATACGTACTGGTTGGACACGCTGACGGCGACGTCACGGACCTTCTCCGATTTGAAGTGCCAGGTGTGTTTGCCTTTACGACCCCGCAAGGTCACCTTGCCGTTCTTTAGGTCATCCTTGTCGATGATTTGGATGATGTCGCGCGACCGCCGGGCCTTGGCGAGTTGCGCGAGAGATTTCTTGGTGAGGATTTTCTTGGCGTTCTCCAGGGATCCGGTTGCACGTACCAACCAACCTTGTGGGGCGGTGAAGTGGAGGTCGTAGTCTGCGTAGCCCATGTAGAATTCCGCATTACTCATGTACTGGTCGGCGACCCAGCCAGCGACGTCTTCCTTGACGGCAAATTGTGGGTACCAGTAGCCGAGGTAGAACACGTTGTTGCTGTCGTGACCTTGGCGGACCACGCTCACGCCAGGCGGCGCTGAGGACCCTGCTCGTGCTACCCGGTATTCCCAGTCCATCGATAGCGTGCCTTCGCCTCCCGCTCGAATTCTCTCGGGAAGCCGCATGATGTGCATGACTGTGCCCTGGATGCGGTAGCTGCGGTCACTGAGCTTCTCGTTATTGAACTTGACGTTGCTTACCGTCACGCCACCGGTGATTTCGACATAGCGGTTGCGCAGGCTGCCCTCCTTGTAGACGTTTTGCCGCAGGTGGACCTTCAGGTCCCTCACGGTGCGAGGAGAGCGATTGACATACGTCATTTCGATGTGCCCCTTCACCACGGCTGTCTCCGGGTGGAGTTCTGCTTCGATCTTGTACTTGGCGTAGTTCGACCAATACTTCTGTCCCGGCATCCCGCTGTTGGTGCGGGTGTCGCGTGCAACAGCCGCCTCCCACGTGCTCTCCTTGGGGATCGGATAGGGAATCGGTCGTTGGATCTGGGCTAGTGAGGTACTGACGCAGAGGGCAACGGTGAACGTGGTGAGCGAGGGTTTCATGGGGCTTTTTTGTAGTTCAGCTGCGCGTGTAACAGTGTCGTTTCTTGTCCTATTTGGGGATCACTTGGCAGACTTGATGCTCAAGTGGGTGCCAAACCCGATCGCTGCGATACGGGCGAGCGGAGCGCGGTGTGCCTCGCCCAGGCCAATGCAGTGAATCTGGACCTTACGGAACAAATTGAGCCGCCGTAGATCCGCGATCAGGTGGTCATGAGGAGCGCGCCCAAATGGGCCGCCCCCTGGTTTGTCGAAGCTGTCGCGGTCGGGTTCGCCATCGGACAGCAAGTAGATCGTGTCGCAGCCGTCTGCGAAGAGTTTGCGGTTGACGTAATCATCGCGTTGGATCGGTCGGCTGCGCGTGGTGCGAAATGCCTTCAGCATGCCAGCGTGCAGGTTGGTTGCGCCCAGTAGCGTAGAATTTGGTCGGTTGGGCCTCCGTTTTGCAGCCAACTCAGTCAATTCGGCGAGGAGTTTGCCGACGTTGGTCGGGTTGGCTGAAACGAGCTTGGTGGTCGAAGTCAAGCGATGTGCCTCGTTGCCGAAGAGAATGACGCTGATCCTGGTGCCTTTGCCCAGGCCCCGGAGTGCGCGACCGAGAAACTCGAGAACCAGATCGAATCGGGTCTGGATCGTGTCCCACGCCAGTGGATTGTCCTTGCCGGGACCAGTCTTGGCGATTGCCTCGAGCTTCGCCTTGGTGGCTTCGTCGACCGCCTCAAGCATGGAATCCGAGGCATCGATCACGTAGCAGATCTTGGTTCCGAGCGCGGTTACGCCGAAGAAACCCGGGCTGGTGGTTGAGACTCCACGTTTAGGCGGAGGTTTGCCATCGAGCCAATCGAGCCAGGGTTGAGGGTCGGTGCCCAGGTTCGGGAGTTGGAAGGTGCGGGCAAAGTAACGAGCTAGCACTTGCTTGCTGCGAACCGGCAGACGGCGATCGGCTAGCGCTTCGATCAGGGTCTTTGTGATTGGTCTCCAGGGCTTGGTTCTCTGCTGTACGATGCGCCGCTGTCCGTACAGCACCGCTGCACAAGCTTCGAGAAGCAGGCTTTTCTCAAGCGCGTCCTTCGGCAGTTTGGCCAGGATCTTGGCGATCGAAGCCGCCACCGGAGGTCGCTGGTCCACGCCACCGTCGATCATCTCGCACATGGATTGCAGGGCAGCGGCGCGTAAGAAGGGGTCACCCGGGCTCTCGCTGGCTCGCAACATCTCATCCATGTGCGCTGCCATGAAGGGTGCTCCCAGGGTCTGAAACCACAGCCAGGCATCCGCGGCTTCGTCAAAATCACTGCGCCAATTGGTGAGCGCGGCGCGATGTTCTTCGATAGCGAGGTGGTTGGTGACGATGTTGACCAAGAGGTGGCGGACTTGGTCCCTTGGCGCCTCGGACTTGCCGTACGAGGCCGACAGGATTTTGAATGCCCTGGGGTCCCTGGTCTGGGCGAGCAGGGTGCGAGCCTCGACGCGTTGGCCCAAGGACTTTTGCCGCACCAATTTCTTGTATTGCTGCAGTGCAGCCCGGTACGGAACGGTTGGCTTCTTGGGAGGGTTGGCCTGGCCGCTGAGAGAGGCTGCCGCCATCGAGGCCGCGGTTGCGGCGAGGCAGATCCTGAGAGCGGTTGGGAGTTTGGGCATGTGCGTGGGGGGATGCTACTCGCTTCCTTGCTAGCGAGAGCCGAAAACGCAGTTCTGGATACTGGCGGCCCGCTAGCATCCTGTGGTGCACATCTGGTCCCTGAAGCGACTCAAGGCGGATCTGCTCGGTCCGGGCCTGTCAGACCGGCAGAGCCTGCCTTACCTGGTCATTGTATTGACTTGCGTGTCAGCTGCCTTCGTCGCCGTTCCGAGGCACAATTTCTGGTCGGTGGTGTATGGGGCCACGATTGTAGGTTCGATCATCGTTGCTGCACTGCTCGCCTATTTTTGCAACGGCGGGGCTGGCGGCCGCGACTTCTTGTCACGGTTCTTTTCCATTGTTGTTGTCTGTGGGGCGCGATGGCTGCTGATGTTTGTGCTGCCGTTGACATTGCTGGCGGTCGTGATCCCTGGAACGCCTTGGGCTTTGTCATTCCCTGGTGAACCTGGGCGACCACCGATGGGGCGGTATGACGTCATCATGGTGATGTTGATGGTCCCGCCGCTGTTGTGGCGTATCGCTACCCAGATGCGCGATCTAAATCGCCGAAGTTCCGGGGCGATGGCTCTCGAAGCGGCGGACAACGATGACGGGTGGGAACCGCTGGAGGATTAGTTGTCGCTGCCAGATCTGAGGTTGCTTACTTCGAGACTATTTCGAGCTTCCTGGTGATGGTTGTCTTGCCTGTTTGCAGGCGCACCACGTAGGAGCCCGCTCCCATGCCTCGTCTAGGTTCGCAGAATACCCGGTGCAGGCCGCCTTCGTTCTCGATCTCGAATTTGCGGATGACCTTCGACTTGTCGTTGAGTATTTCCAGGGTCAGCGCATCGGACACTTTAGATTTCAGCCAGTAGTGGATCGCGACGCCGGTGGGCGGATTGGGAACATTGAAGATCGCATGCCCCACGCCGCGCCGCGCTGGCAAGGTCCGTCGTGTGACGATCTGCTCCGGCTGCAAAAGGTCGACTGCCTTTTTTTGAACCTTCTGTGGGCAGGCCTGCAAGCCGGAGACATCGAGAGTCCAGATGCCGCGTCCGTGGGTCGCGATGACCAGGTCGTGTTCGCGTAACTGAATCGCAATGTCGTGGACGGGGACGGTGGGTAGATTGCCTTTGAGGCTGAACCAATTCTTGCCCCGGTTTAGCGATGCGAAGATGCCGAATTCGGTCCCCGCGTACAGCAAGTCGGGGTTTATAGGGTCTTCTCTTAGCACCCTCACTGGTCCACGTGGGATACCCTTGCCGATTCTCGACCAAGAACGCCCGGCGTTGCGGCTCACCATTGCGTGAACCGACATGTCATCTGAGCGGTGTCCGTCGATCGCCATGTACACGGTGTTGCTGCTGTGGTCTGAGGCCTGCAGGCTGCTGATGTAACACCCTTTGACTGACTGCACTGAGGAGGAGATATTCTTCCAGGTCTTGCCGGTGTTGCGTGATACCCAGATAGCGCCATCGTCAGTGCCGACGTACATCAAGCCGCGTGACTTGTTGGAGACGGAGAGAGCAGTAGCAGTACCTTGTTCTGTCCGGCCGAGACGAGGACTTACCACCTTGCTGCCCTTCGTTTCTGTCTCGATCCGCAGGACATAGTTGCCAGCCATCCAGAGCGAGTATGGCTTGCGAGCCGAGAGCAGAAAGGGCGTGTCCCAGTTGAATCGTAGGCTGCTACCTGCGGGAGGCTTGGGCTTGTTCGCTCGCCCGCCAGTTCCGGTTATCACGTTGCGCCAGGCCACCCCTCCGTATTGCGAAGTGTAGTAGAGGAGCCCTTCGGTTTTTGGATGTGGGATGACGCGGAATCCGTCACCCATGCCGAACTTGTAGACATCGCCAGTGACCAACCCATCTTGGTACTGGGATCGTGTTGGGGACCCCCAACTGCCGTTGTCCTGCAGTCCACCGTAGACGTGGTAAGGGTCCCGGTTGTCGACGGACACGTGATAGAACTGCGAGCAGGGCAGGTTGTCGAAGAACCGGTAGTGCTGACCGCTGTCCCAGCTTTCCTGCAGTCCGCCGTCACCTCCGACCAACCAGTGCTTGGGGTTGTTGGGGTCCATCCACATGGCGTGGAAGTCCACGTGGATACCGTGTTTTGTGACCTGCTCGAACTTCGCTCCACCGTCTGAAGACAGGTAATACTGGATCCCGAGCACGCACAGGCTGTTGGGATCCGTTGGGTCGACTCGAATTTGACTGAAGTAGAAGGGGCGTGGGGTCAGAGAATTTACTCGGTTCCAACTCGCCCCATGATCATCCGACCGGAACACGCCGCCGGTCTCGAATCCGTTGGTGCCCTGTTGTTCGTTGATGTTTGCGACCTGACCGCCGAGTCGGGTGCTGTAGCCCTTGTGAGGTTTGCCCTTGGCGTTCGTCGGGGCTTTTGCGTCGCCGGTTGCCCAACCGCTGCGTTCGGTTTCAATCACTGCATAGAGGGTCTCAGGATTTGAGCGAGACAGGGCGAGACCAATCCGTCCTATGGCGACACTCGGAAGGCCCTGTGTGACGCGCTGCCACTGCGCACCGCCGTCTGTTGAACGCCAAATACCGCTGCCTTTGCCCCAGCGTTTGATCGGATCGTTCGAGTCGAATTGGTCACGCTTGCGCTCGTAGGTTGCCGCGTAGACCAACTTCGGGTTCGAGTTGTCGATGATCACGTCGATCGCGCCGGTCTTGTTGTCGACCTTCACGACTCGCTGCCATTTCTTGCCGCCGTCCGTCGATCGATACAGCCCTCGCTCCTGGTTTTCACCCCACAAGCGTCCACAGGCTGCCACGAATACGGTGTCGGGGTTTTGTGGGTGGATAGCGATGGCACCGATTTGAAAGGTCTTCTCGAGACCTGCGTGGGTCCATGTTTCGCCGGCGTCTCGTGAGACGTAGACGCCATCGCCCCAGGACACGGAGTTTCGAGGGTTGCTTTCGCCGGTCCCGACCCAGATCGTGCTCGGGTCCGAAGGCGCGATGGCTACTGCACCCAGAGAAATTGTGTTCTCCCGTTCGAAGACAGGCTTCCACGTGGTGCCGGCAGTGGTTGTCTTGAACAGTCCACCCGATGCAGTTGCGACGTACCAGGTCGCGGGAGACTTTGGATCGACGGCGATATCTACGACCCGACCGCTCATGTTGGCTGGCCCAAGGCTGCGCCAGTTGACTGTGAACTGGAGTTGAGCGTGCAGGGCTGGGCCAAGGAGGCCCAACGCGAGGGGGAGTATGCGGTGCATGGGGAGTATGCGGATCATATGGATCTGGCAGCAGTTCCTCTATCTGCTAGTCCATCGACGCAGGCTATTGCAGCGGACGCCAACGGATCTTGGTGAAGGCACTCTCGGTCTCATAGGACGCTATGCCGAATGGTTCGCAGGGGGTTACTTCGCCCCGCACGGTGAACTCGTAGTCTGGAACTGCGTGGGTCAGGATTTGCTTGTCATCGATCCATGCGGTGATTGCAGCTCGAGTGACCTGCACACGGATGTCGTAGAAACGGTTCTTGTCGAATTCGATCAGGCATCGAGTCGCGTTGCTGTCTGCGTCCATCCCATCGATACTCGATATGCCGACGACGTCGCCTCCCCAGCCTCCGAGCACCAGGCTGCAAAATTCCTTGCCGATCGGGAAGGTGATCGCGGCGAAGAAGTCGTCACCCTTGAGTTTGCAGCCGCGCACCTGGACCTCGTAGTCGGACTCCGGCAGCTTGTCACCCTTCCAGGTGATGCCGGTCAGCGACCAACCCTGGCCGAGTACCAGTTGACCATTGCGTACCGAGACCTCGCCCTCGCCGCCAAATTCAGTGGAGGTCCATCCCCGCATCGACTTGCCATCGAATAGTTCGTTCCAGGCGGTTGTGTTCGCGCAACTGGTCGCGAAGGCGATTGCCAGCATCGTGGTGACTGCCTTGAATAACCTCGGGCGCGGGGGGCATGCGGGCGATTCGATCGGTTTCACTATGTCGATCGTATCGAAGAACGGGTGCTGTCCGCCACGAGATCCCAGCAGCTTCGGTGGATTGACTCCAGCTGAACCTGGGCCAAAAGCGACCGCGGGGGCCTCTCGAGTTCGTCAGCTTGTCGTTTGCGGCACTTTCACATTCACTGGAGGAGATTTTTCGCTACTAAGGTAGTTCCAGTGCGCCCTCTTGCTGAGCTCCGCCTCCTGGCGGCACCTGATTCCAGAGTACCATGGTCCACCAAGATCTGTTGGTGGGTGATGTTCGTGTTCGCCGTCCCGATTTCCGCCTACGGGATACTGATGATGGATGGCAGACCCACGCAGTCCACGGTGTTTGGCCAGGCATGGGTTGATGCGGCCCATTTTGTTGGAGGCGGAATCGCACTCCTTGTTGGCGCCCTGGCGTTCAACCGCGGCATCCTGAAACGAACTCCAGGCCTGCACCGCCGTCTGGGGTTCGTCTATTTCATGTGTGTGCTTGCCTCGGGCGGGGCAGGGCTGGCGATGGCGACCCAGTCCTTGCTGGGGATGACTACCCACTTGGGCTTTGGAGGTCTGGCTGTGGCGTGGTTGTCGACAAGTGCCCTCGGCTGGCGTGCGATTCGGCGTGGGGATGTTCTGACCCACCGCCGGTGGATGGTGCGGAGCTACGCGGCCTGCTATGCGGCCGTCATGCTGCGCTTGCACATGCCCCCTCTGATGATCGTCTACGGTGACTTTACGATTGCCTACCGGATTGTGTCCTGGTCCTGCTGGGTGCCAAATCTACTGTTCGCTGAATGGTGGCTCCGCAACACCTCTCCGGCGGGACGCTGGCTTCGTAAGAGCAGGGGATAAGCTGGGTCTTACCCAGCTCGCATCCACCACGGGCGCACTTGGCGATCTTCCGCTGGCTACGAAGTTGATCCCTGCCGGGCCAGGACTACGCTGGCCCTCCTAATGACCGAGTTGATCCAATCGCAGGTCCAGACTTCGTCCGAGGAGTTCCAGCAGAATCGGGAGCATCACGCGGCGCTGAGTCAGGAAGTGCAAGAGGCGGTCGAGCGGGTGCGCGAGGGTGGTTCGAAGGATGCCGTCGAGCGGCATCATTCTCGTGGCAAGTTGCTGCCCCGCGAGCGCATTGATCGGGTCCTCGATCCCGGCTCGCCGTTTCTCGAGCTGTCTCCCTTGGCGGCCAAGGGGCTCTACGATGACGCGGCACCGGGCGCCGGAATCGTGACAGGGATCGGCAAGGTCGAAGGGCGCGAGGTGATGATCATCGCCAACGACGCCACGGTGAAGGGCGGGACGTACTTCCCGATGACCGTGAAGAAGCATGTGCGGGCCCAGGAGGTAGCGCTCGAGAACAACCTGCCGTGCATCTACATGGTGGATTCGGGCGGCGCCTTCTTGCCGATGCAAGCCGAGGTGTTTCCCGATCGCGACCACTTTGGTCGGATCTTCTACAATCAGGCACGGATGTCGGCGGAGCGGATTCCCCAGCTAGCAGTGGTGCTGGGATCCTGTACCGCTGGCGGGGCCTACGTGCCCGCGATGAGTGATGAGAGCATCATCGTCAAGGGCAACGGCACGATCTTTCTTGCCGGCCCGCCCTTGGTGAAGGCCGCCACTGGCGAAGAGGTCAGTGCCGAGGATCTCGGTGGTGCCGACGTGCACACCAGGCTCTCGGGAGTTGCCGATCATTTTGCTGAGGATGAAACGCAAGCCCTTGAGATGTGTCGTGTGATTGCATCGCACCTCAACACCCGTAAGCCAGACATAACTTGTCGGGTCGCGTCCGAAGACCCTGCTTATGACCCGGACGAGATTCTAGGTGTGCTCCCGCGCGACAACCGTACCTCCTACGATGTACGGGAGGTGATTGCACGCTTGGTTGATGGCAGCCGACTACACGAATTCAAGGCCCGCTACGGCGCAACGCTCGTCACCGGATTCGCACACATCCATGGCTACCCGGTCGGAATCCTGGCCAACAACGGCATCTTGTTCTCAGAGAGCGCCCTGAAAGGCGCGCACTTTGTGGAGTTGTGCGCCCAGCGAAAAATCCCGCTGCTGTTCCTCCAGAACATCACGGGCTTCATGGTCGGACAAAAGTACGAGACGGGTGGCATTGCCAAGGATGGCGCCAAGATGGTGCAGGCCGTCGCGACCGCGCAGGTCCCGAAGTTTACGGTGATCGTCGGCGGCTCGTTCGGTGCGGGCAACTACGGCATGTGTGGACGTGCCTACCAGCCGCGCCTGTTGTTCATGTGGCCGAATTCACGGATCTCGGTGATGGGTGGTGAACAGGCCGCCGGCGTGTTGGCGACGGTCAAGAAAGATCAATTGGCAGCCAATGGTGTCGAGATGTCAGCTGAGGAAGACGAGAAGATCCGAGCTCCGATCCTCCAGAAGTACGAGGAAGAAGGGCACCCCTTCTATTCCACCGGTCGTCTATGGGATGACGGGATCTTGGATCCACGACAAACTCGTGATGTGCTGGGCCTGGGGATTTCGGCGTCCCTCAATCAGCCGATTCCTGACTACCGGGCACCAGTATTCCGGATGTAGTCCTCTCCCGGAGTCCGTACACAAGGCTGCATCCCGTGCGGCTTGACCAGGAATCCCTGGCGTCAGCACTCCGACTCGAATTTGGACTCCGATAGGCAAGCCACTTCACGATGAACCACCCTACCTGGCGAAAGGAACTGCGCGCGCTGCTACGCCTCTCGCTCCCGGTGGTGACGGTGCAGGTTGGGATGATGCTCATGGGGTTTGTCGACTCGATGATGGTCGGGCACTACTCCGAGTCGGCGTTGGCCGCGTGCGCGCTCGGCAACTTCTACAGCCAGATCCTGTTGCTGTGGGGATTGGGTGTCTTGCTGGCGTTTGACCCGGTGATGTCACAGGCGGTCGGGGCCGGTGATGAGGCGGCGGTTACCCGCAACCTTCAGCGTGGAATCGTGCTGTCGGTTGGCATGAGTATCCCGGTCGGCGCGAGCTTCTGTGCGGCGGGTCCCGTGCTGGGCATGTGTAACCAGGAACCCGCCCTGGTTGACCTGGCTACTACCTACATTTGGATCCTGATACCCAGTGTGCTGCCGTTCTATGGCTTCCAGATGTGGAGGACGACGCTACAAGCCCATCATCGGACAGCACCGATTGTCTGGACGATAGTCCTCGCCAACGCTCTCAACGTGTTGCTCAACTGGGTCTTTATCTACGGCCGGTTCGGGGTAACAGAGATGGGGCTCGAAGGGTCCGCCTACGCGACCTTGATCGCCCGTTGGGCGATGTTCATCTGCCTGTTGGTGATGGGGCGCCGTCAACTCTGGTGTCACCTCACTTCGTGGACTCGGCGTGCCTTTGAGAGCGCAGCGATCGCCCGGATTGTCCGGGTCGGTGCGCCGATCGGGATGCAGATAGTCTTCGAGTTTGGTGCGTTTGGCATGACCCTGCTGATGATGGGTTGGATCAGCAAGTCCGCTCTTGCCGGTCATCAGGCCGCGATCACGCTCGCTTCGATGACCTACATGTTCGGCCTTGGGATCTCGGTTGCGACGGGGGTCCGGGTAGGCAACGCGGTGGGGCGTGGAGATTCACTGGCTGCTCGGTGGTCGGCGGGCATGGGCCTGATCGCAGGGGCATTGATCATGGCAGCGTTCGCAGTCATCTTTTTGCTGGTTCCCGGACCGCTGGCCAGCATGTTCAGCAAGGCTGAGGACGTCGGAGTTCGAGAGGTTACCCTCGCGTTACTGCCGGTCGCCGCCGTCTTCCAGGTGATGGATGGCGTGCAGGTGATCTCCTTGGGGGCCTTGCGGGGGGTCGGTGACACCAAGGTACCGATGGTCATCAACCTGGTGGGGTTCTGGCTGATCGGTCTTCCGGTAGGCTACTACCTCGCGTTTCACGGCAACACCGGTCCGGCTGGCTTGTGGTGGGGCTTGACGGTTGGGCTGACGGTTGTCGCGGTGTTGTTTGTGCTCCGAATGTCGTCCAAGCTACGCGGCGATCTGGCTCGTACGGTCATTGATGAATCAGATGGTGTCGACTCAGCGTGACCCTGTTTCCCCGATGACCACGTTTTCTCTTTTCGCGAGCACGCCTGGGTTCTCCAATTAGGTCGCCATGGATTACCCGAACTACGAGACTCTTGAGTTGGAGCGCGACGGTCAGGTATTGCATGTCCGGCTCAACCGTTCAGAAAAGCGCAATGCCTTCAATGGCAAGGTCGTTGATGATTTGCGGGAATTCTTCACCGCTGCCAATGGTGACGATGCGACACGCGTCGTAGTGATGTCGGGCAAGGGCAAGAGTTTTTGCGCCGGCGCAGATCTGACCTGGATGGCGGAGCAGGCAGAGCTGGACGAGGCTGGCAACGAACAGGGTGCTGCTCATATGGCGAGCATGTTCCTGAGCATTGCCCGATGCCAGAAACCGGTTGTCGTTCGCATTCACGGCCATGCTCTTGGTGGGGGTACAGGGCTGACCGCCGCTGCTGACATCGCGATTTCTACGGACTCGGCTCTATTTGGACTGACCGAAGTCAAGCTGGGAATTGTGCCGGCGGTGATCTCCCCCTTCGTCATTCAAAAGATCGGTGTTGGTCGTGCGCGCGCGTTGTTCCTGACCGGCGAGCGATTCGACGGCCGAGAGGCTGAGCGGATTGGCCTGGTCTATCGAGCGGTTTCGGAAGACCAACTCGATACGGAAGTCGCGCGGGTGGTAGGCGAACTTCTGTCATCAGGGCCAGCGGCGGTCGCTAGCGCCAAGGCCTTGGTGAAGGACGTCGCATCCCTGTCGCTCGAGGACGCGATTGCTCTCACATCGAAGTGGATCGCCGCGATTCGGTCGACGCCCGAGGCCAGGGAGGGCATGCAGGCCTTTCTCGACAAACGCAAGCCTGATTGGATGACCTGAGTCTGGCGGCTGACTTGCCGCTTCGGGGTTGGGGGGGGCTTCCATATTCGGTGTGACCTACCGGGGTCCCGGGTTGTGTCGCACAGGAAACTCAGCTGCGATCCGTAAGAATTGTCGAGGGGTGGTTTGCGCGATGGGCCAAGGGGTGCAGAATCCCAAGGTTCGTATATTGACCGAAAGGACCCATGACGCTTCGCACCCCGCTTCTTACCAGTCTCGCCGCCCTCTCCCTGTTCACCACGTTGCCGGCCCAAGGTGATGGGGCAGCGACGGTTTCGGGGAAGAGCCAGGCCAAGGCCCTGCCGAAGATCAAGCTGACAGAGCCCAAGAAGATCCTCTTCCTCTCCGGCCGCCGAAGTCACGGTTACGGCTCGCATGAGTTCAACGCTGGCAACCTCTTGATGGCGGAGCTGTTCCAGTCCCGGTTCTCCGGTCTGGAGACCAAGGTGTTCCTGAAGGGCGCGTGGCCCAAGCCAGAAGAGTTCAAGGATGTGGACTCCGTAGTGATCTTCTGCAACGGCGGGGGCGGTCACCTCGTCAACCGGCATCTCGAAGCATTCGACAAGCTGATGAAGAAGGGAGTTGGTGCTGCTTTCCTGCACTATGGGGTGGAGACAGCGGACGGCCGTCCTGGCGCGATGTTTCTCGAGTGGATCGGCGGTCACTTCGAACGGCACTGGTCGGTTAATCCCCACTGGGTCGCAAAGTTCGCGAAGTTCCCTGACCACGCGATCTGCCGCGGCGTGAAGCCGTTCGAGGCGAATGACGAGTGGTACTTCCACATGCGGTTTCGTCCCAACATGGCGGGTGTCACTCCGATCCTCTCTGCTGTTGCACCGGCGAGCACCATGCGCCGCAAGGATGGTGCCCACAGCGGCAACCCTCATGTACGCAAAGCGGTCAAGGCCAAGATCCCTCAGCACCTCGCCTGGGCTTTTGAACGGCCCGATGGAGGGCGTGGCTTTGGCTTCACCGGCCTCCACCGTCATTGGAACTTCGGTGATGACAACTTCCGCAAGGTGGTACTCAACGCGATTGCCTGGACCGCCAAGATCGAGATACCAAAGGCTGGGATTGTCACGCCGACTCCGACCCAGGCCGTCCTCGAAGCTAATCTGGACTATCCGAAACCCGGCAAGAAGAAGCCCCGCAAGAAGAAGTCCGGCAAGAAGTAGCCAGTCAGTGGTCCAGGGGTTGCTGCCTCTTGGCGTGTGGGCGCAAGCCGACCCTGGCCGCCCGTGGCAATGTCCTAGCGCGTTCGGCCAATCTGCTGCTTGATGATCACGGTGCAGTCAGTGCGGGTGCGGACGGTCTGCGTTGTGTTGTCGGGCCATCGGATTTCGAGCAGGACTTCGCCGCCGTGCTTCCCGAATCCGAAGTGGCAGGCAAGGTCGTTTTGGTTGCCCTCGCCGGTGCCGCCCGAGATCTGGCGTACCTGCATCGAACCACGGTGGTGGGCGCGCACCTGGGCGCCGATTGCAGCACGATTGCACGCGCCGACGCCACGAAGGATAACCTTCAGTCGATGATGTCCATTGCCGCGGTTGCGGTACAGCTTGCCATGCGTCACCAGGTCGAGGTCGCCGTCATTGTCAAAGTCGCCCCACGCGGCCTGGTATGTCAAGCGTGATTGCACTCCGCTTGACTTGGTCACGTCAGTAAACCGCCAATCCCCGGTGTTGCGATAGAGCACGCTGTCATCACGCGGGTAGACAGTGGTGAAGAACAGGTCGAGTAGGCCATCGTTGTCGAAGTCACCGAGTGCCGGGCTAGCGTACGACTCCTGCCACTTCAGGCCCGCGGTCTTGCTACGGTCCTCGAATTTCCAGTCGCCATCCGGCCCGAGGTTCTCCAGGAATTTTGGGCGGTCTTGGTAGTCCGGGGGGTGGCTGAAATTTCCGACGAACAGATCGAGGTGACCATCGCTGTCGAGATCACCGAACGCACTGCCGATGGTGTGGCCATAGTAACTTTGTTTTTCTTCGCCGTGGGCACCGACTGCCTCGGCGACCTCAACGAATTTCATCTTGGCTTCGGTGTTCCAGGCCCCTTTGTTTCGCCAGAGTTGGTTTGGTTGCAGTCGGTAGTTCGACACGTAGACATCGAGATAGCCATCCTCGTCGTAGTCTGCTGCGGTGATGCCCCGAGCACGAAGAACGCGATCCTGGGTACGCCACAGTTCACGGAAGGATTTCCCGCCCTGGTTCATGTAGATCACGTCCGGATACTCGGCTGAGGGCCAGATCTCGTAGCCACCGATAAACAGGTCGAGGAACCCATCGCGATCGAAGTCGCCCCACACCGCGCCACGGCATACGGTGGTTGTCCGTTTGGGCAGGATAGCGGTCACGTCGACGAATTTCTGGCCACCCTCGTTGTGCAGTAGCTTGCCGTCGCCCCAGCAGTAGATGTCGAGAAACCCGTCGTTGTCAAAGTCACCCCAGATGCCGCTCGATCCGTCACTCGGCATCGGGATCTTCGTGAACTTCACTCCACCTTCGTTGCGCCACAGGCTGCCACCACAATAGAGGTCGGCAAAACCATCGTTGTTGAAGTCCCCCCAGGCAGCGGCGCTGCTGTTGAGTGCGAGATTGAGTTCTTTGCTGGCGTCCTCGAAGGATGGACCTGAAGCGGAACCAGGAATTTGCGGCAACGGGGTCTCGAGGACGCCGGGCTGCACGACTGTGCAACCGCTGAGCAGGGCGATGCAGGCTACGTGGCGCATTCGAGGATGCTACCAAGTCGCGACTGTTTCGGGGCGAGTACCGCGCCATAATGCCGGTGCCCAGTCCCCCTAGGAGTCAAACCCATGGCCATCCGCATTTTCGCCATCTTGTCGTTTTTGATCATCGCCCCCTGTGCCGCGCAGGAAGCTGCGACACCGAGGCCGAACATAGTGCTGATCATGGCCGACGACCTTGGTTACGAGTGCTTGTCTTGCAACGGTAGCAAGATGTATGAGACCCCTAACCTCGACAAGTTGGCAGCCAGTGGGATGCGATTTAAGCACGCTCACTCCCAGCCGATTTGCACCCCGTCCCGGGTGCAGATCATGACGGGGATCTACAACAACCGGAATTATGTCCGGTTTGGATACCTTGATCCGGAGGTGACAACATTTGGCAACCTGCTTCGCGACGCAGGTTATGCCACCTGTATCGCCGGCAAGTGGCAGCTGAAGGGCGGCTATGCCGGGGTGAAGAAATTCGGCTTTGACCGCCATTGTCTGTGGCAGCTCAACCGGCGTCCGAGCCGTTATCCCAATCCAGGCTTGGAGATTGACGGCGAGCAGAAGGACTTCAAGAACGGTGAATTCGGGCCGGACGTGGTCACCGACTACATCTGTAAGTACCTCGAGGAGCGCAAGGGGAAGCAGCAACCGTTCTTGGTCTACTACCCGATGATCTTGCCGCATTGGCCGTTCGTGCCGACACCGGGAAGCAAGGATTGGGATCCCAAGATGTGGCGCGACAAGAAGAACGAGCCGGGTGGTTACCGCACACAGAAGTACTGGGATGGCATGGTGCGGCACACCGACAAGATGGTCGGCAAGGTTGTCGACAAACTAGAAGAACTCGGCATGCGTGAAAACACCTTGGTGATCTTCACCGGTGACAATGGGACCTTCGCGCGCGTGACGTCGAAATTTGAAGGTCGTGACTACAAGGGCGGCAAGGGGACCACCAAGGATGCTGGCACGCATGTGCCTTTCTTCGCGAGTTGGCCGAAGGTGATCAAGGGCGGTCAGGTCCGCTCGGATATGGTCGACTTCAGCGACGTGTTGCCGACCCTCACGGACGCAGCGGGGTGTGGTGTGCCAAAGTCGCTGAAGATCGATGGAACGAGTCTGGCGCCGCTGTTCACCGATCAGGAACGGGTAAAGCCGTATGTCTACTGCTGGTATCAGCGCAACGGCGTCCGCCAAAAGGCCCAGCAACTGGTGCGTACGCAGCGCTACAAGCTGTACGCCTCCGGCAAGTTGTTCGACATCCAGAAAGACCCGCTCGAAGCCTCACCCCTCGAAGCGTCAGCGATGAAGGAGGTCCACGAGGAGTTGGGTGCAGCACTTGCTCGGCATGTGAAGGACACTTTGACCGCGGATCCGATCCAGCAGGCCAAGCGCAAGAAGGGTAAGTAACCTCAGGCCCGAACAGGGTGGCGTGCTCGGCGAAAGAGAGCGCGAAGTTCTCCCGCGGTGCTTTGATCAGGATCGAAAACGGTCCGTCGCCTTGACGAGTTCGCTCTGATTCCCGGGCTCGAAGGCAGAGTGTCCCGCATCATCGACGAGAACCAAGTCACTCTCCGGCCAACGTCGGTAGAGGTCCCAGGCGCTCCTGGCCGGACATACAACGTCGTAGCGTCCTTGGACGACAACCGTGGGGATATGGCGGATCTTGTCGACACCAGACAACAACTGGTCCTCGGTCTCGAAGAACCCGCCGTTTACGAAGTAGTGGCATTCGATGCGGGCGAATGCGACGGCGAATTCATCAGCGCCGGTTTCGGCGATCTTGTCTGCACTGGGGTAGAGCAAACTGGTGCTGCCTTCCCAGATCGACCATGCACGAGCCGCGGTCACCCGCGTGGCCTCGTCGTTGCTGGTCAGACGTCGGTAGTACGCGCTCATGAGGTCGCCACGTTCAACCTCGGGGATCGGCTCGAGATATTTCTCCCAGGCATCCGGATAGATGTGGCTGGCACCCTCTTGGTAGAACCAAAGTAATTCGGATCTCCGAAGCATGAAGATGCCGCGAAGCACCAACTCGGTGACGCGATCCGGATGCAATTGTGCGTAGCTCAGGCTGAGCGTGCTGCCCCACGATCCACCGAACACCTGCCACTTTTCGATCCCCAGGTAATCACGAATCCGCTCGATGTCGGCGACCAGGTGCCACGTCGTGTTGTCCTGCAAGCTGGCGTACGGCTTGCTGCGTCCACATCCACGCTGATCAAACAGGATGATGCGGTACACCTCAGGGTCGAAGAATCGACGGTATTTCTTGCCGGCTCCGCCGCCGGGGCCACCGTGCACGAACACCACCGGCTTGCCATCGGGATTGCCGCATTGTTCGTAGTAGATCTGGTGGTGGTCATCGACTGCGAGGTGTCCGTGGTCGAAAGGCTCGATCTCGGGATACAGTGGGTGAAGGTCATCGCGGACCGGGCCGAGGCTACTGGTGTGGGTGACGGGCATCAGGGGATTGTAGCCAAGGTGTTGCCTCCTCCAGGCCACAAGATCTCTGGTGGTTGGAAGGGTTTGGCGAGAAGTCGGGGTCAAGAAGACCCCACCCGGTTTTCGAAGTGCGCAACCGGCTTGGTCAGGGATCCCTCGACAGGCCCTCAATTTCTTCTAGTGTGTCGCCCGATGGATGCTCCCCTGATCGGAATCAGTACCTATGGCCGGAACGCGGATCGGCACTTCTCGTTACCAGCCGAGTACGTGGAGTCGGTACGCAGGGCCGGTGGCATACCTGTCCTGATGCCGCCAGGCGAGCCGAGGCTGCACGATTGGTTGGAAACGGTCGATGGCCTGATCATCGCCGGAGGCTGCGACGTAGAACCGCAACTCTATGGTGGAGTCGGACATGAGACCATCCAACTGGTTGACTCGGAGCGCGATCAGGACGAGGTTGCGCTGATCCACCAATCGGTGGAAATCGGCATGCCGATGCTTGCCGTGTGCCGTGGCTTGCAGGTTCTGAACGTGGCGTTTGGTGGCGATCTCCACGCGGACATCCCGAGCGCCTTTCCGGATGCGATTGAGCACCGTCGGGTGGTGGGGGAAAACAAGAATGAACCAGAACCACACGAGGTGACTCTGGACCCTGGATCACGCCTGGCTGAGGTAATGCAAGGCAGTCGGTTTGACGCGCCTTCGATGCACCACCAGGCGATCGATGAGCTCGGAGACGGCCTGGTGGTTGTGGGGCATGCGCCCGATGGCATCATCGAGGCCGTCGAGATGCCCGAGCACCCCTGGCTGCTTGCCGTGCAGTGGCACCCCGAACTAGCGGCTGCCGAGCAGCCCGAGCACCAGCGCCTGTTTGATGCTCTTGTACAGGCAGCGCAGGGAAACGAGTGAGGTCTACTTGAATGGCACCCGCTTGCCGTTGACGTCTACGACGTCGAGCTTGGTGCCTTCCACGATGATCCCACGAACCTCGTTCACGTCAGTCCATGGTATGTCGATGGCGAGAACGCGGCGCTTGTCATACATGGACCCGACCTGTGTCACCTTGGTGTGCCCGATCACGATTGTCTTGGCCCCGAAGGCGGCCAGGATCTTGTCCATTTCTTCGGGCGATGGCTGGGGCCCGAAGGAGGCCGCGTATTCCTTGAAATAGCCGCGGTACCAGAGCGGACCCAATGTTCCCCAGGACACTGCCTGCGAGAACTTGTCCTTGATTTCGGCGGGAGGCACTCCCAGGACGGAGCGCGTCAACTTGTTGAGCTTGTCGATGCCCAGCTTGGTGTTGGCGATCGGTGGGGAGATTCCTGCGTGTACGAAGAGGTACTCACCGACCCGCACGAGGGCGTGGCGAGAGCGCAGAAAGCGGCCAACTTCGGTGTCCGCTCCGAGCAGGCCTCGGCACGGAATTCCGAGGCGCTGGGCCGCTTCCTTGTACTTGGGTGCCGTATAGCGGATGTCGCCGCCCATCATCATGACCTCGTGGTTGCCCAGCACGTGATGCACGTAGCCGCCGACTTTTTTTGCTTCCTTGAAGAGCCGAACCAGGAGTAGCAGTGTTTCCGTGACCTGCTGACCACGGTCGACCATATCGCCGACACAGATCAGGTGGCCCTTGCCAAATGCCCATCGCCCGTCCTTGTCGATCACACCGCTGCCTTTCAGGAAGCGGACCATGAAGTCGTACTGCCCTTCGACATCACTGATCGCGAGGAATTTCTTTGGTTGTGCCCAGGTCGCAGGACCCACCTCGTAGGGTTTCAGATGCAGTTCTTTCCCGAGCAGGCTGGCGAACTCCGGAAGTCTGATCGGTTTGCCCTTCG
>JAYZDB010000096.1:0-6028 GCA_036338025.1 Planctomycetota bacterium
GCAGATCTGTGCAGGGAACGAGACAGCGTGTGCAACGACATCTCGATCCCGCCGTACTTCTACAACCAGCGCAAGAACATCATCCAGCGCGCGCACCGTGTGACGCTTGGCTACAGCCATCCGACCATTGGTCCGAAGCTCGGGCCCCGGTTCGCGACCGAAGGGGCGGCCGCCTGCTACGATGGCGGCGACCGGATTTACCTCTGCAACGGCTACATGCGCGCCTTCTGGGCGCTGGAATTGCGGACCAGTCGAACCACTGGCAAGCCGGGTCAAGATCTGGTGCCGATCGCCGATCTTCGTGCCACGCGGCTTCGCGGTCTGCCGATCCACACCTACTCCAATACGGGGTTCATCAACAACGACAACGGTGGCGGCAACGCCGCCCTGGTTGTGCATGCAGGTGCGGTCTATGGGCTGTTCGATCCTGTCACGCGCATCCTCTGGCGTTATGAGATCGGCGCCAATCAGTGGCGGAAGGCGACCGTCCTGCCGGCCGATCTGACCTACACATCACGCGATGGAATTGACCTGTTCTCTTACCAACAACGCTTGTGGGTGCTGACCAAAACAGGTGTCAGTAGCTTCTCGGAGACAGATGGCTGGGCAAAGGCGATCCGGATCGACCTGCCGTACTCATCAAACGGAGGAATGGCGGCGCTCGATCCGAGTACCGGGATGGTCTACGTGGTCCGCGGCGAAGGAACGGCAGACTTCGCGACGCTCCACCTTCCAAGCGGTCAGTGCAAGTTGCTGATCGACTATCTTCCCGATGTCGTGTCGGTCTATGGCCGACGCATCAATGTCACTTCGTGGGATGGGCAGAGGTACGTGTGCATCTACCGGGGGCACGACACCGGTGAGCGTTGGCGATTGAAGTTGCCCCCCCACGGCCGCCTGTAGCGGGTGTTGGCTGGTTTTGCGGATGGCGCGAGAGCTCGCACATTGTTGGAATTCCACCAGTATCGTGCGGATCCGAGCGTGGCCGGCTGCGGTTTGGCTATGATTCAAGGACTGCGCGCGGGACGCCTCTTGAAGGAACCCGTCAGCAAGGATCTTCCATGCGCCATCCTCGACACTGCTTTTTTCTGCTGACGGCATTGCTTGCGTGCCTTCCTGCGATTCTCGACGCGCAGGCTGGTTCCCAACCAAGGCGGATTGTCGGTTACTACACTTCGTGGTCGGTCTACGCGCGCAACTACCACGTTGCGCAGATCCCCGGCGACAAGATCACCCATATCAACTACGCCTTCGCCAACCTCACCGCTGGCAAGATCGTCCTGGGCGACCGGTATGCGGATATCGACAAGTTCTATCCCGGCGACAGTTGGGCTCCCGGCGCCCTGCGCGGCAACTTCAATCAACTCCACAAGCTCAAGCAGAAGCACCCGCAGCTGCGCACCCTGATCTCTATTGGTGGCTGGACCTGGTCGGGCAACTTCTCCGACGCCGTGCTGACCCAAAGTGCACGGCGGGTGTTTGCGCAGTCCTGTGTCGACTTCATCGTCCAGTACGGATTCGACGGTGTCGACCTCGACTGGGAGTATCCCGGTGGTGGTGGTCTGGGTGGCAACACCAGCCGTCCGCAGGACCCGCAGAACTTCACCCTGTTCCTCCAGGAGTTACGCAGCCAACTCGATGCCAGGGGCAAGACCAACAACACTCGCTACTTGATGACGATCGCTGCCGGCGCGGGACCGTCCAAGATTGCCAAGCTCGAGGTCGAGAAGATCCATCCGCTACTCGATTGGATCAACATCATGACCTACGACTACCATGGGCCGTGGAAGGGTGCCGGCAACCCGGTAACGAATTTCAACGCGCCCCTGCATCCGTCCAGTGCTGACCCGACCCAGGCACCGTTCAAGACCGACTTCAACATCGCCCGGTCGGTTGCGCTGTACCTGGCACGTGGGGTGCCGCGCGGCAAGTTGCAGGTCGGACTGGCCTTTTATGGTCGGGGTTACGGTGGCGTCTCCGCTTCGTCCAGCACCGGTCTGTTCGCCAGTTACACCGGCGTGCCTGGCCGCGGTACCTGGGAGAACGGTGTCTTTGATTTCGATGACATCGCCAGCAACTACGCTGGCAAGAACGGCTACACCGTGCGTCGTGACTCCGAGTCACGCTGTCCGTGGGTCTACAGCCCGACGGCCCGGATCATGATCAGCTACGATGACCGGCAGTCGATCGAGGACAAGGTCTGGTTCATCAAGGGTGCTGGACTCGGTGGGGCGATGTTCTGGGAGTTCAGCGGGGATCGGCAGTCGGCCCTGCTCGATGTGGTGGCCAGTGGCATCCGTCACGCGCCGAGGCTGTGGAGCGATCACCAGGCCATGAGTGTGCAGGGTCCGTCGCGAGCCAGGCTGCGGATCGAGACCGACGTGAGTCACGCTCGGCGCGGTTATGTCGTGGTCTTCGGCCTGTCGGGCCGCCGGCCCGGGTTGCCCCTGCCCGGCGGAACGTTTCCGATCAACCCCGACCTGGTGTTCGACCTCAGCCTTGCGCTGGCCAATTCGAGCGTCTTTCCGGGCACCATTGGCGTGCTGGGGACGGATGGCAGCGCCGACCTGGCCCTGGATCTTCGGGGTCAGCAACTGGGAGCGGCATTGATCGGCCTCGACCTCAGTGCGGCGGCCTGGATCTTGCGCAGCACCGCAGCCTTGAATGGACAAGCCAGCAACCCGCTCGACATCCGTTTCACCAGGTGAGACCGCGAGAATACAAGCTCGCCACACCAGAAACGGGGCCGGCTCAGTACGCTGCACGCCTCCCCCCTTTCCCAGGCCCTGCGGCTTACCCACCTTGAGGATCTGAATGATGACTCTCCGTCTCCGCACGAAGTCCCTCGGTCTGGCCATCCTGGCCGGACTGGTTTTCACCGCTGTGCTGGATGCCCAACGTGGTCGTCGTGGGGCGAGGTATACCGGCCCAGGTACCGTGACCGAGGTGACCTGGAGCGAGGATGGCAAGAGCCTCTCCTACACGACTCAGGGCAAGCGATTCCGGATCGCCTTGGCCTCGATGAAGAAGACCCAGGTTGTGCGTCGACGAGGGGCGAATCGCCAGCCTGCATC
Source organism: Planctomycetota bacterium (assembly GCA_036338025.1). Lineage (GTDB taxonomy): Bacteria > Planctomycetota > UBA1135 > UBA1135 > UBA2386 > JAYZDB01. The sequence goes on from JAYZDB010000096.1 coordinate 3,075, forward strand.
CGCGGCCCGATCGAGCCGACGGGGGCGTCGCAGCCGTGGTGGTGGCGGCAACACCGGTAGCTACATCGGACGTCCTACTCGCGGTCGGCAATACACCCGGGTGGATTCACCGGACGGGCGTTGGCAAGCGATCTACCGGGATTGGAATGTGGTGCTCGAGGACAAGAAGGGTGATGCGAAGGTCCAGGTTACGACCGACGGCAACGAAGTCATTCACTACGGTACTGCCAGTTGGGTCTACGGTGAGGAGTTGAATCAGACCAAGGCGATGTGGTGGACACCCGACTCCAAGAAGCTCCTGTTCTACAAATTTGATGACACCGGAGTCGAGGCCTTCCACCTGGTGCGGGGTTGGAGCAGTGTCAATACCAAGCACTACCCAGAGTTCTACCCCAAGGCAGGCGCCAAGAACCCCGGCGCTGAGCTCATGGTCTACGACCTGGCGTCGAAGCAGACCCTCCGCATTGATGCCGGCGGCGGGACCGAGGAGTACATCTACGGCGTGCGGGCGACGCCGGATAATTCGACGATCCTGGTCAACTGGACCGACCGTCTACAACATGATCTCAAGGTATTCGCTATCGATCTAGACACCGGCAAATGCCGAGTCGTGGTCAAAGAGCACCAGGACACCTGGCAGACCAACAGTCCCAGGATGCGCTACCTCAAGGATCAGCAGCGCTTCCTGTGGCCGACGGACAAGACCGGGTTTACCCACTACGAGCTCCGCGATTTGAGCGGTCGCCGGCACCACGCGGTGACCAGCGGCGCGTTCCAGACCGCGGGGATCCAGTTCGTGGACGAGGAACACAACCTGGTCGGGTTTGCCGCCTACAGCTCGTCCCGGAATCCGTACTACCAGCAGTACCACATGGTCGGGCTCGACGGCAAGAATGCTCGTCGTGTCACCTCCAAGGAGTTCCACCACTCCAACTACAGTCTCTCACCGGACAAGAAGTGGTTGGTGGCCCAGTACGAGGAGACCAATACTCCGCCATCGACTGCCCTCTACAGTACCGACGGCAAGAAGGTCACGATGCTGGCCGAGAGTGATGCGAAGTCCGGTGCCAACCTGGCGGAGATGTTCCAGTTCAAATCGGATGACGGCAAGTTCGACATCTACGGGATCCTGTACAAGCCTGACAACTTCGACCCCAAGAAGAGCTATCCGCTGATCAACTCTCTGTACGGTGGCCCAGGATCCAACGAGATCTCGGCGAGCTACGTGTCTTCTCCGCGGGCAGAATGTCGACGTGGCTACCTGGTAGTCAAGGTCAACAACCGCGGTACCGGCAGCCGCGGCAAGGCGTTCCTGGGTGCTGCCTATCTGAGACTCGGAGATATCGATATCCAGGATCACGCTGATGCGATCCGGATGCTGCGCAAGCGGAGCTACATCGATGGTAAGCGGGTTGGAATCGTCGGGCACTCCTACGGTGGCTACATGGCTGCGATGGGGATCTTCAAGCATCCTGATGTCTACACCGCTGCCGTTGACCGCGCCGGACCGACCGACTGGCGTAACTACGACACGATCTACACCGAGCGTTACATGAGCACGCCGCAGCTCAACAAGAAGGGTTACGACACCGGCCGGGCGATGACCTACGTGAAGGATTTCAAGGGCAAGCTATTGATCATGCACGGGATGGTTGATGACAACGTGCATCCGACCAACGCTTTCCAGTTGATCGATGCGCTCGACAAGGCGGGCAAACCGTACCAAAGTCGATTCTGGCCCAACGGTGGCCACGGGCTTGGACGTGGCTCGAGCGAAACCCAGTGGGAGTTCTTCGATTCGGCGTTGAAACCCGGCGGAGAGTGAGTTCGAGCCAGGGGTGGGCGTGGTGGTGCTTGTCCTAGGCCACGCCGCGCCACATCTTGCGGATCATCTCGAAGCCCTCTTGGTAGACCTGTTCGGGTGAGGGAAACAGATCCCGCCAGATGTGTACCGCCGAGGCGAACTCGGTATCGATGCGCCCGAAGGCCTCGATCGTCAACCAGCCGTCGTAACCGGTCTCTTGCAGTGCTTCGAAGGTCTCGTTCCATCGCACCTGCCCACGCCCGGGCGTGCCGCGGTGGCTTTCACTGATATGGACGTGGTAGATGCGGTCGCCGCCGGCGCGGATTGCTGCACCGACGTCGTGCTCTTCGAGGTGGGCGTGGTGGGTGTCGTAGTGGACACCGACGGCTGCATGGTCGATGCGGTCCAGCAGGCCCAGGGTTTGTCCGGTGCTGTTTAGCAGGTAGCACTCGAAGCGGTTCAGAAACTCCAGTGCCAGGCGGATCCCGGCGTCCTGTGCGTGGTCGCCGGCTGCGCGCAGGACTTCCGCCGACCAGGACAGTTCGTCTTCGGTAGGACCCTGCCCGGAGAACACCTTGAAAGAGGAGTGCAGCGGACCCCCGAGCACGTCACCGCCGAGCGCCTCGGTTTTGTCGATCTGTCGGCGCAGGTAGTCGAGTGCTCGCTGACGTTGCCTGGCATCGGGACTCGCGGGGTTGGAGTCCTCGGGTACTCCGGCGACGCCGGTTGCGGCCAATCCGAGATCGGCGATCACCTTGCCTGCCTTGGCGTAGTGGGCCTCATCGTCATCGGTGATCTGGAGTTCGATGCCGTCAAAGCCGACCGATTTCAGGTCATCGAAGATTGGAAAGTGCTCCTCACGGGTGTTGAAGGACCACAGGAGCGTGTTCATGCCGATGCGCATTAGAAAATCCAGTTGGGTGGGTTCGGTCAGCCAGAGATCGGTCTTTTTAGCACTACGGGTTGTCTCGACCTACTGTCCCGTTCCGCATCCCGATCCGGCCTTCACCTGGGAAGCACGTGCGTCCTGGGTGGGGTGACGCAACAGCAACTTCCTGCCTATCCGGTACAACACCTGCCGAGATCCCGGCGCTAGTCCAGAGAGGTGGACCCGTTCAGACCCTGTTCGTAGAAATCCAGGAGCAGTTGC
>JAYZDB010000097.1:0-13445 GCA_036338025.1 Planctomycetota bacterium
CCTCGCCGCCAAACTCGCCAGCCAGGGCGCGCGCAGCCGCCCACACCGCTTTCGACGAGTCGGCCTCAGCCCGTACCGCGATGGTCGGACTCGGCGACGCCGGCACCTCGACCACCACCTTGTCATCGAGTCCCAGCCCATCCTTGAAGGCGGAATCGCCCACCGCGGGTCGCAGGGTGAGTTCGAGACGCCCACCGCGGGTCCGCGTCAGGGGCAAGGTCAGATTCCTGGCCGCACCGGCCGTCAGTGACAAATCCTGCGACAGCGAGCCAGCGACCCCGCCGGTCACCACCAGGCGCAGGCTGCGATCCGGGCCGAAATTCTGCACGGTGACGCGCAACCGCAGACTCGGTAGCGGCCAATCGTCCAGCACCTCGCAGGCGGTGATCGCCAGGTTGGCGCAGCGTGCCCCGACGACGGTCAAGCTACCCTCTTCTGGCAGGCCGCCGGCTCCCAAGCCATCGGTCAAGGTCCAGACCGCTGTCGTCTCATCACGGACCTGCCGAACCAGCCGAAGCAGGTCGACACCAGCCGCGCCGCCAGGTTCGGTCTGATCCAGCCGTTCGAGGATCGTCGTCCGGTCGCCACGCAGGATCCGGACCTCGTCAGCGTACAGGCCTACCCGCACATCGATGTCGATCGGGATCTCCTCGAGCGCCTGCTCAAGTCGCCGTTTGGCCTGGTCCCAGGCGCTGCCACCGCCGCCACGCGCCGCCATGCTCGCCGAAGTATCGACCAGGACCACGAGGTTCTTCGGTCCAGGGCGACCCCCCAGACTGGGTTCGCTGTGGGCAACGACCAGCGCGATGAATGCCAGCGCCAACAACACGAAGCGCAGCCATCGAAAACGCAGCGGCCGGCGCCGAAGTCGCTGACGAGCTTGCAACCACAAACCGAGATAGGCGGTGGAGTGATCCCGCTTGGGACGCGGCGGCCGGCTGAGCAGGTAGAGCACCGGCAGCAGCGCCAACCACGCCAGGCGTCCGGGTTGCGTCAACTCGAAGATCTCCATCACGACCAAGCTAGACCGGAACCCAACCGATTGGCTGGCCGCGTTGCGGGAAAGCAGGAAGAAGGAGAGTCGCGCATCGTGCGTCCGTTGGCGGTCGGCCCCTGAGCAGGCGTCAGCCTAGCGACGGTCTCGGATCCAGGCCAACCCCATTCCCCCATCCAGGCGCAAGCTAGATCGAGTAGACCCGCCCGCGATCGGTCCACGCGGAAAGGCGGTAATCACCTTCGGGCGGCACCTCGAATCGCATAAGAGCATGGCCCGCCGACCTGAAGACGCCATCCTGGGTCTTGCGCAACAGACCCAGTTCCTCAGTCATCGCGCGACGCAGATCCTCGTCAACCTGCAAGACTTCCCGCACGCCGGTCTCTGGATCCAGGAACCTCACCATACCGTCGACGGTCGGCACACGATCGGTCGGCAGGCTTGGCAACCAACCAGTGCAGCGGCAACCCTGTCGACGCAACATCGCCAGGGGTGCCTGGAAGCTCATCGGGTCCGCAAAGTCGGAGATCCAGAAAACCCGCCCGCCGACCCCGGCCTCCAGGAGTTGGCGCACCATCGCGGCTGGACTGTCATCCGCCGACGTGAGGGTTTCGAGCCCATCGAGGAAGCGGCCGAGGGCCGGCGCACCCGCCAGACTGGAGTCCTGCCCGGCGCCGGCGACCAGATGCAGGCCATTGAGATGTACCAGGGCCAGTCCACCGAGGATCGAGGCCAGGCGCAGCGCACCATGCCAGCGGTTTTCAGCGGTCATGCTCGCAGATCGATCGAAGATCAGCGTCAGCCCGACCCGGTCCTCATCCTCAAGCACCTTCATGAACAACTCGTCGGTCCGCGCATAGACGTTCCAATCGAGGTTCCGAAGATCGTCACCGTCCCCATACGCACGATGACCGGAGAAGGTACCACTCTCAGAGCGAGTACGACGCCGGGTCTGTCCCAAGTGCTGGGAACCGCCACGCAAGCGCGGTGCTCCGCGCAGGATCTCCCCCAGGGTCTTACGAAAGCGATCGTCGAAGATACGACTCAACGCCGTTCCTCGAGCAGAGCCTTGAAGTACCGCTTCACGAACGGTCGTTCGCTCCTCGGAACGTGCCGGGCCCGCAGGGCCCGCTCTGCCGCCGCTTCGAACTCGGGGCGGCGGTCCTCCTGCGATGTGCTGGTCCCGATCTGCTGGCGCCTGGTCTTGTTGCGGGAGCCCTCGCCTTGTTCGACGACGGCGACCTTCATGCGCTTGACAGCCCCAACGCCATCACCGACGAAACGTGGAATGATGAACTCGTCCTGCGCCGCCATGGTATGCAGCGGACGTGGCGGCTGGGCTGACTTGGATCGGTCCGGCGGGGTCTGGGGCGGGTCCGGCGTTTCTTGTGCCGAGCCGGGCCTGGTCGACGGTGGACGGGATTTCTCCTGGCCAGGTTCGGGCTTCTTGCTCCAGCTACCAGATCCAGGCCCGCCCTTGCTATCCGACGAACGTGGTGCACCCGCGCTGGCCTGGCGAGTATTGCCGGTCTTCGAGTGCATGCCCAGATGGTGTCCCAGCGGTCCGGCCCACCAGACCAGCAACAGGGCCGGCAACAACCACCACAGACGCCGTGCCGAGCGACGCCACAGCGGCGATCGGCTGTCCGGCGGCAGATCCTTGATGACCTGTTCCAGATCATCCTCCAACCACTCGAAAACCGGATCGGCGGGTGCTGCCTGCACCTCCCACCAGGTCACCAGTTGATCGCGCAGGCCGAGGGTTCGATCGGCCGCGTGCAGCGAGCCACCGCGGCGCAAGACGTCGACCGAGAGCACGATCAGCAGCCAGCCGAGAGCCAGCCAGAGCGCGACTCCGTAGCTTGCTGGCCAGAAGAAATCGACCACCAGCAACAACAAGCCAACGACCAGGGCGTGGAACGCCAGACTTGCGCCACCGAGAAACAGGCGGTGCCACAACCTGGTCGAGTTCGCGAAGTTCCGGATGGTCTGGGCCACGACTGGATGCTACCGGGAAACGGGTATTTCCACAGCCACTATCGGCCGGTCGACCATGCCGAACTGACCGCCAGTAGATTCACCAGTCAGTCGAACAGTTCTCGGGGGTTCTTGTCCCCGAATGCATCAACCCAGATATCGCCCCAGGCGAACAGAAAATTGCGTTCGGAGCTCACACACATGCGAGTGTTGGAGTCATGGCTCTTCGCCTTGATCCAGACCGAATACTCTTCGCCCGTCTTGAGCCTGGCCCTGACCTCGATCTTGGCACCGACCGTGTCGACCTCGATCTTGCCGCGCCCGTAACTCTCGGCCGTCACCTTGGTGAACCGGTTGATCAGGTTGGTCACTTCCTGTTGTCGCACCGCGTCGATCTTCTCGACGCTGCACTGTTCCTTGATGGCGATCCAGGTCGCATCGGAACCCGGCTTCTTCTTGAAGCCCGCGCTACCAAATGCGTTCTTGAAATAGAAGCTCTCCACGTTGCTCATGGTGAACTCATGGATGCGCTTGTCGAGCCAGTCCGAACTCCGCAGGCTCACCTGCCAACGCTTGCTCTTGGGTTCGTAGAGCACCACCTCACGGGGACGGTCCGGACGACTGACGAGGTATGCATCGAGCGCGCCCTCTTTGTCGCCCTGCTTGGTTGAATTTCCAAGCACCAGGGTCGCGACATCAGGTCCCTGAGGCCCGATCTTGCACTGCACCACGATGCCGGTCTCCGGAGTGAGTCGATTCTCGCGCTGGTATTCCGGTGTCGCATCCTGCTTGATCAGCGTCTCCTGGTCGATGCGGATCTCCTTGAGGTGATCGAGGATGTTGCGATCGATCGCGGCGTCGTCGACCGGCAGACCCTTGTGCTGGGTATTGGCGAGCTGCCAGCCGGCGGCCTGGCGCTCGAAAGCCAACATCTCGAACTGCTGCGCGCCCTGCAGGTTCTGGGCCTTGATCTCCTCTTCGGACTTGCGCCGTTGGATCTGGATGATCGACACGTTCTCCGGCACGAAGCCAGGGAACAGGTACGGGATCGACGCACGCGAACGGTAGTCGATCTCCTCCGACTCCAAGGTGAGGTAGCACGGCACCCCGAGGACAACACTGAGGAGAAGCAGGATCAGGTTGGTCTTCATGGCTAAATCCCTTGCACTACAGTTGGCTCAGGAAGGCGCGTTTTCGGCCTCGACGAATACCCCACAGACACAGTCCCAATCCCAGGAACAGCCCGGCCGGACCAAACGCATTGCTACAGGCGAGCCACAAGGTCTTGCTGCTGAGACGCTCCCGGAACTCTTCGCTGGTTTCGCCTTGTGCCTCGTCTTGCTCGAGGAACTTCATCGACCGATCCGTACCAACCTTGTTCTGGAGTTCGAGCAAGTCGCGTTCCTGCACCAACCAATCGAGCAGGTTACGGAAGAACATCACCGCAGCCTGGCCGCCGGTGCGACCCGAAGGCCCCACCACGGCGCTCTGCTGATGGAGTTGGGCATAGTCACCACGGATGAAGTCATCGCGCAGGAATGTCGCGTCGCCGACCACCAACAGGCTCGCCGATGCCGGCGCCCGGTCGATCATGGCCTCCTTGGGGCCCTCGTCGGCTTTCTTCTTGGCCGGATCCGGGCCCTGCTGGCCAGACTTCTTGTCATCCTCTTCGCCCCAGTCATCGGGACCCGCGGTCGTCGTTTTGGCAGCCTTGACGCTCGGCGGTTTGGCCGGGATTACCTTACCCGTAAAGAACGACGGGAAGGAACCCCGCAGGTGCACCATCAGCGGCGTCTGCACCGGATTTCGGACCGGCAGCATGTTGGTCTTGCTAGCTTCCCAGCGCTTCAGGTTGTTCATCCGCTGCTGAGGATCGAGCGCCCCGACAAAGGGGTCGAGTTCGATGTTCGGCATCTCCTTCCACCTCAGCGGTGAAGTCCGGAGTAGCACCTCACCTTCAACACCCGCCGGGATCGCCTCCGCCAGCCCGACCGGACAGGGCCAGAAGAACGCCGGGATAGCGACCGAAGCGACAGCCTTCATCAGGTCGTGTTCAAGGTGAACACCCGGTTTGAACAGTGTCCGCAGCTGATCCGCCAGAGCCTGGTTGACCTTGCCCTGTGGATCCCTCGCGAACAGATCGACCTTGTCTGCCCAGTCTTCCTTGGCGGCCTCGAACATGTATGGATACATGAACGGATACAGTTGCCGGTCCTGTGTAGGTGTACCGTAGCGCTGGTGTAGCTGCCGGATTCCCTCCCCTACGATCCGGTTCTCGACCGCGACCCCGTAGGACCGAAGCTGCTCGAGAAACTTCAGCTTGCTAGCCGGACCATCGAAGCCTGACACCTTGCTACGAAATTCCCGGTTGTGGCGAACCTCGATCTCGGTGGGATCCGCGAACACCACCAGGTTGCCACCACGCATCAAGAACTGGTCGAACACGAACTTGGTTCGGTCCGTCAAGCGCTTGGGGTGGATCATCAGCACGACATCGACGCCAGGTGGGATCAACTGGCCAGCCCGGACATCGATCGGCTGGAAATCGTAGGCACGGACAAACGTCCGAATCACCTCGATGTAGCCCTGCGGCTTCGACTTGGGACCGGTCTCGAACGACAAGCCCCCGCCGCCTGGTTGGCTGCGGAATGCCAGCACACCGATCTTCGGGCGCTCCTTCACAGTCAATCGCTTGATGAGCGGGGTGAGGGCTGCCTCGTAGTTGTAGGTCGATCCGAACTGCAGCAGCGGGATCACCTCCTGCTTTTCTGCCCCGTAACGAATCCGGAAGCCCTGCCAGATCTCGGTGGCGGTCAGTTGGCCACTAGTGCTCGTGCGGGCCTGCTCCGGTCGGATGCCAAGACGCTCGGCTGTCTCACGCACCGTACGATCTTCGAACGGATCGAAATACTGCAGGTTGATCTTGCCCTCTCCGAGTTTCACATACTCCATCAGGGCATTGCGCATCATCACGCGCGCTGGCCGGTAGTTGATGGGCAGACTCGCGTCCGGGCTGAAGTAGGCCTCGATGACGAGCCTGTCAGTCAGCGAGTTGATGACGTTCTTGGTCGAGTCCGTCAAGGTGTAGATCTTGTCCGAGGTCAAATCCACACGCAGGGCGTAGCGACTGGCGAGGAAGCAGACCTCACCCAGCACGATCGACAACAGAATCAGGCGCAGGACCGAGACCCCGACGAAACCGCTGCTGTTGGAGTTCTGCTGCTGGACCATCACGCTAGCCCTTCACCCGCTTGCCGTAGAGGACCAGTGCATTCGCGTATAGGAAGAACGCACAGAAGCAGACGTAGTAGATCAGGTCACCGGTATCAGCGACCCCGTATGCGATGCTGTCGAAGTAGTGCTTGGGGCTCACTGAGGCGAGGACGAGCACAATCTGGTCACCGCCGAGCCAACCCGGCAGCACCCCGATCAGCTTGCTGCCAATCCAGGGAACGATCCAGAACAGCCCAGCCAGCGTCGTGACCGACAACAAGAATGCAATGATCTGATCACGAGTCATGCTCGACCAGAACATTCCAACCGAGACGTAGGCGGCCGCCATCAGCATCGACGCGAGGTATGTCACGCTGACCTGGTACCAGTCGAGGTCCCCGAATGTCGACATGGTGATCGGCAGACCAAAGGTCAGCAACATCAGCAAAGCCAGGAAAGTCATCGAGGCCAGGAACTTGCCTGCGATCAACTGCCAGATCGTGACCGGGAAGGTCAACAGCAACTCCAAGGTGCCAGCCCTGCGTTCCTCAGCCCACAAGCGCATGGTCAAGGCCGGTAGGAAGAACAGGAACAGCCAGGGCAGGGAGTTGAAGAAGCCGGACACAGAAGCCTGACCGCCATGCTGGAGCGATCCAAACAGACTACCCATGCCACAGACCACCAGCAGGAACAAGATCCCGAACACGTAGGCGATCGGAGTGTGGAAGTAGCTGTTCAGTTCACGCCGCATGACGACGATCGTCTCACGCATGACCGGCCTCCTGCTGCGCCTTGTAGGTACGGTGGCGGAAGAAGTCCTCCAGGGATCGTCGTTCGCGCCAGATGGCATTGAGGCCCCAGCCATTCTTGACGACCAACTGCGCGAGCCCTTCTTCGAGACCATCGGCGACTGAGTCCGGTACCACTCGATAACCAAGGTAATCGCCCTCGCGTTCGACAACTTCGACAACGCAATTCTCACCCACCAACTCTCGGACCTGCGCGATCACACCCGCTTCCGGACCCTGGATACGAGCACGGATGTCGCCCGCCGGCAACTCACCAACCAATTCGGCGACGGTGCCATCGGCAACCAACTCGCCAAGGTTGATGATCATGATACGTGAGCAGGACGCCTCGACCTCCTGCAGGATGTGGGTTGACAGCATCACCGTGTGCTCCCGACCGAGATCCTTGATCAACTCGCGGACCTCGACCACCTGATTGGGATCAAGGCCCGAGGTCGGCTCATCCAGGATCAACAGGTCGGGGCGGTGGACCATCGCCTGGGCCAGGCCGACGCGCTGCTTGTAGCCCTTCGACAACTCCAGGATGTTCTTGCCGGTCACCTTTTCGAGCTTGCACAGTTCGACCACGCGGTCAACCGATGCCTTCAAGCCCGACGCCGCGACGCCACGAATCTGGCCCGCGAATCGGAGGTAGTCGTCAACCCGCATCTCCATGTAGAGGGGGTTGAGTTCTGGCAGGTAGCCAATCCGACGGCGGACCTCGAGAGACTGCTCCTGCACGTCGAAACCGGCAATCTCGGCACGTCCAGCAGTCGGCAGGAGGAAGCCGGTCAGGATCTTCATCGTCGTCGACTTCCCGGCACCGTTGGGGCCAAGGAAACCGATCACCTCACCCTTTGCGACCTCGAACGAGACCCCTTTCAGGGCATACGCAATCCCATCGTAACTCTTCTGGAGCTGATCAACCTTGATCATGAGGATGTCTCGACGAGAAGGAGAGTCTACAACCGGGGTAACGGGAAAGCTGCGATCTACTCGTCAACGCGGAAGGACATCAAGAACTCTGCATTGTTCGAGGTCTTCATCAATCGATCGATGAGAAGGGGCATCGCGTCCAGGACATTCATCCGGGCAAGAACGCGCCGTAGCGTATACAGCTGCGTCACCACCGCTTCTGGCAACAAGAGCTCCTCCTTGCGGGTACCGGACATCTCGATGTCGATCGCGGGGAAGATGCGACGCTCCGCCAATTGCCGGTTGAGCACCAACTCCATGTTACCGGTGCCCTTGAACTCCTCGAAGATCACCTGGTCCATCCGCGAACCAGTGTCCACGAGCGTGGTAGCGAGGATGGTCAACGATCCGCCTTCCTCACAATTCCGAGCCGAGCCGAAGAACTTCTTGGGCTGCTCAATGACCTTCGCCCCGATACCCCCCGACATCGTGTGGCCACCACGGCCGCCCATGTCGGAGTTGTAGGCCCGGGTCAGACGGGTGATCGAGTCCAGGAGGATCACCACGTCGCGACCGGTTTCCACCAGACGGTGGGCACGCTTCATAGCCATCTCGGCGACCCGGATGTGGTTCTTGGGTCCCTCATCGAGGGTGGAGACCAGCACCTGTTGGTTGTCACCATCCGCGCTGCGACGCCAGTTGGTAGCTTCTTCTGGACGCTCGTCGACCAGTAGAACGATCACGAAGGTGTCGGGATAGCGCTCGCCAATCGCCGCACAGATCTTCTGCAGGAGGACAGTCTTACCCGAGCGCGGCGGAGCCACGATCAGGCCACGCTGCCCGCAACCGATCGGCGCCAGCAGATCGATGATCCGCAAGCTGACGTCACCATCATCGGGTTCGAGCACGAACTGCGGCTCGGGGTCGACAACCGTCAGGTCCTTGAAGAACTTCCGCTGGCTCGACTCTTCGGGATCGAGTCCATCGACCGACTCGACGGTCGCGAGGGTGGGACGCTGCGCACCTTTGTTCGGATACCCGGCCTTGCCCTGGATCTCGCTGCCCTCGATGAGCTTGTACTGACGAATCAGGGCCGCCGGCACGAACACGTCCTCGTCTGGTTCCTCGGCTGGGGCGTAGCTGTTCTTCGCCTGGCGCAACCAACCGGACCGGTCCTTTTGCAGATCGAGAGCGCCGAGCGCTTCTTCCGTGGGGTCATCGATCTCCGGCATGACAGCGGGGCCGGACTTGCCGCCGCCGCCACCGCCGCCGCCGCCACCGCCACCGCCGCCACCACCGCCGCCGCGACGGCGACGACGTTTACGCCGCCACTTCTTACCGGAACCACCTTGGCTCTGCTTACTGTCTACATCTGTCATTGGAACATCCTGGGGGTGGCGTGCCGTATCTTCTACGGACAGTCCGCCAATCCTACTTCGAGGTCGGTAACCAATTTGCTAGCCGTTGTGCATCAGCCCACGGCGATCGGGACCAAAGGTCGGACCCTGAAACCCGCATTTGCGGAGAGATCGAGATTCAAAAAGCATTTCACCTGCAACGGATCATCAAGATCTCGTCGCAGGAGGCTTCACGACAACCACGAAGAACACGACCTACTAGAGAACGTGCATGCCTCCGTGTCGATTCGAGCGTTCCGACTCACCGATTCGAAAACCGGATTGCCGGGTCAGCGGAGAGCGATCGGTTCGAGCCTCATCCCTATCTCCCTATCGGAGACCATCAGCTCGGATACCCTTGAGAAATCCTCAAAATTGCCCGTCAACTGACACTTGCGCCGTAACTTTCGTTCCCGCGCACGGTGTCTACGCAACCTAGCCCCCCGCAACGAAATGCGCAACCCTTTGCGAGCAAATTCCTGCCGGTCTGCAAAGCCTAGCCCAGGCTTGTTTCCCGCCATGGCATCGGCTAATTCCTCCGAGGGTAATCATCGACAAAATTGTCGGGTTCCCCTCAACCCCAGCCCAGGACCCACCCGAAGAATCCACCATCCGGCGCACCGACGGTGCCGCAGACCGAGAAACCGACTGAGACAACCATGCAGAGAGACGTGAACGAAACGACGAGCGACAGGACCTGGTTGAACGACGAAGAGGAGGAGACCAAGGGGTCATCGCCAGTAGCGGTGATCGAAAAGCACCTCCTGGACTCTCGAGTTGTCATGTGCGCCGGACCGGTGACCGACAAGATGGCCCGTGAGGTCAGCAGCCGGTGCCTGGTCATGGAAGCCCAGGACCCGAACAAACCGATCACGGTCTACATCAACTCGCCAGGTGGCAGCGCCGACTCCGGCTTCGCGATCTACGATATCCTACGCTTCGTTGCCTGCCCGGTCCGCACCGTCGTCAACGGCCTCTGCGCTTCGGCTGGCATCCTGATCCACCTGGCCGGCGATGCTGGCCAAAGGTTCTGCCTGCCCGAGAGCCGCTTCATGATCCACCAGCCTTCGACCGCCGGTCAGGGCACCGCGTCAGATCTCGACATCACCGCCAAGGAAGTGATGAAGCTGCGCGTGCGTTACAACAAGATCATCGCCGATGCAGCGGGCAAGACCCCCGAGCAAGTCGTCGAAGACGCGCACCGGGACTTCTGGCTGAACGCGGACGAAGCCAGCGCCTACGGGATCATCGATCGGGTGATCGCGACCCGCGCCGAAATGGACTAGCCTGCAGACCGACGCCAGGCCCATTCTGATGGCCGGGATCGCGAACCGATGCCCTCCTGACGCGTTTGCCGTGTGAGGAGGGCATTTGTCCGATACCCTGAGACCCATGAACCCGAGGCCTCGCAAACCCCTGGCGCTGCTTCTGTCGACCCTGCTCGTGGCGACGGTGACGCAGCCCCAACTCGGCGCCCAGCGAAGCCCACATCGGATCATGGGACTCGTACGCTCGGACGGCGGGCGCCCGCTGGACAAGGCAGCAATGACGTTCTACCCGGCGCCGACACCCAGGCTCTCAATCCTGTCGGCCTATGCGGACCTCACCGCTGGCCCGCTGGCTCCGATCCGGGACTTCTCCAAGCCCGGGGGACGTTTCCAGCTGCGGGTGCCGAGCCAGACCGGCGCCCTGCTGGCGCTCTATCCACCAAGACCGCCGGCACGTCTCGGAGCGCTCCGGCTCGGGGACCAGGCCACCGGCACGCTGGGCTGCCGTCCGGTCGCGGAGCTGGCATTCGCCCGGGCCTGCGACCTGTGGATCCAGGCCGTCGCCGTCGACGGCCGCTGCTACCATCTCGGCAAGCGGACCGCGGTGCAGCAGCTCCGCCTGCCCGCCGGGGAATACCGCTTCCTGGTCCAGGAGGGCAACGACAAGAAGGGCAAGATCCTCCTCTACGAGTTCCGCCAACACCTCCGGTCCGGGACACGAACCCAGGCCCCGACCGCCCCGCCCATCGAGCGTCGCGTCAACTTGTCCTACACGGATGCCACCGTGAGCCTGCGAGATTGGCCACAGCTAGCCTTGCCCCGGAGTGGCGGCGGCTGGGCATACCTCCGCTGCACGGAGGCCCCGGTCCGTCTGCTGGCCCGCCATGGTTCGTGCTTGACGGAGTTCTGGGCGAGCAAGGCCGAGGTGCCGGTGACCCGGGGCGCCAAGGTGGAGATGGGGCTGGCCCTGTACATCCTGGATCCTGACGGCACGCCGATCCCCGACGCGGTCGTCACGATCGCCGAGCAAACCGCCAGCGGCTGGTCTCTGCACGCCCAAAGCCACACCGACCAGACCGGCCGGACAGACATGCCCAGCAAGCTGGAATCGGGCTGGGTGTTCGTGTGGGCACGCGGTTACGCAACAAGCGCCCAAGCTGTGGATGAAACGAAACAGCCGGACCAGACCAAGGCAGAGATCCGGCTGCGAACCGGCACCAAACTGCAGCTGAGGGTCCTGGACCAGCGGGGGGAACCGGTAGCCGGAGCCATCCTCGAGGCGATCCCCCAACAAGCCCTGCTCCGCTCACCGCATCGCACGGACCACCTGGGCCAACTGAGCCTGTCGGATCTACCAGCCGGTCAATTCGAAGTGCAGCTTTTGGATCCCCGCTATCGCCCGTCCAGGGTTCCGACCGTGTTGCGCCCAGACATCAGCAACCGTCTCACGATCCGGGCAGACCCCGGGGCCCTGCTGCACGGACAGGTGCTACTGCCCGACGGCAAGCCAGCTCCGCGGGCCGTGATCTCCCTGCGCGGCACCCACCACCAGGTGACGATTGCGAAGCCAGACGGGACCTTTCAGGTCCGGGGATTGTCCGACACCGACACCCTGCGGATCTCTGCACGGCTGACGCACCAAGGCGCTGCCTACATCAGCACGAATCTCATGGCCACTCCCGGCGAGACGAAATGGATCCTCCAACTGAAGAGCGAGGACCCAAGCCTGCCAGGGCGCCGGAAGAACTAGCCGCTTCTACAGGGCTCCCAGGAGCGGGTAGGTCCCATTGAGGATCGTCGAGTGGTTCACGCCGAACCAATTCTCGATCACCGTAGCATACATGCTCCGGAAGTCCGTCGAACGGGTGTCGAAGGGGATGTAGTAGCGGTCGTACGGGGTGGTCGCCTGGTCGAGATCCGGTGGAGTACCGTAGCGACCGCCGGTGACTGGCTCGCCGGCCAGGAAGGCAACACCGCCATGCCCGTGATCCGTACCCACAGCACCGTTCTCGCCGAAGCGCCGGCCAAACTCGGAGAACACCATGACGACGACCTTCTTCTCCTTTCCATACGCCTTGACGTCGTCGAGGAAGGCCTTGATCGATGCGCTGACAGCCTCGATCTTGTTCGCGAAATCTCCAGTCTCCGGGGCTGACGCCACAGCCTCGTTGGCGTGGTGATCAAATCCCCCGGTATTCGTGTAGTAGATCTGCGACTTCAGGCCGCCCGTGATGTAGCGGGATACGACCTGCAGAGACTCAGCAAACCTACCGTTGGGGTAGGTAGCCCGTGGCGAATAGCTCGACCCCACGCTCTGCAGGAGAGCGCTGTCATTGACGGCATCGACTGTGCTATCGGCGACGAATTGCACGTTGTTGTCGCCCAGGCGCGTAACAGCACCGTTGCTGAGCAGGGTCTCGAGTTGCGTCGAGTTGTCCAACCTCGCGTAGTAGTTGGTGTCGAACAAGAACTGGTAGTCAGCGATACGGCGAAACACCGGCACGCGAGACCCCAGGAAGGCGCCGTTCAAGCGAGCTTCGAGGTCGATCGCGGGAATCTGGAAACTGCCGGAATAGCCCTTCGTCAGGTAGTGCGAAAGCCAACCGGTCGCAGCGCTACGGACCGTCGCGTCGCCCGCGTACCACTTCTTTTCAGAAGTGAAATGTGACAGGTTTGGATTCGGGTAGCCGATGTTCTCGATGATCGCCAGGTCGCCGTTGTCGTACAGGGTCTTGAAGGCTGCCATCGACGGATGCCAGTAGTGCTTCGCTCCGGCCTCCAAGGTCAGCACCTTGGCCTTCGGCAGACCAATCGTCGGCCGCGCCAGCGCGTAGTTGGGGTGATCGACTTCGGGCAGGATGTTGAGACCATCCCAACCACCGTTGATCTGCAC
>JAYZDB010000098.1:0-5176 GCA_036338025.1 Planctomycetota bacterium
AGCCACGCGGCCACCATAACGCCGCCCCGCCCGCGAGCACGCGCCAATTCAACCCAAGGACGTTTCCGATGGGGATCGTCAGGACTCAGGGCAACGCCTCAGCCGCCCGACTCAGAGTCGCAGGAGTTCCAGCAAGTCGTACTGGTAGAACTGCTGGTTCTGTGCGCCGGCGGCGGGACTGTCGCGGTCGTCGATGGCCTGCGCGACCCAGATCTTGCGGTCGGTAGCGCACATCACCGCCTGGTGCAGGCAGGCATGCCCGGTCGGGTACTTGCGCAGCAGGTCGATCATGGTCTGGGCATCCAGTCGGCCACGCGCCTGTTCGAGATACCGTGTGATCAGCTGATAGCGTCGCCAGGAAGCCGCCATGTAGACCTCGGGGTGGTAGCCCTGCCCGTCTCGTCGCTGGGTGCGGGCGGTGTTCTCCCCGACAAAGTGGTTGGTGCGCCGGACCATGTTGTTCATCGCTGTGTGCGGCGCCACGTTCTCGGCCGGGTCGCCGAAACCGGAGACAAAGAACTGCTGGCGGGTCACCTCCAGTGCCACGGCCAGGCCCTCGTCACCGCTGCCGATGATGAAGTTGAACCCACAGGTACGAGGCCCACGCCGGAAGATTTCGAGCGCCTGGTCGAGGGTTCGCGCCCGCCGCAAGGCTTCACGCAGCATGAAGATCATCGGCATGCCGGCGTAGTCTTCATCCCGGCTCGCCGAACCCATCTCGCCGATCGAGATCCCAGCGAGGTTCATACCGGTGACCGCGCCCAGAAACCCGGCCCAGGACACCACCGCGTTGGCCAGGCCATCGTCTGGCTGCCGCACGATCAGCACGGCGTGGTTCTGCATCCGGTCATCGACACCAATCTCCAGCGGGTAATCCAGGCTGCGGGTGTGGTAGAGCTTGCCGTCCACGGTCGCCGACCCGGCCGCCGCCGCACCGCTGCAGTGGAACTTGCTCGGCATCGCGTGCAGCATGCGGATGTCCTGGAACAGGGCGCCACTACCCTCGGCGAGGCCGCGCATTTCATCCTTGTAGGTCTGCGGGATGTGCGGCCAGCTCTGATCGCTGATCGTAGTCAGTTGTGCGCGGCTCAGCCCGGCCCTGTGGGTCCAGGCCAGACCTTCCCTGATGACGGTGCGAACCGCACTTCCCAGCAGCCGACCGTGGTCCATCCCCATCTGGTAGGGCGAGCCCCGCAACACCAGGACCTGCTGGGAGCCGTATCGGTACAGGGCACTGCGCTGATGCGCAGCGACCTTCGCAAAGGTCGGCGTTGGAACGCTGCAGCTGGCCAGGGCGAGGCAACTGAGCGAGATCCAAGTGCACCGCAAGCAGGTATTCATGAGCCTCCTACCAAACGAAACGCGAATGAGCCGCAACCGTGGCCAGGGCCCGCTGCAAACGGGACGCATCGGCTCGAGTCAGGTGCTGCAGGGTTGTCGGCCGGGCACCCGCCACGTAGACCACCAGCCGAGCCAGACCGAAGAGCCGATCCCACGGCCCGGCACGAAGAGCCACCGCCTGTACCTTGCGCAGCGGAATGAACGCGCGGTAGCGGCCGAGCATCCCCCACCGCATCGCAAAGTGACCCTGGGTGTGCGCATACCCGAGGTTGTGGTAGACCAGCACCCCGGTAAACAACATGAAGATCGGCAACAAGATCGCGAGCAGCGAAAGCTGTCCAACGGTCGGCAAGCCGATTCCTAGCACCAGGAGCGCCAACACCACACCCTCCGCAAACAACCTGGTCACGACCTTGCCCGAAACCCGCGACCACTGCAGGTGCTCGGCGAACATCCCGGGCAACAGGTGGGGCACCAGCATGCGCCCGGTCGGGAGTCCGGTCATCGGCGCCACCACGTCGAGTCCGCCCTTGACTTCCTCCTTTTGGTTGGTGCCCGACCCAGCCGAGTCCGCCCGCACGACCACCAGGCGGAAAATCCGCCGCAGAAGATTTTGCTCCATCAGGACGCGCTGGATCTTTTGCTTGGGCAGTGACCGGACCCGGGTGGTCAGCAAGCCGTAGCGGCGTTGGAACACCTCCCCGCGGCGGACCAGGGTAAAACCATGGAACAGCAGGAAACTCGCCGCGATCGATACCACCCAACCGAGCACCACGACCAGTAGCAAGAGCAAGACCAGCACCAACACCATCATCGTCACTTCCAGGTTCTCGAGACTCTGGATGACCTGGTCGAACAGGTCTTTCAGGAACCCGAAGGCACCAAACTGATCGGCCTGCTCCGCGATGACGAACAAGCCGATGATGATCACGCCAGCCCGGTTGTCGGTCAGGCCGCGCAGGATGAGGTCAAGCGCCCGCACACGAAACAGGACCTGCTGGTCAGCGACTCCGGCAGGCGCCATCACGCCGGTCGCGGTTACGCCGGCGGTAGCCGGCGCGGTTGGCGACTGCGCACGGATAAACTGCATCGCCTCGCGCAACTTTGCCGCCGGCCGCAAGCCGAGAGAATCGAGCCGAGCTTCGGCACCTTCGCCGGACGCTGTCTCCACCGTCACTACCACCAGGCCAAAAAACCGACGCACCAGGGTCTGCTCAAAACTCAGATCCTGGACACGATTGACCGGGATGCGCCGCTCCTGCCGGTTGAAGATGCCTTCGGTGGTGATCAACTCCTCGGTTGTCAACCAGTAGCGGAAGGTGACGAAACGGATCAGCGAGTACGCCATGCTCATCACCAGCAGGAACACCGCGACGCCCATCATGGCATAGCTCGCGGCCCCCTCGAACACGAACACCGCGATCAGTGTCGGGATGATCGTCGACCGCAGCGCCGACGCCAGACGCAGGAACAAGATGCCGGGATGCAGGTGGCCCTGGGCCAGAATCTGGGTCTGGGCCGGGTCGGGCGCCGGCAAGCTGGATGTGGATCCCGTCATCTGCGCCGCCGGACTCTCGCCGGGCGGCACGCCAGAGCCTGTCGACTCAGATGACGTCATCACCCCTCGCCGCCAGGATCAGGTCGCGCAGTTCCCGCGCCCGCCCCAGGCTCAGCCCGGGCAGCCGGAAGTGTGCCCCCTCGGTGCCGGCGGTGAACACGATCAAGGTGGTCAGGCCGAACATCCGCTCGAGGAAGCCTCGGTACAGGTCCACGTGCTGAAGCCGGGAGATCGGGATCGCCTTCTCCTCGATGAACAAGATCCCATAGCGAGCCAACAACAACTCGGTATCGATCGAGTATCGCCAACGGGAGTAGGCCAGCGGTGGCGAGACCATGTTCCACGCCAACAACAAGCCGCTGAGACTGACCGCCGCCGGCATGACCAGGCTCCAGGCCTGGGTCCAACCGCGCGCGTCCTCACCACCGCCTGAGGCCTGGACGTAGACAAAACCGGCAGCGCCACCGAGGAACGCGGAGAGCACCGCCCAACTGAGAAGTCCCGAGACCATCCAGTAGATGACAACGCGCTTTTCAAGGCTGAGCTGCGGCTCGGGCACCAGGCCCTGGGTCCCGCTGGCTGCCGAGGCCTGGGTCGACCCGAGCGACGGCGACGCAGAGCCCTGCGGGCGGACACCGGCATCGGGCTGCAGCGGACCGGGCCCCTCCTCACCTGCTCCGAAAGGCCCACTCGGAGGGTTCGGAGAACTCCCTGGTGCCGGATCGTTCTCATCGGGCGGCGGCATCGCCCCCCCGGGGTCATCAAACTGGCTCATGAAAACCCAACCTTGCAGCATGGCTGTCCCGCACGCAACAAGACCGACTCACGGTACGAGAAAACGGCCTCCCCGCGCTGCGAGGAGGCCGTTGAGTGGGGTGGCATAGCGGATTTGAACCGCCGACCCCCAGAACCACAATCTGGTGCTCTAACCAACTGAGCTAATGCCACCGCGTGACTCGCCAGCAGGCGAGGTTCAAGGCGCGGTATCTTGACGAGCACGGCAGGAAAGATCAATCGGATGACCTTGGAATCCCCGGTGAATGACCGCTCCGATCAGTTCCAGGTGGTCCTGATTCTGCGCGATTCTCGACTTGATCCAGCGGATTGTCAGGGGTAGGTTCCCGCGCCGTGCCGTTGCGCACCTGCGTTGCGAGCAAATGTGCCTCCTTAGCTCAGTTGGTTAGAGCGGTGGATTCTTAATCCATAGGTCCGAGGTTCGAGTCCTCGAGGGGGTACCACTCAGGCCGGCTCTCTTGAGCCAGCCGGCGAAGTAATTCCGACCCGCGGCTACAAGCGCTCGAGTACAGCGTCGGTCACCGAGCGGGTGTTCGCAGCGCCACCGAGGTCCGGTGTCCAGACCCGGTCAGCCACCGCCGCAGCGACCGCTGCATCGATCCGATCCGCCGCCTCCGCAAGCCCGAGCGACCAACGCAAGAGCATCGCGACACTCGAGATGGCGGCGTAGGGATTGGCGATCCCGCGGCCGACGATATCCGGCGCAGTGCCGTGAACGGGTTCGAACAGGCCGCGAGTTCCGTCGCCGAGCGCCGCCGACGGCAGCAGTCCCATCGAACCAGCCAGCATCGAAGCCTCATCGGTGAGGATGTCCCCGAACATGTTCTCGGTGACGATCACATCGAAGTCCGCAGCCCGATTGAGCAGGTGCATGGCCATCGCATCGACCAGGACATGCTCGTAGTCGAGATCGGGATACTCCTCACCGGCAATGCGGGTAGCGGTATCGCGCCACAGGCGCGAGGTCTCGAGCACGTTGGCCTTGTCGACCATGGTGATCTTCTTGCGGCGGCTACGCGCCAGGTCGCAAGCCATGCGCAGCACCCGCTCGATCTCCAACACGGTGTAACGGCACACATCCGTAGCACTGTTCGCATCGCGGGTCTTTTCCCCGTAGTAGATCCCGCCGGTCAACTCCCGTACGAACAGGATGTCGACGCCTTGCAGGCGTTCGGGACGCAGGGGCGATGCTGCAAACAGCGCCGGGTTGCTACACACTGGACGCAGGTTGGCCCAGACACCCAGTTGTCGGCGCAGGCTCAGCAGGCACGGCTCACCCTTCGGTAGCTCCGGCGGCAATTCCTCGGGCCCGGCGATCGCTCCCATCAACACCGCATCCGCCGCATCGACCAGTTCGACCGAATCGGTCGGGTACGGCGAACCAAGCTCAAGGTGGGCAGTGTTTCCAAATGCCGCCGAACGCCACTCGACGCCCGGACCGGCATCACCCAAGGCCGCCCGGGCAACTTCGACGGCGGCCTC
>JAYZDB010000099.1:0-12775 GCA_036338025.1 Planctomycetota bacterium
CCGTTCGAACTGACTGGCGATCAATCCGCGGCCCTCCAGAAAATCTGGCGACTCATGCAAGGGCATGCCCCGATGGGCTTGCTGTTGCAGGGTGACGTTGCGACGGGCAAGACTGCGGTGGCATGGTGCTCGGCAATGGCGGCGATGGCAGCAGGCTGGCAGGTGGCATTTCTTGCGCCTACCGAGCTGCTGTCCGAACAGCACTACCGTTGTGTGCAACAGCTCTGCCGATCGATGCAGGCTAGCGCTGTCCTTCTCACCGCCAGTTCCGAAGACCGCGCCGGGGTCGAGCAGACTCTTCGAGCCGGAGAACCGTGCATGGTGTTTGGAACCCACGCGCTGTTTTCGGACGCTACGGGGTTCTCGAATCTCGGCCTGGTCATCATCGACGAACAGCACCGCTTTGGAGTCGACCAGCGCGCCCGCTTGATTCGCAAGGGCGACAATCCGCACGTCCTCTACATGACCGCGACGCCCATCCCGCGCACTTTGACATTGACCTTGTTCGGGGACCTGGATCTCGCAGTGCTACGACAACGGCCGCCTGGTCACCGCCCTGCGCCGGCGTTCTATCTGCCCCCGACTGAGTGGCCGCGGGTGTTGAAGATCATTGGACGTCGGGTTGCGAGGGGTGAACAGGTGTTTGTCGTGTGCTCCAAGATCGGGGCCGACGGCGAGAAGGGTGGAGCGGTGCGTCTTCAGCGCGAGGTCGCCGGCCATTTTGATTGTCGCCTCGTGCACGGTCAGATGGACTCCAAAGAGCGGCAGACCAACCTCGATGGATTTCGCGGCGGTGAGTTCCCAGTCCTGGTCGGGACGACCGTTCTCGAAGTCGGGGTGGATGTGCCAGCCGCCACCTTGATGGTGGTCGTGGGTTGTGACCGGTTTGGTCTGGCGACGCTACACCAGCTGCGTGGCCGGGTCGGTCGCGGAACTCGCCGAGGCTTGTGCATCTTGACTGGGACCGCGTCGGCACGGACGCGCGCGGTCTGTCGGTCGGTGGATGGATTTGCTCTGGCCGAGCAGGACCTGGTCCTGAGGGGTTCCGGTGAGTTGACTGGGCACCGTCAGAGTGGTTTATCGGAATTGCGGGCCCTGGATCCGGTGGCCGACCTGGATCTGCTTTCCGAGGTGCGGGACCTCGTTCGACTGGAAGATGACACGGTGACCGCAGTCGAGGGCTACGCAGGAGAAAACCATGCGGGATAAGACTACGCCCGCCTCGATCACGGTCGCCGAGGCTCGCCAAATCGATTGCGATGCAGTCAAGCGACTCGGGCTGCCGTCGATCCTATTAATGGAGAACGCCGCGCGCTCGGTTGCCGAGATTGCAGCGACCCTGGGGGACAGTTTCGTGATCTACTGCGGCCCCGGCAACAACGGTGGCGACGGCCTGGCGATGGCTCGGCACCTCGGCAGGTCTGCACGTGTGTTCTTGATGGCGGAACCTGATGCGCAGCGTTGTCCGGACGCCGCCCTGCAATTGGCCGTGCTGCGAAACGCCGGTCACCCGGTGACGGTCGGAGAGCTGCCGCCGTCCGGGTTGGAGACTGACGTGATCGTGGATGCGATGTTCGGCACCGGCCTCTCCCGGCCACTGAAGGACTCGGCGCTTGCCTGGGTGGAGCAGTTCAACAGGTCCGCCGGTCACAAACTGAGCGTCGACATTCCCAGTGGGCTAGACGGGGACACCGGAGCGGAGTTGGGAATCGCCTGCCGATCAGAGACCACGGTCACCTTCGTGGCCCCCAAGCCTGGGTTGCTGAAGGCGCCCTCGCATGTCGGCAAACTGATCGTTGTGGGTCTCGGTCTTCCGCAAGAGCCGGATCGATCTGAGATTCCGTAAACCTAATTATTGAATTGGTTTACGGGTATTCCCCCGGGCCGCTGTCGCGATCCGATCGACGCCGTTGGATCGGAGGGCTATATTCCTCCGACTCGCCGCATTAGCCCGCGCGAGATCAAGACCCCACACCATCCGTGCGCCTGTCCGGCGTGGACCCTGGTGCCTGGCCGGCTCGCCGTTCCTGGCGCGGGTCACCGGCATCTCGGGTCGGACCCCATTACCCTGAGTGACATGCAGATTCGCCTTCCGCTGATTGTCCTCTGCCTGCTCTTTCCGCAGCAGGTGCTGGCGCAGAATCCGCCCCGTGTCGGGGTGAAGCGGGGCCGGATTACCCTGCCACCCAAGCCGCCCAAGGAGTCGGAGGTTCAACGGCCAGTTACTCGTCGGAACGATCCCGACCAGTTCTACCGCGACGTGATCGACCTGCGGCGTTCGAAGGTGCTTACCGAGAAGAACGAGGAGCAGTTGCTCCGTGACCTGCAGAAAAACCACGACAATCCTGCGGCGATGGCGATCGACCTCTCGTTGCGCTGCCGCAATGACCTGCTCTACGGGTTGATGAAGGTTGTCGATCGATACGGTTCGAAATACCACGCCGAGGAATTGCACTTTCAAGTGCTTAGTCGGCCCTTGGGTCGCGCCACGGAGAGGGTGATCAAGACCATCGCCGGCAAGTCTGGATCCAACGTCAAGAACAAGTTGTTCGACTACCTCGTGTGCAAATACGCACCCGCTCGCAATGCTGCCGTCGACCGACTGCGCAAATTGCTGGTGGCGGAGGACATCCCAACCCTGATTCAGTTGTCTCGCCACGAGAAGGCCGATATCCGACGCAAGGTCATTTCCTTGCTCGCCGGCGTTCCAGATGCGCGAGTCCGCGAGCGCCTGCTGGAAATCCTCGCGCAAGACCCATCTGCAGCTGCGGATGCTTGTGTTGCTGCCATTGCACAGGGCGAACCGATGGTTGAGCCGCTGGGTGAACTTCTGCGTCGGCCAGCACGCGGTAAGGAGTTTGGATACGCGTGCCTCGCGCTGTCTCGTCTCGAGAGCCAGCTGGGTAGCGACTTGTTTACCCAGGATATGGTCGGGCCGATCCTGTCCGAGTTGGGCGGTGACGATCCGTTCTTGTGCGCAGCCAGCGGGATCGCGCTCGGGGTGATCACCTATCGGTCCAGTGACTGGACCGAGGCGGGACAACACGACAAGAGGATCGTTGACAATCTGTTGTCGATTGTCGCTCCGGACCAGTTCATCACCAGCATGAGACTCCTCAAACCGGCGGCTACCGAGGCGCTCGTCAACTTCACCGGTCGAGATTTCCAGGGCCGCACCGCGGCATGGCGTGGCTGGTGGGGTGCCTCGCGCAGCAATTTCGTGGGTTTGCGTCGAGCTCTTTCCGTGACCGCCGACAACGCCAGCCGTGTGCTGCTGACCTGGACCGCGGGTGAGCACTTCCTGGTGTTTCGGGGCCCTGAGGTTCCGGACGATCAGATGCCTGCAGAGAGCCGCTCGGTCTTTCTCGATCCAAGCGAGATGCTGGACCTCGTTCGAAATCTGCAGAACAACGGTTTCATGTCCGCGATGACTTTGCCGACCACGGCCAAGGTCTGGAAGATCGACATGCGCATCGACGACTCGCGGATCTTGATGCGCGTAGAGCCGAGGCGGGATGGCAAGGGACGTGCGGAAAACGTACACAAGGTCTTCGTGGAGGTAGCGCGGGCGCAACTCTGGCAGAAGCACCGGGATCCCGAGGCCCACCCCGATGCCCGGGCGTTCTGGAGTACGGAGCGGAAGTGGTTGACGGACAATCCGGGCCAGGTCAGGCAGCGTCTGGTGGCAGCCATCGTCGCGCGATTGCCGAAACTCGACTCTGCAGGCCGCAAGGAAGCACTCGATGACTTGCAGTCCGTTGACGGACTGCCTCATCTGATTACCGAACTACACGGTTCAGCACTGGTGCGAGTAGCTCGAGCCCAAGACGAACTCGATCCCAGCGACTTCCGCTTGTTGGAGTTCGCTGCCCTGGCACCTGGCGAAACCGTGTGGCGCCAGGCACTGGCGGTCCTGGACGGTCGCGTTACGGGTGCCGGAGACAATCTGGCTACGCGCCTTTTCCGCTTGCTGGGGTCGGAGCGCGCACTGATGTCGATCAAGCACCCGAGCAAGAGGATAGCCATCGCGGCGATGCACGATGCCGCTGCCACCAAGCACCGCGCCGCTGAGTCCGTGCTGTTGGCGCGGATGCAGGACGCAGATGTCGACGTCCAGCGTACTGCGATCTACGCACTTGGAGTCTTGAAGTCCGCACAAGCGCGCGAGACCTTGTTGCGCTACGAGGGGTCTGCCCCGCCGGTGATTCGGCGCGAAATCTGGGCGGCGCTCGGTCGCATCGGAGGGCCCGAGGTCGTGCCGATCCTGAAGCGAGGCATGGAGAATCCTTCGCTGATCGATCGCCTGGCGCTTCTTTCGGCGATGGGACACACCAAGAGTGGAGAACTCGCACGTTTCCTGTCAGCCAGGTACGCCAGCCAGGGCGCGACTCCCAACGAATTCTCGCAGCGGGCTGAGTTGTCGTTGCGGACCATGGGACCCCTGTTGGCTGCGCCAGCTCTTCGTCAACACCTTCAGATGGGTGAGGGACCCGCCCGGCGGCAGCTTGTGTTGTTTCTCGCCGAACTGCAGGACCCGATGGTGGTCGAGGACCTGATCAGCTACTTGAGAAATCCAAATCTCGAACGGGTGGCAGCAAGCCGGCTCTCGGAAATTACGGGTGTCGATTTGCGGGCGGTCAACAACCGGAGCCAGGCGATGCGGGTTTGGTACTCTTACAACAAGGCCAAGACCCAGGGTGAATGGTATCTGGGTGCCCTTGCGTTGGCCCAGATCCCGACTTCATTGAAACCTGAGCAGCTTGCCCCCCGGATCGGGATCCAACCCATCGCCGAACTGGTGCGTTTGCTAGTTGTTGTCAAGCAGACACACCTGCAGGTGATGACAGCAACCCTGCTGAGGGAGACTACTGGAGTTGATTTTACCCGGGGTGTGCGATTCGCGGAGGTTGCGGCTCGCGAAGCGATCGCGGCTCGCTACAAGATCCATGGCGAAACTGTCAGGGCGACCGGCAAATAGGCCGGACATCATGAAGCGAGCGACGAGACGATCCTGGGTTGGGATGCTTTGCCTTGCCTGGTTGACCGGGTGTGCGGCTTCACCGGAGTCCCGCAGCCTGTATCCGCCCGACGATTTCCGTTTGAACCTTGAGTATCGCGTGGAGGGGGCCGGAGGGTCACAGGTCAAGAGGCGGGCATCCATCGACGCTCAGGGCCTGGTCATCGTGAGGGAGGCGGACACGAGCCTCCGCAGTGCCGACGGTAGCCTGGCGATGCCGGTGTTTCGTCGCATCTGTGTCTATCAGTTGCATGCCCGGTCGATCCGCAGTTTGTCACGCTGGCTGGACCAGGAAAACGTCAAGGACTTCAATCTCCCCGACGATCTCGATCCACCGGCGGGTGATGTGGAGGTTGTCGAATTCGGGCTGGTCTATTCTGACAACGAGGTGATCCTGGTCACCCATGGAAGGGTGTTCGGCCAGATGCGCCGGGTTCTTCGGGCGATCAATGCGTTCTTGCCGGAGCAGGCAGGGTTTCCCAATGGCGATCTGGCCGCTGACCGCGCTCCTTCACGAGTGCAGGACGTACCACCGTTCCTTGACTCCCTGGTGACGGCCCTTGCCTATCATCAGGAACGTTTACAGGGAGGTTTCGCGGCGAACTCGTGGCGGCGGGATACGTTTGCCCTGGCCTGCGCCGCTGGCGATTGGGTGTTGGCACAGAACACGCTCTCCGCGATGTCTGAATTGACCGAGCCCGACCGTCTCGCCTATCAGAAGATTCTCGCCGGGGCTAAGGGTTCCGGCCGCTGAGTGAGATCAGGGTCCCGACCGATCAGGATGACGATTTTCGGAGGTAGTCCGTCATCAGGTGCCACTGCAGGTGGAGGTCGTGCTGGTCGATGTCTAGCGGACTCTTGAAGTAGCAGGAGAGGTGAGACATCGGGCCCACTTCGCCACGCCGCTTGGCCAGATCCGCGAATCGCACCATGTCGAGCACGATCGGGGCCGCTAGAATTGCATCGCAGCCCTGCCAGGTGAACTGCATCGTCATCTTGTAGTCCAAGAATCCCTGGAAGTGGATGAAGTCCCACGCGGTCTTCAAGTCGTTCAGGGATGGCACGTAGTCGATCCCGACGTGGGTATGTAGCGGGTATCCGAGGATCTTCGAGAGCAGGGCGTCCTTGCTTTCGATCTTGGAAGACCGGTTCTCCTGGTCCGCGAGCACCACCCCGTCTCGATCGCCGAGGATGTTGTAGCCCTGCCAGGTCAGGACCTTCAGGTTCCGGTACTTGAACATCGGTGCCAGGCTTGACTTGACGAGGGTCTCGCCGGTCTTCCCGTCGCATCCCATGTTCGGTGCCTCGTTGAGCTCGAATATCTCGCGGATGCCGGGCACAAGTGCGGCGTTGGACGGCGTGAAGTGGATGAACGGCAAGCCGAGTTGTGCCGCTGCATAGGCATAGATCGCCGACGGGCGCACCGCGGTTGTGCGGTTGTCGTCCAAGATCTTCTCGATACCCCGGGCGGTGTCGTGGGCCTTGGTGAGGCGCAGTTTGGGCTCCGTCGAGGTCAGGTTTACGCACACGCAGCGCTTTAGCTTGTTGCGAACCATGAAGTCCTTGATATCTCGGACCAGGCGGTTGGCTTCCTTGCGAAGCGTCGCGCCCTTGCGCACCCTGGTTCCAGACAGCTTGGTGATGGTCTTTCCTGCGTTGATCAGGCAGCCAGGTCGGAGGTTGTTGGTGATCTTTCGGAGATCGGCGGAGAGGGACCGGATCAACTCGTAGGGGATGGTGCCGGTCTGCTTGTGGATCTCGTCCGCGGCGTCCTGAATTGTGCCTTTGCGGACTTCGTGGCCGCCAAACACCAGGCCGTCGAGACCCTGGAGAGAGAGGCCCGAAAATTCCTCAGTCTCCGTCAGGAGTCCCTGGGCGCCGCTCTTGCCCCTGGCAATCGAGCGGGCTCCCACCACCATCGTCGTTGCCAGACCCCCCATGGCACCGAAGATCCATACGCCGAGTTTTCCAGTCGGCTGGTTCTTTGCTTTGGTCGGGCTTTTCATGGCGGGGGGGTCAAGGGAATCTCTCCTACGGCCGATGGCTCAAGGAAGGGGGGGGGACTTTCCCATAAACGTCCGGAAGACCACAACCAAAACCACGAACCACTGGCTAGCATCCTCAACCGCTTGGATTGAGGAACCGTCTGCCCCTCCACCCACGCAATGCACGTCCTATTCGACGCTCGCCTGCTCCACCGCCCCCTGTCCGGGCTGGAGCGGGTCCAGCGCAATCTGATCCGGGAATTGAGCGAGCGATCTGAGATCGCTCGCTTGCGTGTTCTCGTGGAGTCCGGGACGGTCCTGCCGGCGGAGTTTCCGAGCAAGGCCGAGGTTGTCGAGGTGGGGAGCACCGAGGATATCTTGGGGGTGCTGCTGCCGGAAGATCCCGGTGAGCGTCCGGACGTCTACCACCTGTCGTGGTTCCCCGATGACTCGCCGCGAGATCTGCTGCTCCTGCCCGCTGCCAAAGCTGCCGTGGTCGAGGTGCACGACGCGATCCTGAACCGCCACCCGGAGTACTTCCCCAGCAAGGAGCGGTGGCGTTGGTATCACGGCTTCGTCAAGCATCTGGTCGCGCGAGCGGATCGGTTGTTGGTGCATAGTCGGTCGGTGGCATCCGAGGTGGAGAACGATCTCGACGGGGATCGTCAGAAGTGCGACATCGCGCCTCTCGCTGTCGATCCGTGCCTGCTGGACAACGTCAGTGACTCGATTGTCGACGAGGTGTTGGCGCGCCATGGGATCTCCGGGCCCTATTTCGTATCTCTCGGCAAGGACTATCCGCACAAGGATCACGCCACCCTGTTTCGGGCGGTGGCGCGTCTGAATTCCGAGGCCGAGGTTGTGATCGCTGGTGACAAGATCTGGCACGAAGGCCGGGACACCGACAGCCTCTTGCAGAAATTGCAACTCACCGCGCGCGTGCGTTTCCTGCGGGGGTTGTCCGATGACGAGGTCAAGGCGCTCTTGCAGGGCTCGAAGGGACTGGTCTATCCGTCTCTCGAAGAGGGCTTTGGCTTGCCGCCGATCGAAGCCATGCTACGCGGCGTGCCGGTGGCAGCGGCCGGGTGCATGTCGATTCCCGAAGTCTGCGGGGACGCTGCCTGGCTGTTCGACGCCGGTGACGATCAGGCTCTTGCCGGACTCCTCGAGAAGATGCTGGCGGGAGGTCCCGAGGTTGATGACCTGGTCCGGCGGGGTACCGCCCGGGCTCGTGGATTCTCTTGGTCACGCTGCGCCGAGCAGGCCCTGTCCTGTTACCAACACGCGATTGCGGCCGCGGCGGAGAATCCTGCCCGCGCCGTGGGCATGGTGGAACTGCTGGAGAACATCGCCCAGTACCCAGCGGAGCAGTCACCGGAATTTGACAGTTGGCAAGCGCAGTATTTGGAGATCGAGCAGCACGCGCGGGCTGTCGAGGGGAATCGCGACGATATTCTCCGCCAGCTACAAGAACTGCAGGCCCGGGTTGGGGACCCGGTGACTCCGGCGCCAGAACCCATGGAGCGCGTTCGGCCGCGCTGGTCGCTGCGGCGGCGTATCCGGAAGATCCGCGATGGCCTGCTGGGTGGCAGCGGGTCGGCTCCTCAATAAGCTCGGCCTTGGTTTGGATTTCCAGGCGCCGGCGTGGCAAGGTTCGGTCGTGAACCCGTAAGGGTTCGTGTCGCCACTCCCAGATCCGAAGTTATCAGGATGTCCCAGACCGATCCGGTCACTGCCAGTCACATCGCTGGCCTGCGAGCCCAGCTCCAACAAGAACACCCGATTCTGGGTGATTTGATCTCAGAGGTGTGTGAGCTAGACCGGATTGCTCACAAGATGGGGGTCCTACCGGGATCGAACTCGTTCGTGACGGGGATCAGTTGGTGGCCGCTGGTTTCCGTGCTGGGGACTTTCTCGTCCGGGAAGTCGAGTTTCATCAACTACTACCTCGGTCACGACCTGCAGCGGACCGGCAACCAGGCGGTTGACGAGCGGTTCACGGTGATCTGCCATGGTCCCGCAGGTGAGTCGCGTCGCTTGCCTGGGGTGTCCCTCGATTCCGACTTGCGGTTCCCTTTCTACCGCATCAGCGAGGCAATCGATGTTGTCGCCCCGGGTGAGGGGCGGAGGCTGGACACCTACATCCAACTCAAGACCTCGCCGAGTCCACGACTCGACGGCAGGATACTGATCGATTCGCCAGGCTTCGACGCGGATCGGCAGCGCGATGCGACCTTGCGGATCACGGATCACATCGTTGATCTGTCTGATCTGGTGTTGGTCTTCTTCGATGCGCGGCATCCGGAACCAGGTGCCATGCGCGACACCCTGCAACACCTGGTCGCGGATGTTCTGGCGCGGCCAGATGTTGGCAAGTTCTTGTTCATCCTCAACCAAATGGACATGACAGCTCGGGAGAACAACCCCGAAGAGGTGGTGGCTGCGTGGCAGCGGGCGATGTCGGAGGCCGGCTTTGTTGGCTCGCAGTTCCACTGCATCTACAATCCCGAAGTTTGTGTCGAGATTCCTGACGAGGGGGTGCGGCGCAACTTCGAGAGTCGGCGGGATGAATCTCTCGCCAAGATTGTTGAGCGGCTCGACGGTGTCGATGTGCTCCGGTCGTACCGTATCGTCGCCAATTTCGAGACCATCGCTCGTCACCTGCTCGAGGTCGTCGGCCCGCGCCTGGCATCTGCGGTGGGTGCGTGGCGGCGGTTGGTGTTCCTGTTCGATGCCAGCTTGCTGCTTCTGTTCGCCGTCCTGGCGCTTTGGATCACCAATTCACTCGGCTACTGGGACGGTATGAGCTTTTCGCCGCCGTGGTGGGACGGCTTCCGTGCCAGCCATTGGCTGTTCTACGGGGTGATTGTTGCAGCGGTGGTGCTGAGCTGGTACCTGCACACCCGCGTTCGGAAGCTGGCTGCGCGGTTCGTCCGCAAGGGTCTGGCCAAGGAGTCCACTGATGGGCCCCCGGTGGACCTGGCTGCTGGCTTCGATCGTAGCGTCCGGGGTGCTCGGTCGCTCTTGAATCGTCGTCCAGCGGGTTTTGGTGCCGGGTTGGAGACCAGCCTCAGGCGGGCGGTGGCTCGTTCGGATGAGTACATCCAGCGACTCAACGACCACCACGCATCCTCGACCAAACAGTAGTGGTTCGTGACGGGGAGCTGGGGCCAGCCGGCTCGTCTTGAGCGCCGGAGCTCATCTCTGTGATCAAGTGATGCACGGCGATGACTCTCGTGTGCATGGCCGAAGCAACTCGAAGTGGATACCGAGGGGTAAGTCTGCAATTGTTTGAGGCGCTGGGCTTCGCCCGCTGAATCGCCATGGAAGACATCATCACCCTAGGTTTTCTCATCTTGCTGCAAGCAGTGCTCGGCTTCGACAACCTGCTCTACATCTCGCTCGAGAGCAAGCGCGTGGCCGCCGAACGCCAGGCCTACGTCCGACGGCTCGGGATCGCCCTGGCGGTGGTTCTGAGGGTCTTGCTGTTGTTCGTCCTGATCCAGGTTGTCGATGCAACGAAGAACCCGTTCTTTGCTCTCGGTTTCGAGGGTGTCGTGGAAGCGAGCTTCAACATGCACAGTGTCATCGTGCTCGTGGGTGGTGCCTTCATTCTCTACACGGCCATCAAGGAGATCTTTCACATGCTCCATATCGAGCACGACGGCGCAGGTTCCGACAAGGGTCGTGTCTCGGTGGGGAAAGCTGTGTTCTGGATCGTCACCATGAACCTCGTGTTCTCCTTTGACTCGATCCTGAGCGCGATGGCGTTGACCAGCGTGTTCTGGGTGATGGCGGCGGCAATTGGCATCTCTGGGCTCCTGATGATGGCGCTGGCGGATCGCGTCTCGGTCTTCTTGCAGAAGAATCGGATGTACGAGGTCTTGGGCCTGTTCATCTTGCTGATCGTGGGAGTGATGTTGTTGACTGAGGGTGGTCATCTCGCGCATCTGAAGCTGTTTGGAAACGAGGTCACTCCGATGACCAAGACGACGTTCTACTTTGTGATCTCGGTGCTGGTTGTCTCCGATATCGCGCAGTCCCGTTACCAGAAGAAGCTCCTCAAGAAGGAGGACGAGCAGAACCGCCGCGCCGTTGCGGGATGACCGACGGCGCGTCGATACGGCGAACAGAACCGCTGTAGCCCGCCAGCAGTATCCTCGGTTCAGGGCGAGACGTGGGCCCTGCCTTGCACTACGCTGCTGGGAGTAGATCCCCGATGTGGATCGACTTGGAGAACCATGCTATGAGAACCATTGCCGTTGCCCTCGCCCTCTTGTTGTCCCCGAGCCTGGCCCATGGGCAGTCAGCTTCTTTCAAGTCCCTGACTGTGCCATGTCCATCCGCGAACCGTGCGTTGGCAGTCAGTGGTCTCCCTAAGCTGGGCGGCAGCTTCAGCGTCAGCGGTGTCCTGTTTCCAAGCATGTGCACCCGGCGGTTTTGTGGCTGCAACATCGGGAAGTGCAACACCTGCCTTGGTTCGGTGCTGGTGCTGGGTTTGCAACGGGTCAGCATCCCCCTGCCTGGTGGCTGCAGCCTGGACACGGCACCAGACATCCTGGTCTTTGGCTCGACCACAGTGGCCGTCCCCAACAACCCGACCCTGAGTGGCTTCGTGTTCTTCATGCAGCGGATGGATCTATCGCTGCAGGAGATGATTACCCCGAGCTGCACGAAAGCCTACGTCCCGTTGGCCTTCACGGGTTTCTCGGACCTCGTTCAGGGTACTGTCGGCACCTAGGGTCTCCGGGCTGAGTTGATGCCTCGGCCGGCAAGTCGAGGTGGTGTAGGGGGAGCTGTCGACCTCGCAGGACCACGCGAGTCCCGGTCGGCAACCCGGAATACGATTTCCCGGTAGACATTTGGCCGGTGGATTGTCGTAGCGGCTTTACTTCTCCTCGCGCCGATGGGTCCCGCCGCGGTAGGATTCCGTCACCCCGGAAATGCCGAAGAAGAAGAAGATCAAGCCGGTCTCCAGTGAGATCTCCGAACGCGAACTGCGTTTGCGGGAGTTGACCGACCAGTCTCTGCAGTTGCTCGACCAGTTGGCAGAGGCCCGAACCCAGCTCATAGAGTCCCGGGAAGAGACCGAGGCTGCGTCGGGTGAACTGGAGACCCTACGGCAGCAGATCGAACAGCTGGAGTCGGCTCAGCAGTTGCTGGAGCGGACTCTCGGAGATTCTCGCCGCCGCGTGCGCACGAGCCGCTCCCTGCGGAGCGTGGGCAAAGCCCGGGCGGAACCCGGGGATGTCGACGTGGTCTACTGGGTTCCACAGACCCAGGCAGTCGATGAAGCCTGGTTGAAGGCAGCTGTGAAGGCGGTCCACAAGACCCAGGGGGCCACGTGTACCTTGGTGTGCCCCAAGGGCCTTGAGTCGGCGTCGCTTGAAGCCATCGATGGGCTGACCCTGCTTGCAGCCGATAGCCCTTGGCCCGGCCATGTGTTCAACCTTGCGGTGGTTTCCACCGACGCGCCGCTGGTCTTGATCATGGCGGTTGGTGTTGATCTTGCGAAGTCGGCTCTCAGCGAGCTGGGAGGACTGTCCGACGAGAGCGTTGGATTCGGGATCCCCAGGATCGAGCAGGACGGCGTCGAGGCCAGCCTGGGATTGGTTGAGATCGAGGACCTGGAATTGACTCGTTGCCCCGCAGCGCAGGTCGATGCCGAATCGGGCACCTGTGATTTTGCGGCACCCGAGGCGTTCTTCATTCAACGCGCAGCGTTCCAGCAGCTCGGCACCTTCGATGAGGATCTGCGTGGTCCGGCCGTGCT
>JAYZDB010000100.1:0-12654 GCA_036338025.1 Planctomycetota bacterium
GGCGCTTGAGGAACTGCTCGACAGCAGACGGTCCGAGGTAGCGCACGACACTGGCAGGAATCTCGTTTCCGACCGTAAAGCACAGCACGGCCGGATGGCCAGCACAGGCACGTACACCATCCCGCACGGACTGCACGATCCGGCGCATCGCCGAGCGGTCCTCCAGAAAGGTCACGTGTTGCTCCCACGGTAGACCCACCATCACACGTAAGCCCGCCGCTTCAGCGAGGTTGAGCAACCACCTCGGAGGCACCGTATAGACTCGCACGGCGTTGCATCCAGTGGCGACGATGCCGGCGAAATCACTCTCGACCCGGGCCGGGTCACCGTACTCGCAACCATCCGCATCCGGCCGGAAGGGTCCATAGGTCACGCCCTTCACGTCGAACTTCACGCCCGCCAGATAGAGGAACTTGCCGCGCACCACGACTCGCTGGCCTTCGACCAGATGCGGGCGCGGGTTGAGGCTCACGGCCTCATGCGTTCCAGACTCTGGGTCGGTCTTATGGGGCGAAGTGGAGGATTCCATCAGAGGGAGAATGGATGACTAAGCGAGAGGGGCCCGACGCGGTGGGGCAACCGGCAGCGTAAAGGGTTGGGACGAATCAGGCTGAGTGGGAACGAGTGTCGCCGGGTATTGGCATTCGGCCAACACCCAGGAGACAACAAATGATAATCTGGTTTCGCTGTCTGTGTCTCCCCGACCCCGACAGCAGAACAAGTTGCAGAGGGAACCGCCAGTCTTTGCCCTGGCGGACCGGAAACCCCGTTCCTGAGGGGGATACCCCACACACAGATGGTAGATTCACGCAGACTCTTCGAAGCCCTGATCCAAGAAAATGCTCATTCGTTGCGGATTTTCCTGCACAGCGCCGTCCACAACCCCGCGCTGGTGGACGATCTGTTCCAAGAAACGATGATCGTGGCCTGGAAGACGATCGAGCGATTTGATCAAGAACGGTCGTTCGGCCGGTGGATTCGCGGGATCGCCCGCAATCTGATCATGTCCCAACGACGCACGGCTGCCCGCCAGTATGTCCTGAACAATCATGATCTGGTCAACTTGATCGACGACCACTGTGAGTCGATCCAACTGATGAGCAATGACCTCCTGGATGAGCGGTTGGACCGTCTGCAGCGCTGTGTCGACACCCTTCCATCGACCTACCGCGAAGCGATCAAGCTACGCTACCAGCGAGAAATCCGGGGTCCGAAGCTCGCGGAGATCCTCGACACGTCTTGGGACAACGTGAAGAAGCGCCTGCAACGCGGACGCAAGATCCTGTACGACTGCATGGAAGGCAAATGGTCCCAGGCCCGGGTGCAACATGAATCCTGATGACCAACAAGAACTGAACGCCCTCAACGAGTACCTGGACGGCGATATCTCCAAGGTCGACCAGCATGGCCTCGACCTGTCGCAAGTCCCCCACGATGAGATCGTCCGTCACCTGCTGGTGGCCGGCATCGTCCAGCAACTCGGCTACGACACCGAGGAGACAGTGCGCCAGCAGGTCCAGGACGGCATGGCCGCCGTCAACCAGGTAATTCGTCACGAGCGGCGAGTCCGAATCCGCACCGGCTTGTTCGGCAGCCTGATCGCCGCCGCCGCGATTACGGTCACGGCCCTGTTGTTCTCGTGGCAATCCTCAGATCTGCGACCGGTTATCGACCAGATGCAGGCCTACCTCAGGGCTGACCAGGACCGGCAGTACAGCATGCGGGCCGAGACCCGTGATGCGGCACTCAATTTCATCGAAGCTGAAACCACGCTCTCCGTACGGGGCAACGACAAGTTCCTGGTGTCCTTCTCCGGCAATGTCTTCGGTGCGCAATTCGTCGTCAACCAGGGATTCGATGGCGAAGACTACTGGGTGGTATTGCCATCGATCGGTCTCCCCACCCCCGTGCTGGTCAGCGAGACGAGCCTGGCAAGCTGCTGGGGCGCGGACATCGCTGTGGAGATGCAGGACGTTGGGCGCGGAATCGACCGTCTGGAAGTCGGCGCACGCATCTTCAGCCTGGTCGAGAATCTCAAGAGGAATTACGAGGTCACTGCTTCGACTCCCGAGTCGACGACCTTTTCCCCGCAGGACGGACAACTTGCAATCACCGCCTCACGCCACGCCCAGACGGATCCCGACTACCCCATGACCATCGAGTTCCTACTCGATACGTCCAGTGGCACAGTCGAGCAGATTGTTGTCGAGTACATGGAACTGCCCGCGCAATTACGGCTCGACAATCCCTACCGGAAGATTCGGTACCAACTGCAAGGCGAATTCCCCCGCGCCGACAGCGTCTACCAGCACCAGGGTCATCACGACGGCTCTCGGCAGGTGTTGCGGCTGGACTGATGGCACACTCGCAGGCCACAGATTCTTGATACGAAGCGATGCATGAAGAGGTGATTCCCGTCCTCTACAGCTTCCGCCGCTGCCCATACGCCATGCGAGCCAGGATGGCCATTGCCGCTGCCGATTGTGAAATCGAGCACCGGGAAATCCTCCTGAGTGACCGCCCTGAGCATCTGCGGGCGATCTCGGCCACGGCCACGGTACCGTGCCTCGAAATCCGGCCGGGCAAAGTCCTTGTCGAGAGTCTGCAGATCATGTCCTGGGCGCTCGATCAACACGACCCATTGAACTGGTTGCCGGCTCAGGATCAGGTCAAGATGGCCGATGAATTGATCGCCAGCAACGACGGCGAATTCAAATACAACCTCGACCGGTTCAAGTACCCAACCCGCTACGACGATGCTGATCCGCTAACCGCTCGGTCCAACGCAGAGCGATTCGTCATCAGGCTGGACGAGCAACTCGATCAGCACACGCAATTGCTCGGCGACAAGGTCTCGATGGCTGACGTAGCGATCTTTCCCTTCGTCCGCCAATTCAGCCGAGCCGACGAGGAGTGGTTCGCGTCCACCCCATACGAGGCAGTACGCAGCTGGCTCGCGCGGTGGGAAGCAGCGCCGATCTTTGGCCGGATCATGGCCAAGATCCCGGTCTGGCAGCCGAGCGACCCGGTGCTCCGCTTCACGACGGCATTTCCCAGCTAACGCAAAGCCGGATACACCACACTGACGGCCCGGGCCGGTTGCATCTCGCAGCGAATAAGGCATCTTCGTCACTCATGTCTCGATTCCTATTCACCGCGGTCCTGTTCGCATGTGCGGTCCCGGCATCATCCCAGCAGGCATCCTGGGAACGCATCCCGCTGGGAAAGCACACCTGGACCGGCTTCACCCATGCGGTTGGGATAGGTGAAGACGCCTACTTCTTGCACGGTCGCGACATCGAGCATCGCGGTTCGGACGGAACCTGGGATCGCTGGCAAGACGTCCTGCCGCATCCAGTCGGCCCCTTCTCTGCTGCCCGACGAGACACCAAAGGGAACATCGTCGTCGTGCCCGGTAACGAAAAACCTGGGTTCGTGTTCGAACCCAGTAGCAGGCGGGTAACCAAGACATACTCAGCGTTGGCGCTCAAGACCGAACGCGGTTGTCAGTTGGCATTGGACGCAGCCAATGTACCACACGTCGCAATCGGTGGACGAGGCAAGTCCTGGGGTCGCGTGGTCGACAATCGGTGGGAGGCGCTGCCCGACCTCAACACTGTGACACCGCTCGGCATGTTCTCCGCCGGCTTGTTTTTTGCCGGCGACAGGTTCATCGCCTTCGGCGATCACCACGTCAACAACTACTTCATCGCGGACAAATCATGGCCGCACAAGGGCAAGTTGTTCACCCAATTAGGAATCCGTCCCGCGCTGGACCGAGGTGGAATGGGATGCCAGGATCCGGAGACCGGCACGGTCTGCCTGACCCTGGGCAAGGGATCGCGTACCCTCGGCCTGGTCCTGATCCAAAACGCCACCTATTACCATCTACGTCCACGGTTACCGTTTGAGTTGTGGGACGAAGACCGCTGCCTCTACGTCTCCGGAACTGGCAAGACGAGACGACTGAACCTGCTTTCGCGCCGTGAAGGAGCGCTATTCCGGATCCCGGTGTCCTCGCTCTACAGTATCGGCACAGGCGATGACAAGAGGGCCGAGGCTGGGTCACCTTGGGTGGTCTGGAACACCTCGCAGAACGGATCACACGGAGATCTGGCCCGTGAACGGGACAGCATCTGCAATCTGGTGTTCGTCGAGCCGTTCCTCTACTTGCAGCGCAAGAACATCGTCCGTCGCATCCACTACAAGACCATCGCTCACAGCAAGACCCAGGCTGGATACTCCTACGGGCCGTTGTTCGCGACGATGGGTGCTGCCTTCTGCTACGACGGTTCCGAACGGATCTACATCTGCAACGGCTATACCCGCGATTTCTGGGCGCTCGAACTCCTGCGCAACCGCAAGGCTCCCGATGTCCGCACAAACAAACTCGTCGATATCCCCGAGGTCTTGACGCGCCAACTCCATCCCCTGCCACTCCACACCTACTCGTCGACGAAACAGATCAACAACGACAATGGCGGCGGCAACACCTCAATGACGTACCACGATGGTCAGATCTACGCGGTGTTCGATCCGGTCACCCGAGTTGTTCGGCGCTACTCCCCTCGAAAAAACACGTGGTCCCTGGAAACCGTCTTGCCGGCCGGGATGCCTTACGACAATCGTAGTGGCATCGACATGTTCTCCTCCGATGGAAGGCTCTGGGTGCTGTCGAAGAACAAACTGACTTCGTATTCCAAGAAGACCGGATGGGCGCCGATCGAGATCTTGAATTTCGAGTACTCATCCGACGGCGGCATGGCCTGTCTCGATCCCGACACCAAGATGGTCTACGTCGCCTTGGGCGGCGGTAGCCGAACCCTCGCAACGATTCACCTCCCCGGTCGCGAACAGAAGGTCCTCAAGAATTACTTCCCCGACGCAGTTTCCGTGCACGGCCGCCGCATCTACATCGGCAGACTCCAGGGCAAGAAGTACCTCTCGATCTTCCGTGGACACGACTCGGCCGAGCACTGGCGCATGGAGTTGCCCGCCGACGGTCGGCTCTAGGCCAAATCAAGCTCAGCTAGAGATCGGCGCCGTTGCGGAAGATGTCCTCGTTGTCCGGATCGATGGGACTGACGTGGTAATAGTGTCCGTTGAGCGAACGACGTTCGGCCGTTTGCCCACGATCACGGTACTCCCAGTGATGCGTCGATGCCTGCGAATAGTGCGTCACGTAGCTCTTGCGCGTCAGTTCTGGATCATTGATCGGCGAACCGCCATGTGAGAGCGCCCCGTGCCAGATCAGGACATCGCCCTTCTTCGGACAAAACGTCTCAACCTTGCTCCGGTTCAACTTGCCTTGCTCATGCAGGTGCGCGGCAAATTCATCCTCGTTTCGATCTGAATTTTCGGTGCGGAAGATGCCGTCACCCCAATCGAACTTGCTGTTGGCATGTGACCCCGGAATATAAGCAAGAGGTCCGGAGTCGGGACTGATGTCCTCGAGGGCAAACCAGGCGGCGCAGAGTTGCGAGGGAATGTGAGCCGGCACGTAAGCAAAATCCTGGTGGGCGGCCTGCTCGCTGCTACGCGTAAAGGTCAGTGACTGCAACAACATGACATCATCACGGAACATGTGCGACACGAACTCCGTGACCTTTCGATGCAGGGACATCTTCTTGGCGGCGAGCGAGTAGCTGTGGAAATCAACAATCCGCATGTGCACACGATCACGGTCCTGAGCCAGAGCCTCAACCCGTTCGGGTGGATACTCGTGTATCGGTCGGTGATTGAGAATATCGCTGTGGATAATGACCTGCTGATTCTCGTAGTCCGCCAACATCTCCCGAATGTCCGCGAGGTAGGCATCGATCAACTCGTGCTCGATGATGTTCTCCAAAATCACGTAGCCATGCCTCACCCAATGAACGAGGTTGAGACGGAGCAACTCGGGGTCTTCGGGCTTCGGATCGAGCGAATCGATGTAGTCGTCAAGCATGCGCCACTGCTTGTCGAGCCAGGGCAAGCTGTCCTGATCGAAATCGAGAATCTTGTCGTCAGGTGAAGTATCGTCCATCTTGCTGCGCGCCAATCTCGTGGTCAGAAAGTCCGGGATCGCATGCCCGCCGGCCCCCGGATTTTGCACGTTTCCGGTCTGCTACACCATGATCGGACGAAGTCGAATCGGGATTTGTGCGAATACCACCGGAATCCGCGCGTCGTCAAACGATGATCGACAAGCTGACATGCACGGAAGAACCACCACCAACGCCCCCCCACAACAGCATCGCCGGAGTCATGCGGACAAGCTCAGCCCCATGCGGCTGACAGCCCGGTGCCGAGGTGATTTACGACCCATGCTCGAAGCGCTAATCTCGCTCGGCCGGTGCACGGACCCATCCGCGCTGGCCCAGCAGTGAAGTGAGCTTTCTCCATAGTCGATAAATCCCTTTCAGGCATCGCCTTGCCATCCATATGCGCCGTACCACATCGAAACGCCTGCTGAACCTGGGCCGCCTGGCATCCCTGCTGGGCGCGATCGGCGCAACTGCAACCTGGATGGTGTGGGCCTACGCCCCCGATTGGGTGGACCGCGTCGATGACAGGATCCGGAAACACTACATTGGCAAGGCCGAAATCCCGCTGCGAGCCGCACAGGCACTTCTCAGCAAGGATCCAAGAGCCGGCATCGCTGCGCTCGAACGATTCCGCGTCAGATTTGCGAAGTTCCCCCAGGGTGACCACTACTTCCGACAACGCAAGCAGGCACTGCGACTGTTGGCCAATGCCTACGAGCAACGCGGAGAACTCGAGTCAGCAGCCGCATGCATGCAGGAGATCCTCGAGGCATCTCCACGTGATCTGATTGCATCGATGCGGAGGTTCGAAATCCTGTCCCAATTACCCAACCGAAGGATCGAGGCAATCACGGGACTCGAGGTCCTGCACGCACGACTACCGGAATCCCAACAAGTAGCAGACTCCCTGAGCAGTTGCCTGGCCAAGGACGGCGACTTCGAACGGGCATGGCAGGTTCAACTCGAAACCCACCGGAGCTACCGCAGCAGTCGATGGTACATCCGTTGGAAGCGCTACCCACCCGATCTGTGGAGGAACGGATTGACCGGCCTGATCACCCCGGCGCGATTCGGGAATCGCTTGCGGCTGGAGTTCTCACTCGAACAAGACATCCAAGGTCTACGCATTGGCCTCCCCATCCACAGCAACTTCGAGTTGCAGAAAATGCACCTGACCGTGAAGGCCGGAAAGTCCGTCATCGAAATACCCCTGACCCCGGATCTATATCAGCTGAATGAGATGCGGCAGATCGGAGACACCGTGCGCAGCTTCGGCACCAGCCGCCCGTGGATCGAGATTCCACTCGAGAAGCTCCACCTGCAGGTAGAGTCCCACTTCGAATTTTCTGCTGAATTCCGCGAACTACACGCCAGTGGAATGCGCTCGTTCGCCGCTGCCTGGATGCCGCAGTTGACCGAATTGCTGACCGGGAAGCAGGACATCAAGGGGCTCAAGACCTTGGCGACAATGCGTCAGACGCTACTTCCGGAGAGCGCGTTCGACATCTACTGGCACGACACCGACCAGAGCTACAGCGGCAAACGGCGCCGGCGAGTGTCACTCAACACCGACCCGGACGGCGGTCATCTACGGTTCGACGTGACAATTCCCCTGGATGTCACGCTCTCCGCGGTTCGTTTCGACGCGCCAGAGTTGATCGGGCTCGAGATCGAATTCGAGGAGTTCTCGCTCGTCTCCGGCACCCAGGTTCACGAGCTTGATCTGGATGCGATCGAATACCTGCATGGCATGACCCGCGCAGGCAATACGGTCACCGCGACCGGGCCTGACCCCCACCTGTCAATCGCGCTGTCGCGAAGTCTGCACGCTGACTCCGTGCGCTTACGCGGGGTGGCCCGATGAAGCCACACTTGACTTCCCTGTGGCAGTGGAGCTGGCTGATCACGCTGCCAGTGGCAGTCCTGTTCGTCTACTGGGCTGGGCAGACACACAACATCTACCAGAACTTCTGCCTGCGCTACGACGCCGTGCCCATCCAATTCTCATTGCGCGGAATCGGCGCCCGCAACGCAAAGCAAATGCTGTTGCGCGCTCGGACTGAGTTGTTCGAGGGCGGTGGGCGCACCTCAGTCGGCCCTGGTAACTTGCGCCTGGTCAGTCTCTTCGTCCAGGAGGGTGACATCGCCCACCTCAACAGCAACCTGCCGCACTCGGGGTTTCAAGAAGTCGACGGCAAGATCTGGCACGGCAACCAAC
The DNA here is from genome assembly GCA_036338025.1 of Planctomycetota bacterium. Lineage (GTDB taxonomy): Bacteria > Planctomycetota > UBA1135 > UBA1135 > UBA2386 > JAYZDB01. The sequence goes on from JAYZDB010000100.1 coordinate 8,245, forward strand.
CAATCGACTGTGAAGTTCGTTACCGCGGGGACTTTGCGCAACACTGGGGCTACGCCAAGAAGTCATGGCGCATCAAGACCAAACGGTCCCAACTATGGGAGGGCATGCGCAAGTTCAACATCATCGCTCCGAAGTACGACGAGCAGCTAAACAACTACTTTGGCTACAAGTTGGCAAGCCAGATGGGCTTGATCGCGCCACGAACGGAGTTGGTACAGCTGGCAGTCAATGGAAAACTGCGCGGTGTTCATGTGCTGGTCGAGCAACTCGAAGAGTTAACGCTACGAGCCAACGGCTACATGCCCGGCGACATCTACGCCGGGGAAATGGTCTCCAAGGACGAATACGCCGGCATCTTCAACGCGGTATTCGAACACCCCCGACTATGGGAAAAAGCTGCGATCAACAATCACTACGCGATAGACCACGCTACCCCAATGGTGGAACTGACGCGTCTACTCAACGAGTGGCCTAGTGAGGAGACCCATGCGCAGCTCGCAAGACTGCTGAACCTCGAAGCTTGGGCGAAATTCAGCGCGTTCGAGGCCCTGGCCCAGACCTGGCACTTCGACGCCGTGCACAATTGGCGCATCTACTGGGACGCCAATCGCGGCCAATTCGTTCCCATAGTCTGGGATCCAATCGCCTTGTCACCTTACTGGCGTCCGGAGCCGAAATCCGAAACTCAGGCAGATGTCGTGTTGACGCGGCTACACACGACCCTGTTCCAGAACGGTGACTTCCTACGAGCCCGTCAGCGGGCCTTCGAGGAGTTCTTCTCGTCCGGTACGGACCAGGCTTGCGCCGCCATCCTCGAAAACACACTGCCAAAACTCCGCCGGGCATTGCAGTCTGACGCGCTCCGCAAACCTACAGACCTCAGCGTCGCAAACGCCGCCGCCAATCGGTTCGTCGCGAGCATGAACCGAGTCTGGGGAGATCTACGCCAGGCCTACACCGGTTCAGAGGGGGGTGTCCGTTACGCGCAACATGACGGAGTGTTCACTCTAGAAGTGTCAGGCCGTCGCACAGTCGACTCCCTGGAACTCGTGTTCAGCCGACCATTGGCCCGCCTGCCCGCCGTGGAGATTCGATATCACCTCGATGGTCGCACGGTTCGACGCAACCTGTCCGGTGCCTCCCGGCTGACCGGCAATACCCTGACGATCAACGCTGGCTTGCTGTGCACGGCCTATCCCTTCCTCAAGTCACGCCAAAACGGTCTCCGAAATCACCGCCGTCGCATGCGCCCCGCGTACTACGAACTGGTCCTCGACGGCGGAATCCCGCCTACCAGTTCGTTGTTCGAGATGAAATTTGACCGGGGGAAGGACACGGACCAACCCGCAACCCGAGTCGACCAACTCCCGAAAGAAGACCTACGCGGTCTCTTTCTTGCTGCACCGGATCTCCCTCACACCACCACCGTCCAATGGAGTGGGGAGATGATCATCAAAGGCAATACCGAGGTCCGTGAGGATGTCTTGATTGCCGCTGGTACGCGAATCCGGATGGCCGCCGGGGCGAATATCCGTTTTTGGGGGCGGGTGCTCGCTGAAGGCACCGCCGAGGCACCGATCGAATTCGGTCCACTCATCCAGGGACAAGCACCTTGGGGGGTCGTAACCCTGCAGGGGCGCGACACCGATTCGAGTCGATTCACACACTGCAACTTCGCCCTGGGCAGCGGGTGGAAACACCCGATGTGGGAGTACTCAGCCATGTTCTCGGTACACGATGCGAACGACATCCTCGTGCGCAATTGCAGGTTCCAAGATAGTCGGGTCGTCGACGACATGGTCCACACGGTCTACAGCCACGTCGAATTCCACGGATGCCAATTCGATCGAGCGCTGATGGACGCACTCGACATGGACATCTGCACTGGCAAGGTCAATAACTGCTTGTTCCGGAATTCGGGCAATGACTCGCTCGACCTGATGACCTCCAAGATCGTTGTCGACGGCACTCGTATTCTCGATAGCGGCGACAAGGGAATTTCAGTCGGCGAAAACACATTGCTGTTCTGCAGGAATGTAGAGTTCATCCGTTGTGTCCGAGGCATCGAAGGCAAAGACAGTTCTCAGGCATATGTCTACAACTCACTCTTCGACGCCAACGAACTGGCGGTCAACGCCTACAAAAAGAACTGGCGCTACAACAACGGCGGTCATGTATTCCTGAACAAGTGCCGCATGGTGAACTCGCGGGGTAACATCAGAGCTGACCGCAGTTCATCCATCTCCCTCCGTGACTGCTACACCGACGTCCCAGCCAAGACCAGAAAGCGAGTCTCGGTGGACGCATTGACGGATTCTGTCGATCCGGCGCGAGCTCGCGAGCATGCCATAGAGTACATGCCCAAGAAACTCGAGGCTATCTCCCATCTAGTAAGGCCCCACTTCGAACGGATCAACTTCAGCGCGAGAGGGCCAAGCAATGGGGCGCACTGAGAAGATCTTACTCGACCGAGTCCGTCCGACAAAAAGGCTGGCCGCAGCTGACCTGACGATTACCGTTCATCTCCGTGGTTAGGATTGCACTCTGCTCGCCTCTCCCGCCCTCCGGGACGCCCGCTGCGAAAATCGCCGAACAGGTAATCTCGACGCTGGCAGCTCCGGACGAGGTAGAGGTGTTTGTCGAAAACCCGTTCCAGGTAAACCCGTGGATCGTCGAGGAATCGAGCCTCTTCCCGATCTGCGATCTGCCATCTCGGCTTGCTCAGCGCAAGGTCGACGTGCCGGTCTACCTGATCGGAGATGACAACCAGCATGTTCATCAACTCCGCTACGCGATGTCGCATCCAGGAGTACTGGTGCTTCTCGATGCCGATCTACGATCTCTTACCGCGGCTTGCCGAATCGTACTCGACGGTCTCGGAGATCAGCCCCGGGTGTTCATACCCGAGGTAGGTGACGGCACCGAACCTCTGGCAACCGTCCTGGGACGCGCCGCCTACGCGATCGTGGCAGTCGATGCCGCGGTGGCGGGCCGGCTGCGAGACCTCCTTGGCGCGCAAACAGAGGTTCACCTCCTCGACCACACTCCCGCTAATCCGGTTACACAGATCACCGAGTGCGCCAGGCACGCAGCGAACCAGGTTGATTCCATAGCAACCGGCTCAGCCCCGATCGGCCCACAGACCTACCCAAAGGTCACCGCCCTGGTCGTCAGCTACAACTCCGTAGACATCATCGGGCCCTGCCTGGAATCCCTGGTCGCCCAGGACTACCCAAACCTCGAAGTTCTCGTCGTAGACAATGCGTCTGCGGATGACACCGCCCAGTTCATCCGGGATACATATCCGGCTGTGCGGGTAGTCGACTCCGGCTCAAACCTGGGCTTCGCGGGCGGCAACAACCTCGGCTTTGAAATCAGTGACGCTGAGTTCTTCGTCCTGCTCAACCAAGATGCGATCGCAAACAGCAATTTCGTGACGGAACTACTCCGCGTAGCGACTCTTGACCCGCGGGTCGGGGCAGTCGCTGGCAAGATGCTCATGGACCGCTGTCCGTCGCTGATCAACTCTGCAGGATCGATCATGAACGCAGCAGGGTGGGGCGGTGACCGCCGCGTCGGGGACAAAGACGATGACCCCTCTCCGATCCCCGTAGAAGTATTCGGAGGCTGTGGTGGTGCCTTGCTGCTCAACGCCAAGGCACTCGCCGAGCTTGGAGGATTCGACACGAAGTACTTCATGTACTTCGAGGACACCGACCTGTGCTGGCGTTTTCTGGCAGGCGGCTACCGCAACTACTACGCGCCCTTGGCGGTAGTTCGACACGACTTTCATGGCGATACCGTGGTCGATCCCGACCGTGAATTCCGGCGCCGCTTCATGAGCGAACGCAACCGCCTCCAGACCTGGTTCAAGAACACGGACTGGCAGACCCTGCGTAGGAGGGTGTGGCAAATCTACAAGGGCGACTGCAAGCGCCTGAAGTCCTTGCGATCCCAGTCAGCGGCAAACCCGGACAAGCACAGTCCGGCCAGTGTCGCACACTTGACCCTCAAGAAAGCCTGGCGATGGAATCTGCTCCACGCGTTGGGGATCTTCATCCGTCGGTGCAAAGTCCAGAGGCTACGCACCACACCCGTGGCCGAGATCGAGAGACTGATGGAACCCGGCATGGGAGAGGGTGGGCACCAAGGTGACGTCGGCGTCTTCCACGACCGCTTCTCAGCAACGCCTAAGTCGGAGATCACCATCGGGGACAACGACTCCGACTGCCTGGGTTCGGGTTGGCACGGAGTCGAGCAACCACCTGACGCGGTGGCACCCTACCGGTGGAGCCGAGGGCGCGCCTGGTTCTACCTTCGCCCAACGAACGGGCAAGACCACCTCGTGCTGCGGATCGCAAGCCCGATCGAGCCTCGTGAGGTGCGTGTCTCTATCGAAGGAGTCGAGAC
>JAYZDB010000101.1:0-5613 GCA_036338025.1 Planctomycetota bacterium
TCAGCAGGGCGAGGCTCATGAACATCTTGTAGGCGTAGAAGGCCGCGCGGGTGCCGCGGTGCATGCTGACACCTCCGACGCGGGGGTGCATCTTTACGGGTACCTCCACCAACTTCAATCCAGACCTGGTGAGCCGAATCAAGACGTCGGCGTCCGGGTAGTCCTCCGGGAAGCCTTCCTGGGCGACTTCGTCGATGACCTGTTTTGAGAGTCCTTGAAAGCCCGAGGTCGGGTCGGTGACCCGAACACCGGTCCAGACGGACACGATCGTGGCGAACAGGCGGCTGCCGAGACGTCGTAGCACGGTGGTGGGGGGCGCCATCCCGGGCACCTGGAACCGCGAGCCGACCACCAGGTCGGCACCCTCATCGAGAGCCTCGAGCAGGGTTTGGACGGATTTGGGGTCATGCTGGCCGTCCCCATCCATCTGGATCAGCTGCTGGTATCCGTGCCGTCGCGCGTACTGGTAGCCGGTTTGGAGGGCGGCCCCGTAACCGAGGTTGAAGGGGTGGCGCAGCACCGTGGCGCCGTGGGCGCGGGCGCACTCCAGGGTGTCATCAGTGCTGCCGTCGTCGACCACCACGATCTCGAGTTCGCGGGGCAGGGCATGCAGGCCCTGGAGGACCGCCTCAATCCGACCGACCTCGTTGCACGCCGGGATCAACACCAGTGGGTGCCTGGTCTGGTCGGTGAATTCTTGGTATCCCAGCATCGGTGCAGCTTAACGGCCGATGGCCGGATTCCTGTGCTCAATTCTGGACGTCGACCGCCGACGGACTTTCGGTTTCGGCGTAAGTGTGATGGCCATGCCGTCGCTCTTGTGTGAAGAGGACCCGCACCCCGTCGGGGTGCATCCGAATTCCCAGTTCCTTGCCGATCGGTGCCTGGCTGGTGACGGTCTCGGACTCGCCGCCCGATGGGATCGGTGCGCTGGTGCTACCGCCGCTGCCAGAGCAGCTAGCCAGAAGTGCTGCTGGAAGGACTGCCGTGAGCTTGCGGTTGGACCGTAGGGATTGCAGCCCGACCCAGAGCAGTCCGAGGCTGAACAGACCGTGGAAGGTCGCAGTCGACCAGTGGCCGAGGAGACCGGCGAGCGTCGCGGTGGTGGCGGCCCAACTCCCGAGCAGGACCTCGCACCACGGCACGATGCCGCGCGGAGACCGGTAGGATTGTGTGCGTTGGTCGGGGTTGGCAGGTGTGTTCTTCGGGGTGCGGCGGAACTCGCCGGGGTCCCGGGCGAGGGCGGACACCACTGCGATGGTGTTGTTCAGACAGGCGCCAGCGCCGATGGAGAGCACCAGGGGTAGTCTCAGTAGCGTCAAGAAGGTGAGTCTGCCCAGGCTGAGTTGCGAGAGTCCGAAGTAGACCAGTACCGACAAGGTCGCCAGGAGCAGGGGAAGTTCCTCGAGCCAGGTCAGGCTCCAGCGCGTTGATCCGTCCGACAGGACTCGGACCATTTGCAGGGGCATGGCGACCAGGATCAGACCCAGGAGTAACGGAAATGCCAGGTTGCCCAACAGGTGGAACAGGCTCTCGACCTTGGCCAGCCTTGGCAGACGCGATCGCAAGACAGTGCCGAGGTGCTTGCGGCCGGTCTGGATCGAACCTTTGGCCCACCGGTGCTGCTGCGTGAGAAAGCCGTTCATGTCGGTTGGCAACTCAGCGGGACAAGGAAGGTCAGGTAGGTAGACGAAACGCCACCCTGCGAGTTGGGCACGGTACGACAGATCCAGATCTTCAGTGAGCGTGTCGTGCTGCCAGCCCCCGGCATCTTCGATGCACTGGCGTCGGAACAGCCCGGCGGTGCCGTTGAAGTTGAATACGCAGTCGTTGGTCGAGCGAGCACGCTGCTCGATTCGGAAGTGCCCGTCGAGCAGCAGACCCTGGACCTGGGTAAGGACGCTGTGCGCACGGTTGGTGTGGCTCCAGCGTGCCTGCACGAGTCCAATCTCGGGAGCGCTGAAATGTGGTACGACTGCACGCAGGAACCCCGGCGGTGGCAGGAAGTCGGCGTCGAAGATCGCGATGAACTCGCCGGTCGCGCTGGTCAATCCTGTGGCGAGAGCGCCGGCCTTGAAACCAGTTCGATCGCCGCGTTGGATATGGTGGAACCGCGGGCCCGGCGGTAGCTCGGCGAGGGTCTGTGCGATGATCTCCGAGGTGTCGTCGGTCGAATCATCGAGCACCTGTACCTCGAGTTGTTCGGGAGGGTAGTCGAGTTCGGCGACAGCCCGGATCAGCCGGGCCACCACGAAGCGCTCGTTGTAGACCGGCAGTTGGACGGTGACGCGCGGCAGATTCTGCGCGTGGGAATCGTCCCGCGCCGGGGTGCGGTGTCGGCGCCGCCACCATAGACCCACCATCCAGGTCTTGTGCAGCCCGAGCACTGCCAGCGGCGCTAGCAGCGCCAGGTGGCAGACGGCGAGAATGAAGTCCAGGTTGGTCATCGGGGTGCGGGGAGCGCGGAGGGATTGTCGGGGTTTTTGGCTGTATCGGCCTGTGGATTTTTAGAGTGATGCGCCGTGCTTGTCTCTGATTTCGACTTCGAGCTCCCGATCGAGCTCATCGCGCAGACTCCGGCGGAGCCGCGAGATGCGTCCCGCCTGCTGGTCTATGACCGGCGGGACGGGTCGGTCACGCATGCTGAATTCAGAGATCTGCCGGAGTTCCTCGATCCTTCGGATCTGCTCGTCCTCAACAATACGCGGGTGTTGCCGCATCGCTTGCTGGGCCGGCGGGGAACCGGAGGAAAGGTGGAGGTGCTGATCCTCTCGCGAGACGGTGTTTCGTGTCGAGGCTACGTCAAGCCGGCCAAGAAGGTCCGCCCCGGCGACTGCTTGTCGCTCGAGGATGGTAGCTTGACCCTGGTCGCTGGCGCACTCGAAGCGGGTGGGCGGGGTGTCATGCGCTTCGAGCTCCAGCTCCCGGAGGGTGAAACTGGTGGAGTTCCGGAGGTCGAGGCCCGTCTGCTGGCGGTTGGTCGGGCGCCTCTGCCACCGTATATCTCGCGCGATGGCGGTGAGGATCCCGCCCTTGACCGCCAGCGCTACCAGACCGTCTTCGCGTCGGTCGATGGGGCGGTTGCGGCACCGACCGCCGGTTTGCATTTCACGCCGACGACCCTGGCGGCGATTCGCGCGCGGGGGATCGCCACCGCCGAGCTCACCCTGCACGTCGGTGAGGGCACCTTTGCACCGATCCGGGTCGAAGAGGTCGAGAGCCACGCGATGCATGCGGAGTGGTTTGAGGTGCCCGGTGTTACCGCCGACGAGGTAGCTGCTGTCCGAACCCGGGCCGGCCGGGTGGTCGCCGTCGGCACGACCTCGGCCCGTACCCTGGAGGCGAGCGCGGACGGAGAGCGCGTAGTGGCTGGCCTGGGGGAGACGGATATCTTCTTGTATCCCGGCCGTCCTCTACGAGTTGTAGATGCCCTGATCACCAACTTCCACCTGCCCCAGTCGACCCTGCTGATGCTGGTGGCGGCGATGACGGGCCGTGAGGAGATCCTGGCGGTGTATCGCGAGGCGGTCGCCCGGGGCTACCGCTTCTACTCCTACGGCGACGCGATGTTGGTCGTGTAGTTTTTGGCGGCTGGCGCAAGTCAGGACCACCGCCGGGCGATGGCGGTTGCTACACTGTGGCGGTCCGGCTCGCCCCTACCCTACGTACATCCCCCCTTGGCCAGATGATGACATCGTCGTGTGCCCGTGCGTCCCTGTTGCTGTTGTGCATGTCTACGCATGCATTGACCGCGGGGCCAGAACCACGTGATCACTTCGAGGGCTCGCGCACATTCCTGCCACCGCAGGGCAAGCGAGGATCCGAACCGGATCGGGTGCTCAAGTCCATCACCCGATGGTTGTGGTTGTACCGCAAGGGTGACCTGATGCCGGGGACTCGCCTGGGCATGACGAAGTCGCTGCTGAAGAAGGCGGACCTCGAACACCTGCGCTACCAGGGCAACGGCCGCAGCGGTACGAGACGGCAGAGTCCACCTGGAAATTCTGGCAGTGCTGGGACGACGCCGACCCGAAGACCGTCGCTGACTGCCCGTTCGGAGTTGTCGATTCTGTTGCGGGCGGCGGGAAAGATACAGACTGCCAAGGCCTACAAACTCCTGCTCGAGGTCGCCGCGGTCGGTCTCGACCGGAGATACCGCTATAGCACCGAGATGGCGCCAGCGGGCGTTCGTCAATTGGGCGAGACGTCGCTGGTGCGGATTGCTGGCCGAGATGATGTGCACAGCTACCTCGTTGCGGCGGCCAAGGGCGATCCGAGCGGCCCGGCATCGCTTGACCAGGCGATGCGGATTGCAGCGTTGCGGGTGTTGGCCCGTGGTGAACGGGAATTCGACCATCGCATGGTGGAGGAGGTGCTCAAGGACTCCGATAGCATCATGCGCTTGACCGCGGCCGAGTGTCTGGGTCGCGTCGGCCGGGGCTACAGCGTCGAGTGGTTGGCGGCCGCGATCGAGAAGGAAGGAGCTCCGAACTCCCTGATCGCACTGGTCTGGGCGATCCGCGACGTGCACCGAAAGCACGCCACGATGGTCAAGGCCGACCATCTGCGCCGGGCGGTGATCGCTGCTGGCGCCCACCTCGGCAGCGTGGTGGAGCGTCCGACCTGCAACGCGCTGGTCGACTTCCTCGAGACCTTCCGCTACCCGGGATCGGTCCCGGTCTTGATCGCCCTGCTCGAGCGACTCAATACCGATTCCACGCTCAGCCGCCCGAACAAGCTATCGGCGGCGATGCCACAACGCGTCAACCACGTGCTGAAGACGATGACCGGCGCGATCGTGCCGAAAGACGATCCAGCGCAGTGGCGCGAGTTCTGGGCCAAAGAAGGCAGCAAGATCGATGTCACCAAGATCGCCAGGAAGAAGACCTCTGGCGCCAGCCAGGGCGGTACCGTCTCCGAGTTTTTTGGGATCCCGATCCAGGGGCGTCGGATCGTGTTCATCATCGACGTGTCTGGCAGCATGGGCTGGCCGATGCCGCAAGAAGCGGCTGGCACCAGCGCCAGCCGTGACCGCGGTCAGATCTTGAAGATCGACAAGGCAAAGCAGGAACTCCTCAAGGCAGTGAATGGCCTGGAGCCACACCACAAGTTCAACGTGGTGGTGTACTCAAACAACGTCCAGAAGTGGCAGAAGGGCGTGGTTCCCGCCAACAAGAAGTACAAGAAGTCGCTGGCCCAGCGCATGCGAGGCCAGCGCGCGAACGGCGGCACCAATCTGTTCGGCGGTCTCAAGTCCGGTCTGCAGATGAAGTCGTTGGTTTACGGGGCCCGCTACGACAGCAACGTCGACGAGATCTTCCTGTTGTCGGATGGCGTGCCGACAGTCGGCGATGTCACCAACATGAACGAGATCCTGAAGTTGATCGGTGAGACCAATCGATACTCGGGCGTGCGGATCAACGCCATCTACCTCGGCTCGAAGAGTGACGAACGGCGTCAGGGCAACGGTGGACGGAGTGAGCGTGACGGTGGCGACTTCATGAAGAAGCTCGCCGACCAGAATGGCGGACAGTTTGCCTGGCCGATCGTCGGTGAGGTTCGCGTACCGGAGCGGGGGGGGGGGCGCGGGCGACCCGCGCACAAACGGCGGCG
>JAYZDB010000102.1:0-6155 GCA_036338025.1 Planctomycetota bacterium
GTAACCGCCAAAGCTCGCACCGACCGCACCGGTCCGATCACGGTCCACATACGACTCCTTGAACATCCCATCCGTCGCGGTCAGCAAATCGCGCATCGCCTGACCACCCCAGTCGCGACTGATCTGATCGTTCCAGGCCTGACCAAACCCAGGCAGCCCTCGACGATTGACCGCCAATACGATGTAGCCCTGGGCCGCCATCAAATGAAAGTTCCAGCGAAAACTGAACCACTGCCCGACCTGTGACTGCGGTCCACCCTGGCAGTAGAGGAGCATCGGGTACTTCTTCGAGTCGTCAAAGTCGGGCGGATAGATGACCCAGGAGTGGATCTTCTGACCATCGGAGGCTTCGAACCAACGAGCCTCTGTGCCGGGTAGGGAGAGATTGCTGTAGATAGAACCGTTGACGTCAGTCAGCACCACCCCGCCACCGGGTTCGCCGCCATCGAGGCGAACGATCTCGTTTGGCCGTTCCATCTGCATCCTCGTGCAGTAAACCGCGCCATCCGGACCCGGCACCGCCGATCCAAAGTGGTAACGCCCAGCGGTCAAGGCGCGGATCTTGCCGCCGGTGTCCACTTCGTAGACCTGGTGTGTGCCCTGGGTGTCGGACAGAAACAGCAAGCTCTTGCCATCGGAACTCCAGGTCACGCCCGAGGCACTTTGGTCGAAGCCCTTGGTCAACTCCCGGATCTCCTGGCTCGCCACATCCATCAGCATGATGCGGTTGCGATCTGCCTCGAAGCCAGCTCGATGCATGCTGTGAAAGGCGATGGAACGACCGTCAGGCGACCATGCCGGGTCGGTGTCGTAGCCTGGCCGACCAGGCACGAGGTTGCGGTGATCCGATCCGTCGACAGCGACCAGGAACAGGCTACTGTCGGTACTGGTCTCCGGAGCATCCACGACCTTGGCGGTGTAGCACAGCTGCTTACCGTCCGGCGACCAACAGATCTGCTCACCACCGCCGAATGGTTTGAGCGGCGTATCGACACGCTTGCCGTCCAGCAGGTCGACCGGCGCACTCTTGCCCGATGCAGCGACCACAAAAAGGTGGCTGTAGGTACCTTCGTTCCACCTGTCCCAGTGACGGATCATGAGATCGTCGTAAATCCGTGCGACAGCCTTCGGCAGATCCGGAAACATACTCGCGACGTCCGGATCCATCTTGACCTCGGCGGTGAACGAGAAGTGCGTGCCGGTCGGCGACCACGCCATGTTGCTGACCCCGCCCGGATGGGAGGTCACGCGCCGGACCACCCGGGTCCCCAGATCCATCACGTGAATCTGCGCAGCGCCACTCCGAGTCGACAAGAACGCAACCCGCTGGGCCCCGGTCGGTGACCACCTGGCCGACCAGTTACTGCCATCCTCGGTGATCTGCTGCGTCTTGCCGGCTGCCGTGTCCATCAGGAAGACCTGCGAGCGGCCGCTGTTCTGCTCGAGATCGTAGGTACGAATCGAGTAGAGCAGGCGCGCCCCCTCGACACTGACCTGGGGATCGGATACCCGACCGAGTTTCCAGAGCAATTCCGGAGTCATGCGGTCCTGCGCGGCCAGGAACTGCGTGCAAAACAGCACGGACAGGGCGAGAAGGGAAGTCTGGCTACGGAACAGCGGTGAGGGGATGCGCATCTGGGCTCGCTGGGAGGGGAGGAGGGCCCAAGATGCTACGGGCAATGCAGCCGCGGACCAACCGTGAGACCCGTCGTCAGTAGTTCAGCGCATCCCGGCGGGCCTTTTGGGCCATCGCGAGCAGGCTCGCACGGTCCGACCCCTGGTCCAGCATCTCCGCCGCCGTGACCGCATCCTCAGGGCACCCACGCAGCAGCGCCAATTCGACCGCCAGCGTCAACAACTGCCCACGAACCACCGAATCGCGGAGCGGATCGAACTCGATAATCGATGCGATGAAGTCGTACAGTGCAGGATCCTGACGTTTCAGTTCGAACCGCGTATGCCCGTGGGTCTTCTCACAACCAGGACGCTTGGCCAGCGCGACGTAGGCCTCCACCCCCTGCCCGAAGTATTCCGCGTCATTGGTCGCAGCGTAGAAGTCCAGACAGCGCCCGGATCTCCTGGCGGCCTTGTAGAGCGCTCGGATCTTGGCACGGAATACTGGCTTGAAAGCATAGAGATGCGCCTGGTGCGCAATTTCGTGGGTCAAGGTGTCAAAACCGAACTGCGCAGCCTCGTCGAGCGACTCAATGCCAGTGGCGGCCTGCAAGCCTCCGATCCCGCGAACATCGTCCCATACCCGCCCATCGAAAGTTCGCTTGCCTCGGAGGTTGGCGCGCGCCACAGCATCCGTCGTGCGCTCGTCTGCACGCAGGAAATCGTGCCGACCGCGGATCGCAACCAATTTCGGCAACAGGCTGCCAAACAAGCAGAGTGCCCGGGCAGCGACCTTCTTGCGTTCCGGGCTGAGCGTCTTGAAGCCTGGCAGGAAGTTCGTAACCGGCAAGTCCTCGACACAAGGCACCGGCATGGCGCTGGCAAACTTCTTGTACGCCTCCGAGTGGGCAACCATGGTCTTCCAATACCGCTGTTCGTAGAGCACCTCCCCGAGCAGTCGATGCGCGATCGGATGTGCGGGCGACTGTTGCAAGGCTTCGGCGAGGTTCTGCTCTGCCAGGATCAAATTACCACTCGTGCGGGCGCGGATCGCGAGGGTGATGGAATGCACGTATGGAACCACCCGGGGCGGCAGCAGACCAGAGCCGAGCCGCAGGTGGGCTTCGGGACGGAAGGGGTCGAGTTTGAGTACCCGCTGGTAGACCCCGGCGGCATCCGCGGTGCGTTGCACCCGGAACAAAGCCGATGCGTGGGCAGACAGAAGTTCGACTCCCGGGATATCGAACTGACGCATACCGCGTTTCGACATGCGCAGCGCAGAGTCGAACTTGCCGTCCCTGATCAGGATCCGGACGTGCAAAGCCATCGCGCGTTGGTCCCGGGGAGCCTTGCGGCGGGCAAGTTCCACATACGACCGGGCACTCTTCGGCTTGCCGAGGAAGAGATAGGTCTCTGCCATCCCGAGAAGGCCGTCCAGACAGTCAGGATCGTGGACACGAACCTCCTGGAATGCCTGTAGCGCTGCCATCGGATCCTCCCGCTCGAGGTCGGCACGCGCCCGGTCCACCAAGCTGGACAACTTCGACTTGGCGACCGGCGCAGCGGTCGGCGTAGCCGAAAACTGCCCCACGACTTGCCCGGCCAAGGGGGGCAGGCCGAGCGACAGGGCGGCAGCAAGGCAGGTGGTAAGGTGGGTCAGTGGTTTCAGGGCTCGGCTCTCCCAGAAAGCCTACCCCACGAATTCCGGCCCGCGCGTCAGACCTCGCGGAACAGCTGACCCCCAGAATGCAGCGATGGCCCGGTGACACCGAGGCCATCGCCATCCTGCACCCGCTATCGGGAACGTCCCAAGACCACGATTTCTCCGACGTCGACGTAGGACATCTGTTCGTCGCGCTCCGTACTGCCGATAACCCCGATCTCAACCCCAGCGAACATCGAGAGATCGTAGCGCAGGGAACTGCACTTGAGGTTGCACACCAGCTTGCCACCCTTGGTCAGCTGGAATAAGCCCGCACTGGCCACTCTCGGGTGACGGCTCAACCAACCGATGTGTTGAAGGTGCGCGAGCGGGTCCGCTGGCGTCTTGATCACCTTGATGTCAGGGGCCTTGGCGGTCGGCGGCGTTGAAGCCAGCAAGGCCTTGGCCTGTAGCATCACCTGCTGGGTCTTGACGGCTCTCTTGAGTCCTTGCGCCGCTGCCCACAGCGGCGTGTCCTCCGGCAATTCGGTGAGCAACTTGCTGACATCACCCATCAGCGAATCGAACTGTTGCTGGTCGACAACCTTCTCGAGTTCCGTCACGTAGGCCTGACGCAACTCTGCGAGTCTGGCGGTGCGAGCCTTCTCGAGGACAGCGGCAGCCAGAGCCTGCTCATACGCCGAGACCGCTCCCTGCCACTGGGCCTGGTGTTGCCGTGCCAGTTCCGCCTGGCTCTTTTGCAGCGTGGCGTTGGCGGTCTGGAACACCTGAATGTCCTTGATCGGCAGATAGGCAGACTCGGTCGCCATGCGGACCCTCCACCACGCACCCTTCTCACCCAGGTACTTGAGGGCGGTGCCCTTGGCCATGCGGGCGACAGGTTGCTCCGCACGCCCGCGCGGAGTCGGGCGATACCGGAAGGAAACTCCGACGCCGGTGGTGCGGACCAGTCCGGCTTCCGGAGTCGAAGTGAACTTCTTGCTGACGTAGCCGATCACGCCAATCGGGAGTTGTACAGGACAAAACTCACCAACCGCCGTACCAACCATGACCGCCGTACCCTTCGGCAGGACTCCCTCGTAGACCGGGGAATTCACCGAAGCAAAACAGCGCACCTGAACCGAGTCCGACTCGATGCGCGCCAGCCGTGGTCCTTGATCCGCAGGGTTCTCGACCACTGCGGTAGCCGGGACCTTCGCCGCCGGCGCCTTGACCGGCACCGCGTCCTTGGCAGTGTTCTTTTCTACGTTCTTTTCTGCAGTCTTTTTTGCACTCTGCCCGGTGCTCGCCTCGACGCTCTTGGCCTTGCCCTTCTCAACCTTGTTCTGGGCTCTGGCACCGGTGAGGAGAAGCCCCACGATCAAAGTGGCCACGACCCCCAAAAGGCCCTGACGGCCCTGTTCCTGGGTGGATTTCACTTGTACTCCCTTGTTGTTTCGCCCGGTAGTTTCCTACCTGATAGCGCCGTACCGCCAAGGCAACGGGCGCTGCCTGCATCATAGACCAGACGCCCGCCAAACACGTCGGGAATTCCTGCGCCGATGAGTCCCGACGGACTTTTGCCACAGCAGGGTCAGTGTCGATAAGATGTGCACAATGTCTGGGAAACTACTCCGCCATCTACAACTGCTCGTGCTGGCCGCCATCTTGCCGTCCTGTACCACCTTCCATGGCCGGACCGAGGTCCTCATAACCAGTTCGCCGGCCGGGGCAGCGGTCTACCTCGACGGCCAGGACACCGGGGAGACCACGCCGATCCGCCTCGACCTCGGCGATTTCATGTTCGTGGCCGGCTACTTCGGCAGCGACCATGAAATCACCGTTCGCAAGCCCGGATTCGAGCCCGAGACGCGCCGGGTCTACCACCACACCGCCCATTACACTTCCACCTGGGGTGAGGGCGTGTCGGACTGGATGATGTTGTCCCTGCCGTTGTTCTGGACCGTGGGCGACTGGTTCACGCCATTCGGAGTCAAGTGGGACTTCGTCCCCCACGAATTGCACGTCAAGCTCTATCCCGCCGGCAAGGCACCGGGCCAACACCCGTGACCGGGACGGGACGCCCCCTGCGCAAGGCGGTCCTGCTCGACCGGGATGGAACGCTCAATCGTGAGCAGGGCTTCGTGACCGGGCCTGAACAACTCAGCATCCTGCCACGGATACCCCAGGCTCTCCAACGCCTGGCGGCCGCGGATTTCCTGCTGGTGGTCATCACCAACCAATCCGGTATCGCCCAGGGCCTCTACGAGCAGCGCGACCTCGCCCGGGTCCACGAAGCGATGCACCACGCGCTGGGCAGCCTACCGCGGGCCTACCTCCATTGCCCCCACCACCCGGATCCGGAATACCGGACCAACGACACCGGCTTCGGACGAACGTGCGACTGCCGCAAGCCAGCAGCCGGCCTGCTCCATCAGGCCGACAAGCTGTTCGGCATCGATTGGCCGGCGTCCTATCTGATCGGCGACTCCGCCCGCGATTTGTTGATGGGACGGGATCTGCCCGCCACCCGTATCCTGGTCAAGAGCGGCAAGCCATGGTCGAAGCAGGTCGAGAGCCTGACCACCGAGGGCTGCCCTCCGCACCACGTGGTCGAGGACCTGATGGATGCTACCGAGCTGATCCTGGGCTGAACTCAGCGCGAAACTTCGTCGACGATCCGCTGTCCCTTCTTCCGTGCCTTGCTCAGGCACACAAAGGCGCCAGGGATCCCGACCAGCATGAACACCCCTCCGAACACCTTCATCACTGTAGGCACAGCGCCGTAGCCCTCCTTCGTCATCACGAACAGGGCGAAGAAGAACAGCGCCGCTCCGATGGAGATCATCGCGCAGCAGCCGTAGAACCCAAACAGCGCCGGAGAGAAGTGGGCGCGGTC
>JAYZDB010000103.1:0-29208 GCA_036338025.1 Planctomycetota bacterium
CGTCCGTGGTCTCTGCTTGCTCGCCGCCGTCAGTCGCCGCATCTGCCTTCATCTGCTTCTTCGACTTGGTCTTGAAGTGGGTGCGAACCTTGGCAAGGCCGGTGACGGGGTCACCATCCTCCCACTTACCGATCTTCTTGAGGGCCTCCAGGCGCTCAACGCGGGTCCAGACGTTGCGTATACCAATCAGGTGGCCGGAATTCTTGAGACTCGAGTGGATGGACATGGGGTCAGGTATGTACGTGCCCCGTGATGTGGGCAAACGTCTTTTTGATGTGCGTGGCGGGTTTTCTACTTGCCGGACCGGTCAGGGGTGTCCTTCCGGTCAAGGTCCTTCAACTCCGGGTCAACCTCGAACCGGAGGTCCGCCTCATGTTTCCGAATCAACGCGAGGACAGCACCCTTGTCGGCGTACGAAGCGACGTAGCATAGGGTCGCCCAGCTGAAAATCGACCCCTTCCTTCCTACCGGCATGATCCGGGTGTCATGGAGTCCGCGTGCACGCAACTCCTGCGCCAGGCGGGCCGCCCGCTGTTTTTCCTCCGGGGCGAAAGTCCCGATGACGAATACATAGCGCCCCAGGCGTTCCTGGGCGGCCTCCTCATCGAGGTAGCCCGGCCGGCCTGGCTGCGTGAAGCGGCTCGGGGTCTGCGCCTTCGGGGTCGGCTTGTTGAGTCCCTCGTCAGCGGTCGCACCCATGCTGAACTGGCCCAGCGTGAAACCGCTACCCAGGGTCACCACCAGCATCGCTGCCAGCATCCAACCCGGCAGCAACAAGCCGCGCGGCACCGGGCGCGACCGGCCCTTGGCCGGACGGGTGCGTGGCCGCTTCGGCGGTGCTTCGCGCTGGCTGACCCGCAGCGACCGCATCGCACCATGGAACCAACGTCCGAGCGTCGAACCGACTCCGTCTGTGGTGGCGGAACTCGCTGCGGAAGACCTGGAGCCGGCCGCCTTTTTGCTACGAGCAGTGGGTGCCTGCGTGCGCGCCTTGTGGCGCTCCGCGAGCATCACGAACAGATCCTTGCCCTTGCGTACCATCGGCCCTCCCGGGGATTGTGTGCTTACCGCTTGTCGTCCAACGGCCTGACCGCACCGCCGTTACGGGCCTGGAGGTTAGCAGACCGACCTGCTGACATCAACGTCGCTTGCGCACGATCGACAGCCCTGCTCCCGGACCGTCGCGGCGCCGGGAACTAGCGCGAGATCCGCTGGCGAATCTTCTCCAACATCGCCTCGCTGGCCGGGCCGGGCTCCTTCAAGAAGGTCTCGGCCCGGCTGCGGGCCTCCGCCTCACGCCCCATCCTCTGCAGGGTGTCGAGCAAGGGCAGGACGTATGGACTGACATCCGCCTGCTTCGCGCGACCCAGCCTGATCGCCGCCTCGAACGCCACCACCGCGTCCTGGAACCTGCTCTGCTCCATCCGTGCGAGGGCGAGGTGAAAGTGGCCCTCCGGCCGCAGCGGCAGCAAGGCGGTGAAACGCCCGAGGCTGGCGACAGCCGCCTTGGCGCGGCCGTTCTCCAGGTCCCGCAAGCCCTGTTCCTGCAGGCCGAGGCAGTGGCTGCGGTAGGTACGGAGCACCGGTCCACGCTCGACGCTGGCCGGCGCGAGTTTCAGGAACTGCTGGAAATGATCCATGGCGAGTTCCTTCTTGGCGGCCAGGAACAACTTCCAACCGAAATCGCGGTGTGCGGTGGCCAGCCGACGCACAACGTCGGCGTCCCCAGGCATCGCCAGCCGGGCATTTTCGATCAGCACGATGGCCTTGACGTAGTTCTCGAACTTCGGCGGCTTGCTGCGCATCAATACCATCGCCCGCACCAGGAAGCCCTTCGGATCCTCGGGGTTGAGGAGTTCGATCCGGGCCGCCAGCTTGCGGAGTTCCTCGGGCAAGGCCTGGTCTTGGATCTGCAGGCCCTGCGCCGACAACAGGCTGGCCAGCATGACACGCCCCTGCTGGCTCGCGCTGTGGTTCTTGACATACACTTCGAGGTACTGGCGTGCATCGACCGACTGCCCCTTGGCGGTCAAGACCATGACGAGATAGAAGTGCAGCCGCGGGTCGTCGATGCCGGCGGCCAGGGCCGCGCGTACACAATCCTCGGCCTCTTGCGGCATCTCGTTGTCCATGTACAGGCGGCTGAGCAGGAGGCGGGGTTCGATGCGGGTCGGGGCCACCGCGATCGCCCGCTCGAACTGCGTCAGGGCATCCAGCACATCGCCGCGCGCTTCCAGGATGCGCCCCTTGAGCAAGCGTGCGCGGAAGCACCTCGGCTCCACCGACAGGGCCTGATCGGCGAGGGCTTCGATCTGCGCGGCGCGTCGGTCACCCTTCTCGATCCACGGCGTCTTCGGCTGGTCACCAGCCGCCGCCGCCAGCGCGGCAAATTCGCGCTCGGCGCGGGCCGCCACCACCTCCGGGTGGGCCGGCGCCAGGCTACTCGCCCGACCGATGTACTCCTGGACCTTGGCATCGTAGTTCTCGATCGAAAAACACTCCGCCGCCAACAAGTAGGCCCGCAGTGTCTGGTTCTTGTCGCCCAGGGCCTCGGCAGTCCGGCACAGTTGTTCGGCCGCCAGCGATGCCTCGCCAGCTCGGCCTTGGCGAGTCAGCACCCCGACGTAGGTCTCCTGCAACCCGAGCTTGCGGGTCGACGCCGGCAGTTGCGGCAGGGCCATGCGCAGGATGTCGATGGCACGCTGCTGGCTGGCACCATCCTCCAACTGCGCCAGGTACTCACCGTGCAGGGCGGCCGCCAAGGGTTGCGAACCGGCGGCGGCAAACACGGACCCGGCATCGCGATAGATCGCGTCGCGCCGCCAGTCGACCACCACCATCAGCAGCACCGCCAGGCTGACCACGACCCTCGCCGCGCGACCTAGCTGGCTCAGCGAACCGACCACCACCGCCAAGCCCGCGGTCACCAGGTAGCCAGCGACGTCCGGCGCCAACGGCACCCGCCAGACCGCCGGCACGGCTCCGACAGATACCAGGCCGAGCCCGGTCGCCAGGGCCGGATGCCGGCGACACGAGGCGATCGCCAACATGCCCAGCGCCACGATCAGGCCCAGGCCGAGGGCCGCGCCCTCAGCGCCAGCATGCGCAGCCAGTCCGAGTGGAGTGGCCGGTACGAAGATCGCGAGCAAGGGGGCGGACAGGGCACCCAAGGCCAGGGAGTCCAGGCCCAGTGGCCAGGAAGCGTAGCTGGCCAGCACCAGCAGCACCGGCGCTGCGGTGGCAGCTGCCGGCAGCAACCACCGGCCCCCGACCCGCAGCCCGGTCAAGGCCGCCAGCCCCGGCAAGACCGCGGCGGCAAACGGATTGCAGGCCGCCGCCAGGCTGGCGAATACAGCCGCGACCAGGTAGTGCATGCGGCGGTCGGTGTAGGCACCTCGCGCCACCGCGGCGAGGCACAAAAACGTCCACAAGGCAGCGAGAATCAAGGCTCGGAAACCCACGATCGAAACCGTCTCGAAGACCGTCGGATGTACCGAGAAGACCGCCGCTCCACAAACCGCGCCCGCACGCTGGACACCAAGGCGCATGAGGAGGCCCAACAAGACCGCCGCCGCCAGCAGATGTAGCAACACCGACTGCCCGTGGGCGACCGCGGCGAGGCTGTCGGGGTCGCTCGCCACCAGGCGGTCCAGCGCGAAGGACCACTGCACCACTGGAATCGGCGAGCCTGACAACGGCGCCGACGCGTCCCCCGTACACGCCGCATCGGTCGCCGCCACCAAACCGGGGGGCGAAACCAACTTGGGGAACCAGAGGGCGAACAGGCCCAGGACCGCGAGCAGCAGGACCGTCCGGATACCTGGTCGCCGGTAGCTTTCGGGTGTCATTCGTACTGGGGCTCAGAGGGGCGCCGGACTATACAGTGTTGCCGACGGTGTTGTCGCACCGTATCACGGGGTAGGGCAAACCGGTTTTCCCGATCGGAGGCACCGTCCGCCCGCCGAGCTTCCAAACCTGCCATGAACCACTTCCTCCTCGTCCTGCGGTTCCTGACCGCGCTGAGCCTGACCGCAGCCCTGCCCGGCCAGCGCCCCACCAGCGAGGACCTCGGGCTGCGACCAGAATTAGCCGCATCGATCTTGGCCGGCTACTGGACCGCACCCGACAAACCCGAATGGAAAAGCGCATTCACTCTCGGGGCGATGGCCAGCAGCGGCAACACCCGTCGACGCAGCGCCAATGCCGCCGCCGAGGCCGAACGCCGCGCCGGCCCACACCGCAGTTCCGCCAAGGCAGCCTGGAACTACGCCCAGACCAAAGCTACCGGCAGCGCTTCGTCGGGCGGGTATGAACTCGACCAACGGCACAGCCAGGGCAACCTCAAGCAGGACTACTTCATCAGCAAGAAGTCTTTCCTGTTCGTCGGCACCGAGGCTACCAACGACTACGACCGCAACCTCGCGCTTCGCCTCACCACCACCACCGGCATCGGTGTACAACTGATCGATGCCGCTGCCACCCGATACGCGATCGAGATCGGTGTCGGGTACTACGGCGAAGAGTCGCGCATCGCGAACACCCAGACAAACGGCTACGCGACCGGCAAAGTGGTCTCGAGTTTCGAACGCCAGTTCGATGACACCTGGCAGCTACTCAGCACCATCACCTACCTGCCAAGCCTCGATGACCAAGACGAGCTGTCAGGCACTTCGGATACCCGGCTGCGCGCCAAGATGGCGAAGGGCATGTTCGCCCAGCTGCAGTGGATCGTCGACTACGACAACACACCCCTGGCCGACGTTGCCGGCAACCCCAACACCCGCATCGACCATCAGTTCTTCCTGTCGGTCGGCTGGAGCTTCTGATTCCCATCATGACGGACGGCTGGCTGGCAGTACTCGGACACCTTCAACACGCAGCCGAGAGCTACGGGGAGGACCTGCCGCTGCCGGGCTTGGGCCAGGGTCCGCTGATCCCACGCCAGGCACCGGTCCCGCCACCCGGCGGCCGACGCCACGCGGCAGACACCGCCGTCAGCGACGGTCCTCGAACCCGGCAGCACCGCGCGCCTGCTGCCCGCCGCACATCGCCGGGCCGCACCGATCCACCGCCAGACCCGGCCGAGGGCCTGCGGCCGGCGGCCGCCCAGTCGGCACCTGACGGCGATCCCTCCCAGCGTCTGCTGGCGCTGCGCGAGGAGGTCCTGCCCTGCACCCGGTGCAAACTACGCCAGGCCGCAACCCAGGTGGTGTTCGGGGAAGGCAGCCCAACCGCCCGGGTGATGTTCGTCGGCGAAGCCCCCGGGCAGGTCGAGGACCAGCAGGGTCGCCCATTTGTAGGGCGGTCCGGCAAACTCCTCGACAAGATCATCGAGAATGCCATGGGTCTGCGCCGCGAAGACGTATTTATCGCCAATATCAACAAGTGCCGACCGCCCGACAACCGGGACCCCGAACCCCTCGAGATCGCCAGTTGCCTACCCTGGCTCCGCTCCCAGATTCAGATCATAAATCCAGACGTCATAGTCACTTTAGGTCGTGTCGCGATGTGGAATCTGCTCGGGATCACGGACAGCATGGGGCGGATGCGAGGACGCCAGCTCGAATACGAGGGGATCCCGGTGGTGCCGACCTGGCACCCCGCCTACCTGCTGCGCAATCCGGCCGCCAAGAGCGAAACCTGGGCCGACATCAAGCGGATCAACCGCCTGCTCGGCAACCCCGAGGTGCCGAACCGCCAAGAGACGGACTCCCCCTAGCCCCTTGATTTCGCACATCTTCCCCGCCATCTCCAGCTTGACCCTGATCCCGGGGCACGCTACGGTCCGCCAACCCCTCTCCATGGGCGAAATCGCCCAGTGGGCACTGTGTGGAAATCCCGATCCACTTACCCCTCTAAATTTGCGCTTGCCGCCCAGCTTCCCCCAGGAAGACCCAGCATGAAGAAGTCCCAACTCTTTCCGTTCGCCGGACTTGTTCTCCCCGCCTTGTTCGCGCTCAGTGCGTGCAGCGGGACCCAACCCGCCGATGAGGATTCGACCCGTGTGAAGATCAGCGCGCGTGGCGCAGTCGCGGATGAGAACCCTCCCGCCAAGGCCACTCCGACTGCCAAGGCGACCCCAAAGGCCAAAGCCACTCCGAAGGCCAAGGCCGCTCCGAAGGCCAAGGCCGCCGACCGCAAGAAGGCCAACCACGTTGCGAAGCCTGAGCCCACTCCGCAGGACAAGCCTGCGACCAAGCAGGACAAGACCGCGCAGGGCAAGCTGCAAGGTCAAGCCAACGCCGCCCGGCTCACGGACGCCATTCGCAAGGCACGTCGCGCACTGACGATCGGCAACTTCACCGAAGCGCTGCGGGAGAGCGCGTTCGCACTGCGCGTCGATCGCAACAACCGGGAAGCGCAGGATCTGTTCGCGCGCGCCCAGGAGTTGCTCGGCGAGAAGGCCACCAACGAGATTTCTGCCCAGCAAGGCTCACAGCTGCGTTGGCAGATCCAGCAGGAACGCGATCGCGCGCGTGCCGTGCGCGCCGCTCAGTTGGGCGATGCCCACAGCCAGGCCGGCCGCTACGACTCAGCCGTCGAGAGCTTTGAACGGGCGGTGACCGTCTTGCAGTTCTCGCCGTTCTTTTCCCGCGGTGACGCCCTGCTCCAGAGCCTGCTGGCTCGTCGAGATGCGGCACGCACGCAACGCGTGCAGGCTCGCCAAGACAAGCAGGCCCGTGACCGCTCCGCCTCCGAGGAGGCCCAGCGCAAAGAAGAGCGCCTGCGGCGCACCGCCCAGTTGACCCGGATCAGGCGCTTGTTCGAAGACGCCAACCGATCCTTCCAGCGCGGCAAATTTGCTGCCTGCATCCGCTCTCTCGAGATCATCCTGAACGAGCGTCCGTTCCACGCCAACGCCCTCGCCCTGCGAGATCTGGCAAATCGGGCCCACCACGACCAGACGACCGAACAACTCGACCGCCGCTGGAAGACCGAATGGGCCAAGACCTTCGACGACGCTGGGATGCTCGATGTGCCGCAGAGCGACATCTTCCGTTGGGATCCCGAACGGCGGCGTCTCGTGAACACACGCGAACCACTCGAGTTCAAATCCGAGGATGCGGTCGAAAGCCCGGAGGAAAAGGCGATCCTCGCCAAGTTGAATTCCAACCCGCAGCCGTTCAACTTCAGCAGCGCCACGATCGATGAGTGGGCCGCCTACTTCGGGGACCGCACCCAGGTCAACTTCGTGGTCACCAAGAGCGCCGCCGACATGGACTCGGATGCGACCGCGCTCAGCGACTTCTCGCTACCACCGAAGACCGCCGCCCAGGCGCTCGACGTCATCGCAGCCAAGACCGGCGTCAAGTGGCGGGTCATGCATGGACTGGTACAGTTGATCGACGGATCCAGCGAAGCCGCCGTCGGCAAGATGCACCTGGAGTCCTACGACGTCCGCGACATCGTCAACGGCATCCCGGATCGTCCCGGCACCGAGCCCAAGCTACGAGTCCCGGGCGAAGAGGAGATCCTGCTCGAAGAGGACGAAGAACCCCAACCGACCATCGTCGACACCGGCAAGTTGCAGGACCTGATCCGCGACAACATCGGTGGGGACACATGGGACGCCGGTGGCGCCAGCATAAGCGAATTGCGCGGCACCCTGTTGGTCCGGCACACCCGCGAAGTGCACCGCCAGGTCAAGAAACTACTCACCGATCTACGCGAATCGGTCGGCATCCAGGTCGATGTCGAAAGCCGGTTCCTCAAGGTCACCGACAACTTCCTCGAAGATCTGGGCGTCGACTTCCGAGGCCTCGGCAACGACTCCTCCGAAGGTGTCCCGGGCCGCGGTCTGGAAGGCCGCAACAACGTCGGCTTCGATGACTACGGCCGGCGGGAGAACATCAACCCAGCCTCGCCGGGCCTGATCGGCACCGGCACGGAACCTGGCATCTTCTACGATGACGGCGGCGATGGCGACCTGTTCGGCCGTACCGAGAACCTGTTTGACAACAGCCTCGGCGGCGACGATGGCCTCGAAAACGGCGGCGGCTTGTCGCTGCAGTACGCCTTCCTCGATGACACCGAGGTCGAGATGATCTTCCGCGCGGTCAGCAAGAACGACCGCAGCCAGGAGATCACCGCCCCGCGCCTGCTGGTCTACAACAACACCCGCGCCAACATGTCGGTCGCGCGGCAGACGACTTACATCAAGGACTTCGAGGTCGAAATCGCGCAGGCGGCAGCGGTCGCCAACCCAGTCATCGGAGTGGTCAAGGACGGCGTCTCCCTCGACGTGCGCCCGGTGGTCAGCGCCGACCGCAAGTTCGTCACCATGGAACTGCGACCGACGGTCCTCGACCTGAAGCTCCCGATCCCGACCTTCACGACCACCCTGGGTGTCGGCCAGCCGATCACCATGCAGTTGCCGGAAACCGTCCTGAAGAAGGTGCGCACGACGGTGACCATGCCCGACGGTGGCACCGTGCTGCTCGGTGGCATGAAGATCTCGAACAAGCATCGGATCGAGTCTGGCATACCCTTCCTCAGCAACATCCCGTTGGTCAGCTTCCTGTTCGGTCGCCGCGGAACCTCGGTCACCAACACCAACCTGCTGATCCTGATCCGCGCCAGCATCATCATCCCCGACGAGCACGAACCAGACTTTGCGCCGAGTTACCTCGACGGCCTGGTCGGCGGCGGTAAGTAACGCCTCCCCGCCAAGATGGCGGGTTCGAACGGGCGGGCCCGCGCTGTGGGCCCGCCCGTTCTGCATACCCTCCGCCATCCGAGAGGATCGGGGCACTTTTCTCAGCCTCAGGGCTGCGCGCAATGAACCGCCCGCTATACTCCTCGTTCCCCTAACGGTCCGGCCCTATGCAGCGCCCCGGCGTTTGCGTTCCGGTCGGCACCGGCCCGCGGTATTCCCCTCACCGCAGACCCCTACCGAATGGTCTAACGCTCAAACACAGCACCCGTTGTGACCCACCGATGACGATGATCAGAGTCCCTGGCGCTATAGCCTTATTCGCGATCACCAGCCTTGTGTCCGCCCTGTCCGGACAGTCGCCAAAACTCGCAAACGACGTGAAATTCATCCGAGGTCTGGTCTCGGATCTGCGCTTCATCGACTTCGCGCAGCACGAAGTAGCCATCCTGAAGAAGACCTACCAGGACAGCGGTGATTTCAAGTTGGTCGCCCAGTTGGACATCGAGGTCGCCCTGCAAGGCGCCAAGCGGCACCCGGATCGCAAGACCCGTCGCGGCCTCTACAAGACCGCGCTGGAACAGTCGACGAACTTCATCGAAAGGTATGCGTCCGAGGACGTCGCGATGGACGCGCGGACCACCCTCGCGGACGCCTGTATCGAGTTCGGCTCGTTCCTGAATGAGGAACTGGAGATCGCCCGAGACCAGAACCCGGACTCGGTCAAGGAACTCGAAGACGAAGCTGCGACGGTATTTCGCCAGGGCAGCAATGCCGCACAGGCCTGTCAAAACGCCTTCACCGAGAAGAACCGGAAAATCGATGCCTTCGTCGCCTGGATGCGACGCGGCATCTTGTTGCGTGAACACGGGCGGGCGGTCCAGGCCGACCGGGAGTACCTGACCCAACAGGCCATCGAGGTCTTCGAAGAACTGATCCTCGAGGTCGGAGAGGAGACCATCCTCGGCCAACGCGCACTGTTCGAGATGTCGAAGATCGAAGAGGTCCGCGGCGACTTCGACGCTGCCATCTCGTCCTACAACGACGACGTAGATGCGATCTACGAGTCCCTCACCAGCCCGGACGTACAACTGCCGGAGACCGCTCAGCGGATGATGTTCGAGATGATGCAGGAGGTGTTCGACCGCAAGGCCTCGATCTGCCTCAGGCAGGGACGTGGTCCGGACGTCCTGGCAACGGTCAAACTCTGTGAGGAGCGCATCAAGGAGTTCCAGACTGTCGGACACCCGAACTTCCACGACTCACTGCTACTTTCCCAGGCCCAGGTGCACTCCAACTCCGGCAGCCAGGCCGACGTCAGTGAAGCTCTCAAGCAAGCCAAGGCGATCAACGAGCGCCACCCCAACGACTACGTCGGTATCAAGGCCAAGAACCTGATCCGTACGATCATGAGCAAGTCTGCTGGGCTGGTGACAGGCGACCTGCTACTCGAGGTCGCGACCGGCGACTACCAATTGAAGAAGTACGACCTCGCCATCGCCGGTTTCAAGCGGGCCTTGAACGGCATGGACACAGCCAGCAAGAAGAAGCTCGGCTTCAACTGCTGGGAGAAGATCGGCCGCAGCAACGAGCGCATGCAAAGGTATCTCGAGGCCGCAATCGCATACTCCCGGGCTGTCGAAGACCACGGTGTCGACGTGGGTGCTTCCGAAGATCCGAACGCCACCGAGAAGCTGAAGGGTGTGGTGCGGAGAGCAGCCGCCTGTATCTCACGTGTGCAGGCCGCCGCCAACCAGGATCCAGTATTTGGCGCGCTCAAGAGCCAGATCGACGCCCAACTCGCGAGCTACGACAAGGACATCGCAACCGCGCGGGACTACGTCGAAGGTCTCAAGGCCAAGATCGCAGGCAATTACGACGACGCCGTGCAGAGGTTCTTCTCGGTGCAGGAGAGCTTCGCGAAGTACGAGTTGGCGATCGGCCATGGCATCGAATGCCTGTTCCGCGCCAACAAGTTTGCAGAAGCTCAGGCCAAGATCACTGAGTTCCGCAACTACGTGCAGAGGACACCCATCGCGGAAGACCAACGCGAGAAGCGCGGCTACCGTCCACAGGCCCTGGCCTGGGCCCATTACACCGAGGGCCGCATCCTCTACGAAGCCGCCCGGGGCAAGGACGGCAAGACCGACCTCACCAAGTTCAACGGGGTCGAGAAGCACTTCCTGGAGTTCGAAACAACCCACGCCAAGAACGCCCAGACCCAGATGGTCAAGGTCCACGAGATGCTCGGCCACGCCTACCTTGAGATGGGTGACGACGCCAAGTCCAAGGGACGCTACGAACAACTCAAGGAACTCGGCGCAACCCTCGCGGACGCCCACAAGTTCCTCGGCATCAAGATGTTCAACGCCTACTCCGATCGTGTGCGGGCATTGGAAACCGAGCAGAAGGCTCTGATCGAAGCCAGGAAGGACGCCAAGCCGACCGCCGCCAAGCTGCGGGTAAATCGCATCCAGGCCCTCGGCATGGGCCTGGACTACGCCAAGTCGATTGGCAAACCTTCCTACGCAATCCTGTATGGCACGATGCGTCTCGCCGAGCGCCTGGAGAACTGGCCGGACTGCGAGAAGATGGCCGAGCGGATCCTCAAACTCTACCCCAACGGGTCTCAGAAGAGCTATCGGCAGGTCAGACCACTGCTCGGCTACGCCCTGCTCCGCCAATCGGGCCGGATGCAGGAGGCTCTCGACATTCTCGACAAGGCCGAAGCCAACCTCAGCGGCGGCACCAAGAAGAGCGCCTACTACCACGTCCGGCACTACAAGGCCCTGGCTCTCGGTGGCTGGCCTGCCTTCGACAAGGACGGCATCAACTTCCAGCCCAACGCCGGACTCGGCAAGCCCAACGAGGCCTACTCGATCATGTGGGGCAAGGAGTACAAGAAGTTCGCACTCAACTCCAAGCGGATCGCCAAATACAGCCTCGACTGGTACCGTTTCTACCTTGAGGTCTACTACTTCGCCAGGAAGGCTCAGCGCATCGACGACAAGTTCAAGACGCGCGCAGACACCCTGTATCGGATCGCCAAATCGACTGACAACTTCGAAACGCTCAGGGCCTTCGGCGACGACGGCGAGCGCACCTACAACCTCTTCCGGATGATCAATTGATCGAAACGCACATCGCCATGACATCCCGTATCGCTGCATTCCTCGGATCCGCCCTCTGCACCAGCCTGCTGGTCTCAGCCCCCGCTGCGGCCCAGAAGGACACCATCCTGCGCGTCGATGGCAAGCACGTCACCAAGTGCAAGATCCTCAAGCTTGAGCTCGACAAGATCAGCTATTCGAAAGGCGCCAAGCAGCAGGAGATCCTGGTGAGCCGCACCAACGGCTTCCGCTTCGGCTCGCTCCCCGAGGCCTTCATCCGCGGTCAGTCAGCCGAGAACCGCAACGATCATCTAAACGCCGCCAAGCTGTTCGCGGAGGCCGAGGCAGCCACCAAGAACGCGACCATCAAGTCGTCCGCGAAGTTCTTCGCCGGACGAGCGTACTCCATCCAAGCGGAGCGCGAAGCAGCTCACGCCAACACCGCAGTGGCAGCCCTGGAAGGCTATCTCTCCGACAACCCGAACGGTTACTACATGCCGGAGGCCAAGGTGCGCCTGGCGAAGGCGCGGCTGGCCGGCGGGGACGCTGCCGGTGCCGAGACCATGCTGACGGACATGGTCGCCACCGCCTCCAGCGGCGGCTGGCCGCTGCGGTGGATCGCCCATATCCAACAAACCCTGGGGACTGCCCAGTATGCGCAGAACAAGTATTCGGACGCCCGCGCCAGCTACCAGGCCGTGGCGGGCGCTGCCGACTCGGCAATGGGCCAGGACAACAAGCACAACGCGGAACTGACCGCCATCAAGACCAACTCGCTGGTCATGCAGGGCGAGACCTACATCGGCGAGAAGATGCTCAACGAGGCCCTGAGCTACTTCCAGAACCTCACCAACAGCAACGCCAAGGGCGTCAAAGCGGCCGCCCACGCCGGTCAGGGCCAGATCCTGTTCCTGCAAGGCGGCTCCGACACGACCAAGCTACGGCAGGCCCAGCTGGCCTTGGCGCGGGCCTCCATCGAGCCCGACACCAGCGATTCCACCAGCGCCAAAGCACTTTTCTACATGGCCAAGGTGCTGACCGCGCTCGGCGACAAGGAAAAAAACGCGCTGGCCCGTGCGAAGACCTACTACCGCAGCGTAGCCAGCCATTACTCCAATACCCCGTGGGCGACCCTGGCTCGCAAGGAGTTAGACGGCTAGAACCCGTGTCCCTCCACCGAAAATCTTGCAGTTTGAACGTCCTGGGGGCTTTCCCGAAAGCGGCCTCTGGCGCACACTCTGCGGCCGTCCCGCACAGACAATCCCTGTGCCCCCCTTTCTTGCTCCCTACGCGAAGTCACCGAACCCCTCCGACTTCGCCCAGTCCCTCTCCCCTCTTCCCATGAAACTCCCGACCAAGCTGTACACGATCATCCCCGCGATTCTCGGTCTCGCCGCGACGGTAGCCGCCCAAGAAAAAGAAGGGGCCACCGAAAGCTCCAACCCGGTCGCCGACGCCTTCGAAAATGCCGGCATCATCGGGTACTGCATCGTCGCGGTCTCGGTGCTCTCACTGGCCCTGATCATCGAGAACTTCATGACGCTCAAGCGGGACAAGGTCGCGCCACCGGACCTCATCGACGAACTGGAAGCCCTGTTCGACGAAGAGAACTTCCAAGAGGCGCTCGAGCTGTGTGAGAACGAACGGAACTACCTGACCAACGTCGTGGCAGCCGGTCTCGGCAAGCTGGGTCACGCCTTCGAGACCATCCAGACCTCGGTGCGTGAGATGGAGGACGAGGAAGCGGTCAAGCTGTTCCAGAAGATCGGCTACCTGTCCCTGATCGCCGCAACGGCCCCCATGATGGGCCTGCTCGGCACGGTGACCGGCATGTTCGTGACCTTTGGTGACATCGCCGCCGCCGGCGGCTCGGTGTCTCCTGCAGAACTAGCCGGTGGTATCAAGCTGGCCCTGACAACGACCATCTTCGGTCTGATCGTGGCGATTCCGGTCGGTGCGTTCTTCTTCATGTTTCGCAACCGCGTGGTGCGCACCACGATCGAGGTCAACGCAATCGCCGAGGACCTGTTCGAGCGCTTCCGCGCCAGCAACAAATAGTCACGAACCCGGTGCATCACCGCCCGTTGGCAAACCACGGGTGGGGATGACCGACACCGGGAGCCTATTGAATATCAACCCAGGAAGTAGCCCATGGCAAATCTCGAATGCATCCAAGAAGACGCCAAGATGGACATGACGCCGATGATCGATTGCGTCTTCCTCTTGATGATCTTCTTCGTGCTCGTGATCGACCTGAGCCAGCAGGACCTCGAGGACCTCATCCTGCCGGAGGCCAAGTTCTGCGTGCCCGACGATTCTGCCCCCAATGTCCGTCCGATCGTCAACATCACGCAGGGCGGGAACATCTACTACAAGAAGAACTCCTACTACGAGGCCGCCAAGCACGGGGAGAACTACAGGGGCATCGAGGTGCTGCTCAGGGAGTGGCGAAAGACCCTGCCCCTCAAGCTCAAGCCGCTCAAAGAGAAGGCGCCGATCTCCAAGACCAACCCCCTGGTTCCGGATGACCCGGTGCTGGTCCGCGCCGACAAATGGACGGAGTGGCACTACGTCGGCAAGTTCATGACGGAGTGCAGCCAGCCATACGCGGCCTTTTGGAAACTCGAACTCGCGATGAGTGAAGAGGACAAGGAACTGAAGATGATCCGGGCCGCAGCTGCTCTGGCCAGGTAGGAGACTCACACATGGCACGCAAAACCAGACGCCAGAAGCAACAAGACGAAGTCTCCAAGGAAGCCGAGATGGACATGACGCCGATGATCGACGTCGTGTTCCTCTTGATCATCTTCTTCCTCTGCATCGACTTCAAAATCCTCGAAGCCAAGCTGCCGGCCTATCTACCCAAGGACAAGGGCAGCCAGCCGGAAGAGGTCGAGCCGCAGGAGCAGTTGCGGATCAAGATCGTCTGCGAGAACGCAGGCACCAGGAAGGCCCGGCCCAGATCCAAGACGGCCTACTACCTCATCGGCCACAAGGTGACCTACACCGTCGGACCGAAGAAGATCGAAACCATCGAGGAACTCAAGACTGAGCTCGAAGAGATCTACAAGGACCCGGAGCGGGAAGTCCCCGACCCCAAGACCGGCGGCAAAAAGAAGATGGGCGTGGTTGTCGAACCTGGCACCGACGTGGTCTACGGCGACGTAGCGCCCTGCGTCGACGCGATCTCGACCACCGGCTTCAAGGACATCAACTTCGGCGGCGGCCTCGGTAGCTCCAAGACCGGCGCCTACGCCAAGCAGCCGAAAAAATAAGTAGGCCAGCCCGTACCACGTCGTCCCTGCGCAGCCACGCGTGGCCGGTCCCCGCCATTGTGTAGGGACCGGCCTCGCCGCCTACCGGGCCTTCGTCTGGACCTCAGCCCCGGGCTCCCGATGCGGCGAACCGTCCACACAAGCGCGTTCCCAGCAGGCGGCCCAGATCACCCTCCTCAGGCCTTCGCATGCCAGCGGGTCGGCGGGAAACAGTCCCACCGGAGAAGTCCTGAGAGCGACCATCGTCGGCCACCTGTGGGCCAACTACGAAACCCCACGAACCGGCTCGAAGGGGCACTACTGGCGACCCCGAAACCGATGCCCGCAACTGCCACAAAAGCCTAAAAGACGGTGAAATGGGGCTGGCAAGGGGTTCTCGGCGCGGCTACTTTTTGCCCCTCTTTGACCGCTTGGCGACGGCTCCGCCAGACCTTCCCCTCCCCTCATTCTCGCACGGATGCCCAACCTACCCATACCGAGTCCATGGCTGGCCTGCCACTCCAGCTCTGAACCCACCGTGCAATCGATGGGAGCCCCCCCTTGTTCCTTGGACGGAGAGGCAGTCAACCCCTCGACCACCCCTCCCCAACCCGAGACCCCGCGTAAGATGATCAAGCAACGTTCCTTGCTTCGTGCAGCCCCGATCACCGCTCTCCTCCTCGTCCTTCCCGCGTGTTCGACCCAGAATCCCGATCCGTTTCTGGATTCGGATTCAACCACGGTTGACAGCGGCACCAACAACACCGCCACGGGACCGCAGGGACGACAGGGCACATTGGCCGAGGAGCGGACGCGCTTTCTAGTCAAGAAGGCCCTGGACGACGCCAACCGCTACCGCGTGAACAACGAACCGCAACTGGCGATGGCGGTGCTGCTCGATGCCCAGAAGTACGACCCTGACAACCGCGACGTGCAACGCGCGATCGTGTCCCTGCGTGCCGAACTCGGGCTGGCGGCAGGCCTGTCGATGACCTTCGCCCAGGCGATGCAGAACCGCGTACAGATCCAGCAGGAGCGGGCCCGCGCCCAGGTCAAGCAGGGTCTGCAGGAAGGCCGGCAACTCCTCGACGAGCACAAGTACGACCTCGCAATCCATGAATTCCGGACTGCCTCGCTGCGCATTGAGGCACTGCCCCACGTCAGCTGGGACGGACTCGATGACCAGGTCCGCGGCTTGCTCCAGACCGCCCGGGCCCAGCGGACTGCCCACGAAGTGGAAATGGTCACCTCACAGCAGCAGGAGGCGATGAACCGGTTGCGGGCCGCTGAGGCCGAGGAACAGGCCAGGATCGCCGCCCACGTCAACAGCTTGATCCACCTCGGACAACGCGCCTTCGTGGACCGCAAATTCAAGGCAGCACAACAACTCGCAGAAGAGGCGCTCGAGCACGAACCGACCAATGTCGTCGCTCGCGACCTCGCCAACGCCGCCTTCAAGTCGCTGCGCACCAACTCCCGCGATCGCTACTACAAGGTCAAAGCCAACGAATACCTCAAGCTGGCGCGTAACGCCTCGGACGTAAAGAACCCGCAAACCGAAATCATTCGGATCGACAGCGAAAAGTGGGCACGCGCCATCAACCGCGGCGGCCGCAGCCTGCCGGCGGTTTCGGAGAACCCGGAGGACAGCGCCCTGCGCAAGAAGGTCAGCGAGTCGATCATCGGCAAGATGTCCTTCAGCGAAGACGGCAACGGCCCCTACCTCGACGCCTTCAAGGTGCTCGACAACCAGACACAGGTACCGATCATCGTCACCCCCGAGGGCAAGCAGGTCATCGAGGACGAAGACCTCAAGCTGAACTTCGACCTGGTGACGGAGATGACCCTCGAAAACATGCTCGACCACATGGCGGGCAAGAGCGAGGCACTTGCATGGACGGTCCGCCACGGTGTTGTCATCGTCACCAACAAGGCCAAGGCCGGTGGCGACAACCTGCTGATCACCCACGATATTCGGAACCTGATCTTCCCGATCACCGAGTTCCTGCCGCCAGCGATCAGCGATCTGCCGACCGGCGAAGACGAGTCCACCACACCCCGAACTGGCGGTGAATCGGACGAAAAGGTCGCGTTCATCGAGATCGACACCTTGGTGAGCAACATCAAGACTTCGACCGACGCGGAGTACTGGGACGGCGACAGCGGAGCCAACATCGATCAGGTTGAAGGTGGTTTCCTGCTGGTCAAGGCGAACCCCAAGATGCAGCGCGCAGTTGCCGCATTCCTGGATGACATGGACCGCTTCTCGACCGCCGTGGTAACCGTCGGAACCAAGTTCTTGACCATCAACGAGCACTTCCTGCAGGAGGTCGGCATCGACTTCCGCGGCACTGGTGGTTCTGGTAACAAGGGCCTGGTAGCACCCCTCGATGACCTCACCAACGGCCAGGCCAACAACGCTGGACGTGGACTCGACAACTCCGGCACCCTCGACCCGGCAGCCAGCCCGACCTCCGGCTTCTTCTACGATGACGGCGGCGACGGTGACTTCCGCGGCCGCACGGAGAACTACTTCACGGACAAGCTCGGCAAGATCCTCACCCCTACCGGAGGCCTGACCGCTGCGTTCACCTATCTCGATGACCTGCAGGTGAACATGATCTTCCGCGCCGTCCAGAAAACCGAGAACGCCCAGTTGGTCAACGCCCAGAACGTCACGGTCCTGAACAACAACCGGGCCAACGTTTCGGTGATCAACCAGACCTCCTACGTCCGCGACTTCGACGTTGAAGTCGCCCAGGCGTCCTTCATCGCCGACCCGAAGATCGACGTGATCCACGACGGCCTGGTCCTCGACGTGCGACCGATCATTCGCTACGACCGCAGAAGCGTGACGCTGATCATGGAACCAACGGTTGCCGTTCTGCAGCGACCGATTCCGTTGTTCACCACCTCACTGGCCGGCTCGACCCTGCCTGTCACCCTGCAATTGCCGGTGCTGACCGTCAAGTCGTTTGCCACGACAGCTCAGGTGCCGGACGGTGGCACCGTGCTGATCGGGGGCCTGCGCACGATCTTGAGCCGCGAGCGGCGCGCCGAGACTCCAATCTTGGCCAAGATCCCAGTCCTCTCCTTCTTCTTCAAGTCAGAAGGAGTCATCGACGAAACCAGTTCGCTGATGGTCATGGTGAAGGCTCAGATCACCGACGTCGTCGACACGATGAATGCATACAAGGGTAAGTAGTCCCGTGAAACTGCGGCCCAGAGCCTGCGCTCGAAGACCGCGCATGTAGCAACCCCGTGACTCAGCCCCCGGGGTTGTTTCACTTAAGACCAGATGTCCAAGCCACTCGACGCGCTGTTCTTCGACATCGACGACACCCTGTTCTCCACCTCCGTATTTGCGGACAAGGCTCGCCGGGCTGCCATCGACGCGATGATCAATGCCGGACTGCGAACCACCCGCGCTGAGTGCATGCGAGAACTCGACGAGGTCATCGCTGAGTTCTCGTCGAACTACGGTGGACACTTCGACAAGGTCATCCACCGACTGCCCGACGAGGCGAGCAAGGGGCTCAACCCGGCCATCCTGGTGGCCGCTGGAGTTGTCGCCTACCACGAAACCAAGTGGAAGGAACTGAAGGTCTACAACGACGTCTACGAGGTCCTGCAATGGCTGAGTGGCACGGACATCGTCCGTGGCATCATCTCGCTCGGTTGGACCGTCAAGCAGGCCGAGAAGGTGATCCGCTTGAAGATCTACGAGTTCCTCACCCCTAGCGCGATCTACTTCACGGATCAGGTCGGGGTCAACAAACCCAATCCGAAGCTTTACCAACGCGTTCTCGATGACCTTGGGTTCACAGCAGACCGGGTCATGTACGTCGGCGACAACCCGCGCCACGACATCGATCCCTGCAATGACCTCGGGATGATCACCATCAGAAACCGTCGCTCGGGTCGGTACGCGAAGGCCGAAGGACGCACCAACGCAGACTACGAGATCCGCGACTTCCACGAACTACGCAAGATCCTGGAGTCAGACTTCGGTCTGACCGGCCAGTCGTAGCCGCAGACCGCCGAATGCGGCCTGCATGTCCCAGCCAGCTAGCGCAGGTCTTCCCAGAATTCCTCGGGCATGTCGTGGGCAATCTTCAATGCGCCGTTGGAACCACCGTGGATCGGCTCCTCGATGCGAATCACCTTGCCGCCACCGAGATCACGCGCCATGGCCTGCTCAATCGCGGTGTCGAGGCCCCGAATCATCGATCCGCCACCAGCGATCAGGACACGCTGACGGAGCTTGTGCTGAAACTCGGGATCAAACGAAGCGATCAGTTGTTGGAGGCCATCGACAATCGGCTGCACCAGCAGCGAGCAGGCCTGCTTGGTCTGGCTGGTGATGTCAAATGCGGTTGGCTTGCCGTCCACAGGTAGGTCGATCACGACTGGTTCTGGCGGATCGCCCAGGAACGAATACCGCTCCTTGAAGTTCTTCACCATCTGCAAGGAGAAGTCTGCGCCGGGACAGGCCTCCTTCATCAACCTGGATAGCTCCGCGTCGACGCTATCACCTGCGACGTCGAGAGTAAGCTGGTCGCTCTCCTCTGGCATGGTGCCCCTCAAACGACACAGGTCAGCCGTGCCACCACCGATGTCGATTACCAGCGCGTCATCGAGCATGTCGAGTCCGTAGGCGACAGCAAACGGCTCGCTACACAGCATGACCGAATCAACACTCTCGCGAGCGGCCTGGATGATCGCTTCCTTGCTGTGTACCGACGCCTGGGCTGGCACCCCGATGACACAGTAGATGAGTTCATCCTTGCGGGGCTTTGCCATTGCGATTGCGGCACCGATCAGATCGGCAGCAGCACGTTGCGCATCTGGGTCGTCTTCCTTCAGCACGCCCTTCTCAAGCGGCTTGATGAACTTCAGCGAGAGCCGCTTGTCGACAGCCTCCTGGCCTAGCAGGACTTCCTTGCCCAGAACCCTGCGAGCGATGTGGTCCTTGGGATAGCCCACAACACTGTGCATCGATTCTCGAACTCCGTTGCTAGCCGAGATTGCCGTTCGCGAGGTACCAAGGTCCATGCCAATGTACAGGACCCCGTGATCCTTGGCGGCGTTGGTATCTTCCGATGTCGCTTCCTTCTCTACGTTCTCTGTCATTATCTCACTCTCAACTTGGCTCTCGATTCAAGACTACGCCTTCTTCTGGAGCCTGACGTTGGCTTGGAAGATGTTCGTCATCAACAATCGCTTCTGTCCGAAGCGTTCCTCTTCGCTATTGAGACCCTGGACTTCCTTGAATACCGAGGAAATGCCCTGGTCGAGGTTCTTGATCGCGGTCATGGTGACGAGGCGTCCCTCAGTCTCCTCTAGCGCGCTGTGTAACTTGGTGATCCGACGCTGGAGAGTATGAACCTCCCGGTCCTGCAACTCCTCGCGCGCCTCGATTGCCTCACGCCGTTGCTCTCGAACGATCCCCATCACCAGGTCCAGGATCCGCTCGCGGGTAGCGCTACTGTCGCCAGCCAGCGCCAGGCCCTCCATCAAGACTCCCAGGCGCTCGGCAATGTCCTGGTCTTCGCCAGAGTATCTCGCCGCTGCATCAGACTCGGCCAGCTGAAGCCTGGACTCAAGGAGCTTCTCCTGCTCCGCGAGGTCTCTTCGCAATTCATCGACCTGTTCCTCAGCTGCCTCCTTCAAACGCATGAGTTCGTCATGCTGGCGCGAAAGATCTTCATTGCTCTTGAGGAGTCTCATGAACTCCCTCTTGGTCGCAGTCGCAACTTCGGCCCGCTCGACCGCGGTCTTACCTAACTGACCTAGCAACCTGGTCCGCAAGGTCCGCTGCACAGCTTCCTGGATCAGGTTGGTGATCCGATCCATGCCCAAGACGTTGACCTTGTCGTATCCCCGCTTCTTGAGCTGATCGACGGAGGTCTTGTACGCCAAGGTCTTGACGGCATCCCTCAGACTGTCAGAGAGCTTGCCCAAGATCAGTCCCCTTCCCAGGTTGCTGAACCGTACTTCTGCGCGTCATCACCACGCACTGCAGTCACAAAGGTCCCCAACAGATTCGCCCCCAACTCGCGCAAGGTACGAACCGTATCCTTGCTCTGGTTCTTGGAGGTGTGCAGCAGCCGGACAACCAACAAGGTCCCGTCCGCACAAGCACTCAGCACGGTTCCATCGGTCACCGGCTTGATCGCTGGAGTATCCACGATCACGTATTGGTAGCGCTCCTTGAGACGGTCGTAGAGCTCCTCGATGCGGTGGCTGGTCAGGATCTCCGAGGGGACCGCCAGACGCCCGCCGGCTCCCAACACATCCAGATTGCGGATGCCCGAGGGCCGGATAGCCTGTTCGAGAGAGGCGCTTCCGAGCAGCGCCTCTGACAAACCAGCTCCCAGGTTGATCTGTAGTTGAGACTCAACCGACGGCGAGCGCATGTCTGCATCGACCAAGATCACCGGAGTCCGTTCCCGCTCCGCAAACGCCATCGCCAGGTTGATCGCGGTAGTTGTCTTGCCTTCACCGGGCTGGGCAGATGTAACCACCAGGGTCTTGGCCGAGGAATCCGGGTTCATCGCGATCAACTTGTTGCGAAGCAGCCTGATCTGCTCGGCCCGGTAGCCCGTCGGCTCGTGAAACAAGACGAGGTAGGGGCTGAGGCTGTTCTCCACCACCACGATCGACTCCTCGTCGGCTCTCGCACGGCCCAGTTCCTCGACCGCCTCCGCGGTCTCGACCCGGGTCTTCTTGGGCTTTCCGGGTTGCCCTGGCTCTTCAGGCGATTCTTCGTCGAGTCGGAACATGGTCTTGATGTGGGAATTCGAGCCCGCATGGCGGGACCTCAAGGTCGGTCCCCGAACCCACGGGCACGGGCGAAATCAAACTACTACCTTTAACACAATCGGTTGCGGTACGGCGAGTTCCAAAGGGATTGAGGCCGGGTATGCGAATATTTCGGCTGCGCAGATCCAGACGGTCAGCCACCCGGCCAGGCTCATCCTCAGCTACCCGCCGACGGCAGCGGGGTTTCAGGGCCGCGGAGATATTTGTCCTGGCCGCAAATCCCCGGTGCCAAGGCCCCGCCAGAGATTACGGTCGAGAGTCAACTGGCTCAACGACCGCCCAGATCGATGCCGTGAGCCCGGGCAAAATCCTGCGCGCTTGAGTAGCCCGCATCGGCATGCCGGGCGATCCCGATGCCCGGGTCATTGCTGAGCACCATCGAAAGTCGGCGGGCGGCTGCGGGGCTGCCGTCCGCGACGATCACCTGGCCAGCGTGGATCGATCGCCCGATCCCGACTCCTCCGCCGTGGTGGATCGATACCCAGGTCGCGCCACCCGAGGTGCTCAGGAGTGCGTTCAACAGCGGCCAATCGGCGATGGCATCGCTACCGTCAAGCATCGCCTCGGTCTCCCGGTATGGCGACGCCACCGACCCACAGTCCAGATGGTCGCGCCCGAATACGATCGGCGCTGAAATCGTCCCGTCGGCCACCATCTCGTTGACTCGGAGGGCAAAAGCCGACCGCTCACCATACCCGAGCCAGCAGATGCGGGCCGGCAGGCCCTGGAACTGAATCTTCTCCCGGGCCTTCTCGATCCAGGTAACAAGGTCCTGGTTCGAGGCAAACATCTCGAGCACCAGCTCGTCCGTGCGGTAGATGTCCTCAGGGTCACCGCTGAGCGCAACCCATCGGAACGGCCCGCGTCCTTCGCAAAACAGGGGACGAACGTATTCGGGCACGAAACCAGGAATGTCGAACGCGCGGTCGACCCCCATCTCCTTGGCTTCCGTGCGGATGTTGTTGCCGTAATCGAAGGTGATCGCACCACCAGCCTGCAGGTCCAACATCTGCTGCACGTGCCGTGCACAGGTCGCCCGCGACTTTTGCAGGTACGCGTCGGGATCGACTTCGCGTAGTGCTTCTGCCTCCGAGAGCGGCATGCCCTCCGGCACATAGCCATTCAACATGTCGTGGGCCGAGGTCTGGTCGGTCAGCAAGTCGGGGACAATCTGACGCTCCAGCAGGACGTCGAGCAACTCCGTCGCGTTGCAGACGACAGCCACTGACCAGGCCTCACCGGCAGCGACCCGGCTTTGGGCCACATCGATGGCTTCGGCAATGCTCCCGGCCAACTGGTCGAGGTAGCCTGAATCGAGCCGCTTCTGGATCCGCCCCGCTTCCACGTCGGCGGCCAGACACACGCCGCCGGCCATGGTCACCGCCAAGGGCTGGGCGCCGCCCATGCCGCCCAGGCCAGCGGTAACGGTCAGCTTGCCGGCCAGAGTACCGCCAAAGTGCCGGCGGCCAGCCGCCACGAAGGTCTCGTAGGTGCCCTGCACGATGCCCTGGCTGGCGATGTAGATCCACGACCCGGCGGTCATCTGGCCATACATCGTCAAACCTTCGGCCTGCAGCCGGCGGAACTCGTCCCAATTGGCCCAGTCCCCCACCAGATTGCTATTGGCGATCAACACCCGTGGAGCATCCTCGTGGGTCCGGAAAACGGCGACGCACTTACCGGACTGCACCAACATGGTCTCGTCTGGCTCAAGCCGCTGCAAAGTCTGCAACAAACCGTCTAGCGCCGCATGGTTGCGAGCCGCCTGACCTGAACCCCCGTAGACAATCAGGTTCGCAGGATCCTCAGCGACCTCGGGATCGAGGTTGTTCTGGATCATGCGGAAGGCTGCCTCGATCAACCAGTTCTTGCAGTGGAGCGTGGTACCCCGTGGAGCTCGGAATTCAGGCGTGCTCATCTGGACCACCATAGGCAGCGAATCCTAGAGATCCAACCGCAGCCCGCGGCACGATTCAACCTCTGCGACCAGCTGGCCAGACCGTATCAGCTGCTCCAGGTTGCCGATGTCCGGCGCCAGGAACCGATCCTGCTCAAGCGGCGGCACCAACTTCCGGATGCACTTGTAGGCAGCCGCCGCGCCCCTACCAGGCCGCAGGGACTCACCACAGTCGATTCCCTGGGCGCCGCACATGAGTTCGATGGCAAGCACCTTCTCGGTGTTGGCCACTACCACCGCAGCGTGGCGGGCCGCGGTCACACCCATCGAAACATGGTCTTCGCGATTCGCGGAGGTCGGCACAGAATCGACACTGGCGGGATGGGACAGGGTCTTGTTCTCCGACGCCAGCGCGGCTGCCACTACTTGTGGAATCATCAGGCCGCTCTCGATGCCCGGTTCATGGGCAAGGAAAGGCGGCAAACCTGAGATGTCAGGGTTGACGAGATTTTCGATTCGACGCTCACTGATGTTGGCGATGGTACTCAGGCTGATCGCAAGAAAGTCCATTGCCTGGCTGACCGGTTGGCCATGGAAGTTGCCCGCCGAAATCACCTCCCCATCGGGAAACACCAGGGGGTTGTCGGTGACCGACGATGCCTCAGTGCACAACACCTTTTGCGCAAAGCGCAGGGCGTCCTTGGCGGCCCCATGCACCTGGGGGGCGCAGCGCATGGAGTAGGCATCCTGGACCTTGTCGCAACCGACGTGGCTCTTCATGATAGAGGACCCAGCCAGCAGACTGCGCAGATTCGCGGCGGTGAGGACTTGACCATCGTGTGGCCGCAGCTCGTGTACACCAGGAGCGAAGGGCAGCTCAGATCCACGCAGTGCCTCAATCGTCAGTGCACATGCGATGTCCGCGATCTTGTTGAGGTTGCGTGCCCGCGCCACCGCAAGCACGCCGATCGCCGTCATGATCTGGGTACCGTTGATCAGGGCAAGTCCCTCCTTGGCAGCCAATTCGACCGGTCCCACGCCCACCTTCTTCAGAGCCGTCCGCCCGCCGATCCGTCGGTGATTGCGTTGGCAGTCGTAGACCTCACCAAATCCGAGCAACGGCAGCGCCATGTGCGCCAGAGGTGCGAGGTCACCGCTGGCCCCTACGGAGCCCTTGCTCGGTATCACCGGAATCAACCCGGCGTTGAACAGGCTTATCATGGTCTCCAGCAAGCTGACCCGTACCCCGGAATAGCCACGAGCCAGGTTGTGGATCCGAAGAGCAAAAGCCAGCTGGCAAACTGGTGGCGCAAGCATCTCGCCGACCCCGGTTGCATGGCTGAGAATCAGGTTGCGTTGGAGTGTGCCGAGGCGTGCCGGGTCGATGGACACGCCGGACAACTTGCCGAAGCCCGTGTTGACCCCGTAGACCATCGCACCACTCTTGAGCACCCGAGTGATCACCGCCCGGGACCGGGACAGGCCACTCCGAGCGGCTCGAGGAAGCCGAATCTGGGCCCCAGGCTCGGACAGCCCGACCAGAGTGGCGAGGGACAGTTCGGATCCTCCGATGGAGACTGGTTTCATGCTGCCAGTGTTTGGAGTGCGGCGGCTTTTTCAAGCAGCAAGCAGGACGGACCCGGTTGAGAAATCTCCCAAGGGCCCTCTGGCCAGACCATCCACGGGCCCGAAACCACTAGAAATGCCGGAAGGAGAAGTAAAGCTGCTCCTCCTGGTCCGTCTCCTGGGACAGCACCGGCCATCCCAAATCCAACTGGATCGGCACCTGCAGCACCGGCACCTGGATCCGGACACCGAACCCCACCGTCAAACGGGGCTCCGAGAAGGACGAGTGATCGACGTCGAGCCCGAGCAGACCAAAGTCTGTAAACAAAACACCGCGAATGATCTCCGTGTGGTGGGTCGTACCCTGCATCTGCGTCGAGACCAGTGGGAATTGGTACTCCAACGAGGACACCAACATGGCCTTGCCGCCCACCGGCTCGCCGAATTGCACCGGCCCGGCATGCCGCTGGTCAAAGCCCCTCAGATTGCTACCGCCCATAAAGAACCGCTCACTCGGGAACAGGTCATCGGTGTTGCCGAAGATCTCCGCGTAGCTGAAGCTGGCCTTGGAATATACGACGTGCTTCCGTTCGAATGAGTCCGTATAGAACGGCCGATAGACTTCACCGAGCATGCCGAGCTTGTAGAAGTCCTCGGCTCCGCCGATTGGGCCACCCGCGACCTCTCCGAAGGTGTCGAAGTTGTAGCCCTTGCGGGGATGCAGGGGATTATCAAGATCTGAAAGCGTCAGGGACAAACGCACCGCGCGAATCTCGGTATCACCCTCATTGCGCCAGACCAGCAGCGGAGCGTTACTGTCGACATTCTTGACCTCGATCGTCTCGTCTCGAACGCTGAGGCTGACCTTCGTGGTCTCATCGAAGATACGGGAGAAGGTCAACGCCCCACCGAGCTTGTCCGTGTCATAGGAGTCCATCACCCGTATCGTTTTATAGCCATCGACCCGCATTCCGATCGTGTCCATATGCTCCTCGAACACATCCGGCTCAATCCAAGACATCCGGAAGTAGCTGACTTCGGTGCCCGGCGCGAGCAACAGGTCCAAAGTCTGCCCACCACCGTGGAATGCAGTGCCATGAGCTATCTCCGACATCCAAACAGCAGGGTTCCAGGATGACGGCAGGCGCGAGATGTCGAAGTTGCGCTTGTTGAACTGGATGGTGGCCCGCGCACCGGTGCCGGAACTCACCCCTGCTCCCCACGTGAAAGCCCCGGTCTCACCCTCCTTGATGAAGATGTCGAGATCCACATCCTGGTCCGAACCCTCTACCGGAGTCAGTTCGAACCTCACACCCGACAGGCTCCGGTCCACAAAGTAGCGGGTGCGATCCAGGAGATAGCGGGAGCGGTCCATCTTGGTGACGTCGAGCAAGTCACCAGGCATGAGCTTGACCCGACGACGAATGATCCGATCACGGGTGATCGAATTGCCGTGAATGCGCACCTCTCTGAGTTTCTTCGGCAATCCCTCCACCAGGCGGTAGGTCACCTTGACCTCTGGCTCGGTTTCATGAAACGTCAACAGCGGTTCGCTGATGCGGAAGAGGTCGCCAAACCGCTGCTGCCGGAAGCCATATCGACTCACGGTCGGGTGGCCGCGCTTGCCATAGAATTGCTCGAGTTCGCGATTGTCGCGAGTGACAACATAAGCGTCGTAGTAATTGCCCGCCTCAAGCTTGATCTGCTCCAGCAGGGTCTCCTTTGAGTACTGCGGTTTGCTCTTGTCGTTGGGGTCGCCGGTCCGACGCACCTCGATATCGACCTCCGTCACCTTGAACCGCCGACCCTCGTGTACGCGGTAGGACAGATCGACGGCGGTCCTGTCCGGGCTGAAGTTCATCTCCTCAAGGTAGACCTTGCTGTCGAGGAAGCCCTTTCGTCGGTAGAACAACTCGATCTTCTCGACGTCATCCTCGACCTTCCAGGCCGAGAACGGGCTGCCATTGAGAAACCCCGGCACCTGCTCGAGCTTGGCGTCGCCCTGCAGATTGACCCCCAACCCGAGCGGAACGGCGCCTGGGAACGAATCGTTACCACGGAATCGCAGGCTACGCACCTGCACCTCGGGACCTTCATCGACCAGGAACTGCAAGGTCTTCTCGACGTAGTCCTCGCGCTCAACGACCTTGACATTCTTGACGATATTCGCGAAGTAGTAGCCATCCTGCCGGTAGCGATCGCGCAGGAGCAGCACGGCACGCTCAGCGTCATCCTCGGAAACCAGCGCATTCTCGCGTAGACCGGTCAGCGCCCAGGCCTCCTGATCCGAGAGGTGCTCGTTACCTTGAAACTCGGTGTGATCGAACAGGTTCGAGGGCAGGATCTCAAAGAAGACATCGACCCGATCGGCACCGATCTTGGTCGTGAAGACGTTGGCTCGGAACTTCAGAAACTCGTAGAGACTGGCGATGTCCTCGCGCACCTGCGCCTTGGTGAGCTTCTGGTCCTTCTTGGTCTTCAGGCGGTTGATCACCTGTTCACGCCGACTACTCGGTAGCACGTGCACGAAATTCACGACACGCCCATAGACCGACTCATCCCTCGGCAAATCCCGGCGCGGGTTCTCGCCTTGCGCCAGCAGAACCACCGGCTGGCCGCAGGCCAATACAAGCAGTAGTGGAATGACCGCGCGAGCGCGCGAACCGAATCCCCGCTGCATCACGCGATCGGCTCGGAACGACGCTGAAAATTCTCGAAGCGCATGAAGTTGCGGAAGAAACGCAGGGAGATGTCGCCGGTAGGGCCGTTGCGTTGCTTCGCGATGATCAACTGGGCCATGTTTGCATTTTCATCGGTCGGTTTGAAGTACTCTTCGCGGTGCAGCAACATGACCACGTCCGCGTCCTGCTCAATGGCGCCAGACTCTCGGAGGTCACTCATGCGCGGCCGGTGGTCATCACGGCTCTCGACATCACGGTTGAGTTGCGAGAGTGCCATCACCGGCACATTGAGTTCACGCGCCAGGCTCTTCAGGGCGCGCGAAATCGAGGATATCTCCTGCTGGCGGCTCTCCGTCCGCCCACCAGCAGTCAGCAATTGCAGATAGTCGACGACAACCAGATCGATTTCATGGCGGGATGAGATCCTACGGCACTTTGCACGCAGCGCCGTGACGGTGAGCCCGGCCGAGTCATCGACGAACAGATTCGATTCGTAGAGACTCGCGGCATTTTCCTGCAAGCGGTGCATCTGGGAGTCGGTAATGCGGCCCTTGCGCATCGCCTGCCCGTCGATCTGGGACCGGGCGCAGAGCATGTTCTGGATG
This sequence comes from Planctomycetota bacterium, assembly GCA_036338025.1. GTDB lineage: Bacteria > Planctomycetota > UBA1135 > UBA1135 > UBA2386 > JAYZDB01. The sequence continues at coordinate 28,592 of JAYZDB010000103.1, forward strand.
ATCTGCTGGCTCGACATCTCGAGCGAAAACAGGATCACGCCATTGCCCCTGGAGGCAACACGTTCGGTCAGGTTGAGCGCGAACGAGGTCTTTCCCATCGAAGGGCGGGCCGCCAGGATGATCAACTCTCCACCCTGCAACCCCGACATCATGTCGTCCATGTCGTGGAAACCAGTCTCGAGTCCGGTCAGACGCCCCTCGCGCCCCCGAAGTGTCTCGATCCGGCTGAAGGTGTCCTGCAGGATATCCGAGATCTTCTTGATGTCGGTATTCACTGAGACCCGCGCAATCTCAAAAATCCGCCGCTCTGCTTCGTCGAGCAAGTCCTTGGCGACCCCGCTGCTCTCGTACGCCATCCGCGAGATATCGAGGGCGGTCTCGAGAAGCCTACGCATGATCGCCTTCTCACGAACGATCTCAGCGTGGTAGTTGACGCCCGCCGCCGACACTACTCCGCCGGCGAGGTCGAGCAGGGCATCGCTACCACCAGCCTCCTCAAAGTGACCGTTCTGCTTGAGAACTTCCTCGACGATGATCGTGTCGGCCGTCGAATTGGAGTCGTAGGCTTGTTGGATAGCCTCGTACGTCACGCGGTGCTTGGGAGAATAGAAGTCTTC
>JAYZDB010000104.1:0-9556 GCA_036338025.1 Planctomycetota bacterium
TCCGCATTGCGACCCGGCGTGTATTCGGGGTGTCGGCCGCCATCAACTCGGCCTCCCATTGGCGGCAGACGTCCTCACTGAACCCATCGGGATCGAGTTCGCTGTCCTCGGTCCTGTCCTGGTCCAGACTGTCTGGGTAGGTCGTTGCCGAAGATGCATTCAGCCAGACTCGTGGCGGGTTGGTGGCCGCGGCGATGGCTTCGCCGACTGCCCGGGTCGATTCGACACGGCTTTGCAGGATCTGACGACGGTTGGTTTCGTTGTAGCGGCAATCCACCGTACGTCCCGTGAGGTTGATCACTGCAAAGGCCCCGTCGATCACTTCGGTCCATGCACCCTGGGTTCGTGCATCCCAGTGATATGGGGAGGTCTTACGACCGATGACCGTGACGTCATATTTGGTGGCCAATCGGTCCTGGAGGACCCGCCCCAAGAAGCCGGTGCCTCCCAGGATGACAAGTTGAGGTCGGTCAGTCATCGGTTTGATCATGCGCTCCTGAGCACTGTTGGGACAAGGTCTCGGCGGTCCGCAGAATTTCACTCTGCTCTGGTGCCGGCGCCGGGCAACTGCTCATTTCGGTATCGTAATCACTGCGTGTTCAAACACTACGTCCAGGTGCTAGGCTTGGTGAATGGCCCGTGTTGCGCACCTGGGACTGTGGAGCAGCATCGCGCTGGTCGTGGCGAACATGATTGGGGCGGGTGTGTTCACATCGTCTGGCTACGCGCTCGCTGGGTTGGGAGCCCGTCACTACGTCATGTGGGCGTGGGCGGTGGGTGGGATCTTGGCCCTGTGCGGCGCTGTGTCCTACGCGGGGCTAGCTGCCCGCATGCCGGAGTCAGGTGGGGAATACCACTACCTCGAACAGACGGTTCACCCGATCGCGGGGTTCTTGGCTGGATGGGTGTCCCTGTTGGCCGGATTCACGGCCCCGATCGCTTTGGCGGCCGTGACGTTGCAGGAATACCTGGGTCCAGTGTTCGGATTGGGCGCCGATCGGCACTGGGTGGCGACCGGTGCGATCCTCACCGCCTTCGGGATGCACGCCGTGCGTCGACCAGGAATCATCCTGCAAAATCTCGCGGTGCTCCTGAAGTTGCTCTTGTTGGTCGCATTCCTGGTGATTGCGGCTGTCGAAATTCCTCAACGCACGGAGGTAGAGAAGGTCGCCACCGCGGTTCCTTTTGATCTCGGGGCTTTCGCGGTGTCCCTGGTCTACATCTCGCTGGCCTATTCCGGATGGAATGCCACGGTCTACATCGCTGGCGAGGTGCGGGATGCGAAGCGCAACGCGACTCGATCGCTGTGGATGGGTTGCGGTGTTGTTTGCCTGGTCTACCTGGCGCTCAACTACGTGTTCCTCTATGGGGCACCGATCGCGGAGATCCGAGGTCAAGCCGCGATCGGCGCCATCGCTGCGGCTGCTCTGGGGGGTGAGACTTTCGAGCGCCTGGTGCGGCTGGCTGTCGCGGTGGCGCTGTTCACCTCGATTTCGTCGATGGTGATGATTGGTCCCAGGGTCTACGCGAAGATGGCGGAAGACGGACTGTTTCCCAGGGTGTTTGCGTCGGGTGGAGATGTTCCCTTGGCAGCGGTGGCGCTGCAGGCGATCGGGGCGATCGCGATCGCCGGGGTGACCGATGTGAAGACCGTGCTGGAGTACATCGGGTTCACGCTTGGAATCAGCAGTGCAGTGACTGTCCTTGGCCTGATCCTGCTACGACGTCGCCTGGGAAGAACTGCGGTGCCGGTGTTCGGCTACCCGCTAGTGCCCCTGGTCTACATTGTTGTGACGCTGGGGGCGGCTGGCTACCTGGCGGTGAGCAAGGAACACGGCGCTCTGTGGGGTACCGTCACAGTGCTCGCCGGCCTGCCTCTGTATTTTGTCTTCCGGCGCAGACCCCTGCGCACCTGATCAGGCTCAGCGGATTGTGATGGTCTGCACGTTGCCGAACCGGGCCCGCGATCCCGCGATGTGTAGGGCCTGCCAATAGAAGGTCTTACCGGGCAGTCCTGACAGTGTCGGGATCTTCAGATCGACGGGAGTGAAACCCGAAGCGCCGAAGCTGTAGCCGGTCAGTAGGAGTGTGCTGGCGGGATCGACCATCAACTTGCCGCCGATCCCCGGGATTGGGATGCCCGCGATCAGGGTCGTGCCGAGCAGGAGGGTCGCGCTGGCGCCGTTGCTGCCATTGACACCCAGTTGCAAGGTACTGCCTGGGACTCCGGAGGACAGCAGGGTGATGTTGCCGTTGTCGTTGGATCCCCGGATTTCGAAGTCGTCGATCAAGCACTCGACCAGCGAAGCTTGCAGATCCTGTGCCCGCACCCGGAATCTCATCTGCCTGGTCAGTGGTGGGGCCAGCTTGTGCTGGAACTTGACCCAGCCGTTTGTCGAACTCGACGAGGTGAAGACCGAACTCCAGTTGGAGCCGCCGTCGCGGCTCACGGACACCTGCATGTCGTCGTTGCCCTGGCTCTCTGCGTAGTAGCGGTAGAACTCTAGCTGGGCGAGTCCCAGGTGGGACAGGTCGATGACCGGCGACAGCAGGTCCGTATAGCCGCTGTCGACGTCGTAGGTGCCGGCGCTGGAACCCGACCGACCGTCCGTTACCCAACAGAACCGGCCGCCCGGAGTGTGCTGAGAACCGGGTTGGAAGGTGTTGCCCTGGTAACTGGTGGCGTTGGGGGCTGCGCGTTCCCACCGCCCGGTGGTGGCTGTGCCGCCGGCTCCCCGGGAGAAACCGCGGTCTGCTTCCATGTTGTGGGACAGCACGGTTCGGATGGGCAGCAGAGAGATCGAGTGGGTCTCCTTGGTGCCGAGGCCATCGCCGAGGAGTGCAATTTCGATGTCCACCACTTTCGCGGTGTAGTTGGACGGCACTCGGAAGGTCAGCGGCGTGCCGCTATTGAGGGCCGAGCCGAACTTCGCGACGATCCCCAGGCTGGCGTTGCCCACCAGCACAGTGACGCCGGGACTCTTCGAGGTGATCTGGACCGAGGCCGGCCCGACCGTCGCGTTGGCGCCGGCGTTCTGCACCTTGACCACCAACCCCCCGGTTTCACCGGGTTCGATCGTACCGTTGCTATTGCCTGATACCTCGGAGACGGTGAATGAGTCGATGCTCAGCAGGGCTCCCGAGGTCAGTGCCATCGCGCGAAACATTGGCTGATGCCGCCGGGCGATGTTGATGATGTTCTGACCGGCGGGCCAGAAACCGCCCTCGCTCGACTTGCCCAACTCAGGACTCCAGCCGAATGCGCCATGGACTGCGTGGTGGTGGTCGATGGATCCACCGGCGGCGGTGTAGAGGATTGTCGAGATGCCGCCGCGCTGCATCGGGTTGGCCGCGGTCATGCGGTCGCCGATGAGGTCATATTCGGCGCTATTGCTGGTCACTCCAGGCTTGTATCCCCACGGCTGGAGCAGGATCTCGGTGTAGGTGTGGCAACTGCAGATCTGCACGAAGCTGCGCGTTTTGATGAAGTTCTCGATAGCGAGGGTCTCGGGCTCGGAGAATGGTGCCGTGCCGCGGTAGACATCGGAATTCGGGTTGGTCGAGTTGCCACCGTTGGGGGCTGACCAGCCGGTCGCGTAGTTACGGTTGAGGTCGATTCCATAGCTTCCGCCGCCGTTTGGACGACGATTCTTGCGCCACATTCCACCGCCGTTCGGGCGGAGGGCGCGGTTGTGTTCGTAGCCCTCAGGGTTGACGCATGGCACGAAGAACAGCTCGCGTTCGTTCACGAGGAAGGTGGCTTCCTTGTCCTTGCCGTAGCCAGCGAGCAGTTCTTCCATGAATACGATCGTTGTCTCCATGGAAAGCGGTTCGCGGGCGTGGTGCAGGGCGTCGTAGAACACCTCAGGCTCCGCCTCGTCTTGACCGACGTTGTCGGAGATCTTGACCATCCAGAGGTCGCGGCCCTCGATCGATTTGCCGATGCTGGCCTTCTTGCTACAGAGGGATGGGTAGTCCTTTGCAAACCCATCGAGGATTGCCTCCATCTGGGCCAGGGTCCAGTGGCCGCCCATGGCTCCTTGGCCCAGCGGTGGGGACAGGGTCTCGGGGCGACCTAGCGATTGCCGCTTCATCTCTGCTTCGTAGTGGTCCTCGATGTTGCGTTGCATCATCTCGAACTTGAAACCGGCCTGGCGCAGGGTCACGAGATCGGCATCCGTCGTAACGATTTCGACCTGCTTTGTGCCAGCTTCAGGGACGCCGCAGCCAGCCATGTCGAGGTCGAGCTTCAGGAGGCGGGTGAGGTAGCGGGCGTCCTTGATCGTCACCTTGACCAGGTGATGACTCGGAGGAGCTTTACCCTGCGTGGGAGCCTGCACGGCCTGTGCGGATGCGATGGTGGTGAGGGTGATCGCCGTGAGGGTGGTGGCGATGATAACCAAGTTGGTCTTGCGGAGAATCGAGGCGCGCATGGTGGTTGGGAGGGTTGCTAGGGGGGCAGGGCAGCCGCCTCACTGTAGCAAGAACCGGCCTCCTCGGCATGACATCTCCCGCCTCCGGGAGTTTCACCCGCGCCTGGACGAATGGTCGCTGCCTTGCCGCTGAGCGGACATTCCCATGCCGTGCTGGTGAGACAGTCGCGCAGCGAGATGTTGAGCCCGCGTTGTGCCGGACCTCCTCGCCTGGGACTAGCAGGCGGGAGGTCCCGGCGGGGGCGACTGGACTACTTGCCCTTCTTCGTGATGTCTGCGCCGACCTGTCGCTCACCGAGCAGGTGTTCGGCCCAGAACTCCCAACCGCGTTGGGTGACGTAACTCCCAGCACGCCCGAAGCCGTGACGGGCACCGGGAACGATCAGCATGTCGAAGCGCTTGTTGGCTTTGATGAGCGCATCGACGAGGCGCATGGTGTTGGCGGGGTGCACGTTGTTGTCGATCTCACCGTGCACGAGAAGCAGGTTGCCGACCAGGTTCTCCGCCAACTCTGCGTTGGTCGGGACGTGGATTTCGAACTTGGTCTTCTTCTCCGTCTTCTTGACGTCTGCCTTCTTGGCGTCTGCCTTCTTGGCGTCTGCCTTCTTGGCGTCTGTCTTCTTGACGTCTGTCTTCTTGACGTCTGTCTTCTTGGAGTCGGTCTTCTTGACAGTCGTGGTCCCGGTTGAACTGTTGGAGTTGTTTTCGGTCCGTCGCCCAGAGTTTTGGCGGCGGGAACCACCAGAATCTCCACCGCGCCTTGCGCGAGTGCTGTCTCCACCAGTACTGCCGGCGCCTTCTTCCTTTTTCTTGTCCTCGACCGCTACTTCCTTGAGACCGTGGTAGCGTTCCGACCAACTACTGTTGTAGATGTTGTTGTCGTGGTTGCCCGAGGATGCGATACCCGCAGTGAAGAATTCGTTGTAGGGCTTTTGCAGCAGGGCCGCGGCTGTCATGAAGCCCCCGCCGGAATGGCCGAAGATACCGACTCGATCGACGTCGATGAACGAGTGTCGCATCCCGAGCTGCTCGATTGCGGCCTTCTTGTCCGCGAGACCGTAGTCTCGCAGGTTGTAGTAGCCATAGTTAGCGTAGGCTCGCGAGCGCTTGGGTGTGCCGCCGCGATGGCCGACCTGGATGACAATGAAACCCAGTTGGGCCAACTGTTGCCGAGAACTTGATGCGGAGAACGAGCGGCTCACACCTTCCATCTGGGGTCCCGGATACACGTTGACGATGATCGGGTATTTCTTGTTGGCATCGAAATCGAATGGTTTCCACATATTGCCGAACAGGTTGGTCACCCCGTCTGCAGCCTTGACCGTGAAGGTCGAGGGCATCTTCCACCCAACCTTCTTGAGCATGCTGAGGTCGGTCTCTTCGAGTTTCATTACCTCGTTCCCTCGCGTATCTCGTAACACGGCGGTGGGCGCCATGTCGACGGCGGTCGCGTTATCGACCAGATAGCGCTTGGAGGGCGAGAGGCTTGAGCGGTGAGATCCGGGACCTGGGTCGAGCAGGGTGAGTCCGGAGCCATCCAGCCGTACCCGGTAGAGATGTTCGTCGTAGACGTTGCCCCCCTCGCGCCCGTTGGCTCGGAAGTACATTACACCGAGTGTCTCGTCGACACTGACGATCCGGCTGGCGCGGAAGGCTCCCGAGGTGATTGCGTTCTTGAGCTTGTAGTCCTCTCCGTATAGATAGTAGTGGCCCCAGCCGCTGCGCTCCGACCACCAGATGAACTCCTTGCTCTTCGACAAGCTGCGTTTGCTTTGACTCTTGAGATGGCCGTCTTCCGAGCCTTCCACGAGGAGTACCGTGACTTTGCCGGTCTTGGGATCAAGCTCACTGATTTCCATCTTGCGCATGGCGCGATCGCGGCGGGTGAATCGCAACGCTGGCCTGTCCTTGAGCCAGGTCATGCTCGAGTAGCTCTCGTCCTTCCACTTCTTGGGTAGCATGACGAGTTTGCCGTTGCCTTTCTCGTAGTAGTGCAGCTCGACGGTTCGAATGCCCTCCTCGCCGGGCATCGAATAACGGTAGGTCTGCAAGGATGGGCGTGGTTCTGCGATCGAGTTGACAAGGAATAGTTCCTTCGAGTGCCTCGAGTCGCGGCGCGTTGTGTAAAAGGCGGCAGAGTTTGGAGACCATGAGACGCGGGCCATCCTGCTGCGGCTGGGTCGACGAGTACGAGAACTTCCAGTACGACTGGTGCCGCGGGTCGACGTTCGAGTCGATCGGCTGGTCCTGCTATTGCTAGTGCTGGTCTGCAGGGCACCACCAAAGCCGAAACCGTCTACTCCGTCCTTGGTCAGTTGAACTGCCACCTTGTCGTCGTAGAGATACTTCGGGCTGGGAGGTGCGGCCTTTTTCGTCGTGGATTTCGCTGCGGCGGCCTCGACGGCTTTGCCCTTGTTGCCCGCTATCTGCTTGCCACTGGTCTTCTTTTGCTCCTTTGCCTTGGAGATGCTCGCGTTTGCTACCTGCTTGCCACTGACCTTCTTTTGGTCCTTTGTCTTTGTCTTGGAGATGCTTGCGTTCGCTACCTTTTTGGTCGGTTTCTGATCCGCTTTGGCGATCTGGACCGGGGCCAACTTGCCCTCGAGGATGTAGAGGTTGTGGTCCTTCGCGAACACCACGACCTTCTTGTCCGGGGAGTAGCTCCGACCATCGGAACTCGTAGTTGAGCGTGTTCGACTCGTACTGCCGCGAGTACCGCTGCGCGAGCCCCGATCGCGGGTATCTCGGTTTGTGCGAGTTTGCTCCTCGCCGTCTTTCTTCTCGCCGTCTTTCTTCTCCTCGTCTTTCTTCTCCTCGTCCTTCTTGTCATCCTCCTGTTCGCGTTGGCGATCACGGAATCGGCGCGTCATCTCCTCTCGCGTTGTGCCACGGGAACTCCCTCTGCGGCTGCGTGACCGGCTTGATGTTCGACGGGCCTTGCCGGTCTTTTTGATCGAACCGGAGGCGAAGTCATACTCGAAGGCCCAGCCCCCGGAGGCGAAGGTGAGCTTCTTCTCGTCCTTGCTTACCTTGAGGCTGGAGAGGCTCAGCTTGGTCGCGTCGACCGCTTTGCCAGTGGCACTAGACACACCGGCGGCGACTTTGGCGTGATCGAACAGTGGGTGTTTGGTCCGCGCGTTTGCGTCTACCAACCAGTACTTGGTGCCAGAGCTGGTCCGGAAGCTGTACCAGAAGCGTTCCGATTTGCCAATCCAACTCGGCGACACGGACGTGCTGTAGGTGAACTGCCGAAGGAACGAGCTCGAGTACTTGTGGGCTAGTTTGTAGTTTGCCTTGGTGACTCGCTCTTGAGCGATGACAGGTGTGCAGATCAGGGCTGAGAGAAGGACCAATCCGGGGGCGGTGAAGTTCGACATTGTGCGCGTGTGCATATCTGACGGGGAGGGGGACATGTTTCGGCTTGCTCAAGCTCGTTTTGGGTAGCGACGCTGAAGCGCCGTAATTGGGAAACGAACGAGGCTTCGCCCGAGCACTGTCAAGCTAGATGAGACCGTGGCATGCTGCAACCTGCCGGTGGGTGGTGTGAGATGACTGCCCGCCGGAATGACAAAACCGTGACGTGCGATCCGCAGACCGAAGGAAGACACCGGTGAGCAGGCCGCACGGCTTGACGCCGGAGGTCCAGAGCACCTGGCCTCTACCGCGAAGTTCTGTGGCGAACCTCTCGTGGCGACAAGTCCCTCAAGAGCCCAGAGATGCGTTGGTGTCTAGCCGATGTCAATGGTCCAGGACCACGGTCAACATCGGTCGTTCGGCGGCTGTCGACCAATCTGAGGATCGGAACGACCACCTCCTGGCGCCTGGATTGAGAATGGCCCAACCGTGATTTGCTGCGCCAGCCTGCCACGCTCGTAGGCTGGTGGTGACGTCGAAGGATCGGGTGCCGAATGCTGCGACCTGTCCGCCGGTATCGGTGTCTGCGCTCGCTATTGTCTCCGCGCCGATTTGAATCCCGTTGCCGAGCCCCTGCCAGGTCGCAGACTCGGTGAACGGTATGGTCAATCGATAGAAGCGACCGCCCGTGGTGCTGGTGGCGCCGCTACCCTCCGTAGTCAAAGTCAGGATCGCCTTCGCGATTCGTCGACGAGCTGGAATCTGGCCCGACCCCTGGCCAAAAATGCCGTCAAACCTCAGCAAGCCCTGCGCTGCGGGGGTCGCTGAGTTGGTGTCTACCTGGATGTCCGTGCTCGATCCGTGTGGCGTGTTCGGTGCTGCTGGCCGCGAATTACACCGGGTGGAATAGCTTGCAGATCGTCACCGCCGCGATGCTGCCGGTAGGGGACGCGAGGTACATGCGATAGGGTGTGCCGCAATGGCTCCTCCGGGATTGCCCGATCAGTCTTGGGAGCCGCCCCCCCGAACGGAATCATCGATGATGAAACTACCCGCGATCCTGGTTGCGACTGTCTCGGCCCTGCTGGCGATGCCTGCGCCAACTCAGGAACCCACGCCTCCGATCCCCTTTGAGTTTTTCAAGCAACGGCGGCAGGCGTTGATGCAGAGATTGAAGACCGGAGTGGTGGTCATGCGTGGCAGCGCGAGGAGTGGTGCTGGGCTCAATGGGTTCAGTCAGAGTGAGAACTTCTACTATTTGACTGGGATCGTGCAGCAAAACGCGGCCTTGATCCTGTTTCCCGAGCAGGGCAAGGACATGTTGTTGGTGGAACCCTACAGCCGGTTCACAGCTCAATGGGAAGGCAAGCGGATCGTGCCGTCAGACGATCATGCCGCGAAGACCCGATTCGATGAGATTCGGGCCGTTACGTCGTTGCCGAGAATCCTAAGGGGTCTGTTCGGTGCTGATGCGGAGGTGCAGTACTCGACCTGCTGGACATCAGGAGGCTCGACCGGGCGACAGCGGCGGGGTTTGAAGCGCGCTCCATCTGATGAAGTGGTGTTCATGCAGAGTCTCGCGGACATGTTCCCCGAGCTGAAGGTCAGCAAGGTCGATTCCCACATCAAGGCCTTACGCGGTGTGAAGTTGAAGGAGGAGATCGACTGTATCACCGCCGCGACGCGCATCGCCTGTGCGGGCATCGCGGAGGCGATCAAGAGCACCGAGCCTGGGATCTACGAGTTCCAGATCGCGGCCGCGGCACGCT
>JAYZDB010000105.1:0-7013 GCA_036338025.1 Planctomycetota bacterium
TACCTCGAGATGACGATGGCCGCTCAGCAGGCGGTGGGTGTGGATGTGTGCTTGCTTGCGGGTACGCCCGAACTCGGCCTGGAGTGTGGCGTGACGGAGGACGAGTATCACGGTGTGCCTGTGCTACGCCTTCAGCGTGAGGACTGGTATCACGATCACTACGCGCACTCTTATCACGCAGGTGCATCGGAGTTGATCAGGGAGGTCTTCAAGCGCGAGCATCCGGATGTCGTACATGTCCACCAGTGGATCCGCTTGAGTAGTGACCTGGTGGCGATTGCGAACTCCCTCGGGATTGCCACGGTGGTGACGCTCCACGATGTCTATACCTCGTGCCCGCGAGCGTTTCGCCTACATCGTGATGGGCACCCGTGCTTTCGAGATTTATCGGCATCGAGTTGCCACGAGTGCGTCCCTCGTTTTGGGGCCGAGCCGCCGACGGAACTCGACGAAGGAATCGAGTTGTTCCGAGATCAGTACCGATCGGAACTTGAGATGGCGGATCGCGTGCTTGTAGCGAGGGAGGTTACGGCTGATCTGTTGAGCCAAACCACGGGACTACCCCGCGAGCGCTACCAACTGCACGATTTGCCGTATCGCCAGCGATTCGAGGATGTTGACGTCGTGGCGCCTGGCGGCGAGACCATTCGTTTTGGCTACTGGGGCAGCCTCACCCGGCACAAGGGTCCACACGTGCTGCTAGCCGCGTTGCGGCAGGTCATCGAGAAAACCTCGGTACCGGTTGAGTTGCACCTGTTTGGACCGGTGGCGCCCGAGTCGTTTGCTGAAGAACTGCAGACGCTTGCGGACGGTTTACCGGTGACTTTCCACGGAGCATTTGAGGCGAGCGACATCGCTGCCACGGGGTTGCACGTCGGAGTATTTCCGGTGTTGTGTTTTGAGGCTTTTGGGCTTGGGTTGGCAGAGTGTTTTGAACTCGGTTTGCCATCGATCGTCTCCGAGATAGGTGCGTTGGCAGAGCGTGTCAGGGATTCTGGGTTGCGGGTGCCGCCAGGTGACGTCGGGGCACTGGCTACTGCGATGCAATCGCTGGCCGAGGATGGCGAACGTCGCAATACCTTGGCTAGTGGGATTCCCGCACCGGATCCAAACCCGGCCGCGCATGTCGAAGAGTTGGCCCGGATCTACGCTGCGGTAGGAGCGGAGGACCGCCGGGTACCGGTCCCGGTCTCCTCTGAGCGGCGTACAAAGTTCCTGGGCATGCAGAGGGAGTCGCTGTCTGCCGCCCTTCGGGACCAGGGTGGACGAGGGGGCCCCATGTAGCTGGTTGAGGCCGCCGGGGTTTGTTCGAATCGCGAGGGGCCTTCGGTTACCGTCCGCAGAATGAGCGTCGAAATTTATCGGGTCATTCATCTCGCCGGTCTGATTCTCGTGGCCGTGGGTCTGGGAGGTGTGCTGCTGCGAAATTCGTCCGACTCCCGGCCGAATAAACTCGCATCGATCTCCCATGGTGTGGGGTTGTTGGCGATGTTGGTGGCCGGTTTTGGATTGTTGTCGAAGCGTGGCTACGACTTTCCGTGGCCGACCTTCATTTTCATCAAGATCGGGATCTGGCTGTTGCTCGGAGCCACGCCGGCTCTCGTCAAGCGGGGCGTCATTTCAGCTGGTCTGGGCTGGCTGATCACCGTTGGCGTAGGGGTCTGGGCCGCGTATCTGGGAGTCATCAAGCAGTTCTAGGTTGAGTGCTGACGGGGTTCATCGCTAAGCTCTTGCGCCCTCGATCATTACCACCTGTCAAACCGAATACATGGCCGACAAGATCACGATGACCTCTGCGGGACTCAATGTCCCGGACCTCCCCATCATCCCCTTCATCGAAGGGGATGGTATTGGCCGCGATATCTGGCGCGCATCACAACACGTATTCGATTCTGCTGTCGCCAAGGCCTATGGCGAGCAGCGCAAGATCTCGTGGTTGCCTGTACCCGCTGGAGAAGCTTCCTTCGAAGAGACAGGAGAGTGGTTGCCGGACTCGACGATCGACGCTTTTCGCGATCACGTTGTGGGAATCAAGGGACCGCTGACTACTCCGGTCGGCGGTGGTATCCGGAGTCTCAACGTTGCTTTGCGGCAGCGTCTGGATCTCTATACCTGCTTGCGTCCGGTGCGCTGGTTCGAGGGAGTGCCGAGTCCTGTGAAGCGGCCTGAACTTACCGACATGGTGATCTTCCGTGAAAACACCGAGGACATCTACTCTGGCATCGAGTTCATGAATGGCGAGGAAGACGCCATTCGGTTCAAGAACATGTTGGCGGAGAACTTCCCTGATCGGTTTGGCAAAGTGCGCTTTCCCGACTCGGCGAGTTTCGGAGTCAAGCCAGTGTCTGTAGAGGGCACGACTCGGTTGGTTCGTGCGGCCATCAAGTATGCGATCGACAACAACCGTGACAGCGTGACGCTCGTGCACAAGGGCAACATCATGAAGTTCACGGAAGGTGCCTTTCGCGATTGGGGATACGAACTGGCTACCCGGGAGTTTGGTGGACAGGAACTTGACGGTGGCCCTTGGCAGGTAATCAAGACTCAGGATGGCCGGGAGATCATCATCAAGGACGTGATTGCGGATGCCTTCCTCCAGCAGATCCTTACCCGTCCTGCGGAATACAGCGTCATCGCGACACTCAACCTCAACGGTGACTACATCTCCGACGCCCTCGCGGCCTGTGTGGGTGGCATCGGGATCGCGCCCGGAGGCAACATCAACTACGACACCGGTGTGGCGATCTTCGAGGCTACTCACGGCACAGCGCCGAAGTACGCGGATCAGGACAAGGTAAACCCAGGGTCGGTAATCCTCTCAGGTGAGATGATGATGCGTCATCTGGGCTGGACCGAGGCCGCCGACCTGATTCTGAAGGGTATCGATGGCGCGATTAGCGCGAAGACGGTGACCTACGACTTTGAACGTCAGATGGAGGGAGCGACTCTTCTCAAGTGCTCCGAGTTTGGCGATGCGATTGTTGCCCACATGTAGCTTGGGCTGGACGGCGCTGCGGATTCAGGATCTTGATCCGGGAAACATCGTCGAGCTTGATTCGCGTGGGCGATGCTGGGTCTGAGCGGTCAGGCTTCGATTTTGAGAATGATTGCGCCTTGATCTACCGCTGCGCCCTCTTCCTCAAAGACCTCCACGACTTTGCCATCGATCCCGGCTAGCAGTTTGTGCTCCATCTTCATGGCGGTCAAAACGGCGACAGTCTGGCCAGCCGACACCGCATCACCTTTGGTGACGCGAATCTTCAGGATGGTCCCTGTCATGGGCGCGAGGATCATTCCGTCGCCCGAAGCTGTACGCACACCGCTACTTTCTGCTACGTGGGCGGTTAGAAGATAGGTCTGGTTGCCTAGGCGAACGTGCAGGTTGTTGTTAGCTGTGCGACTCGCGGCGGCCTCGAAGTGTTGCCCATCGTGCTCGATCCCCAGGCGACCATCTGGCAAGACTGTCGCGCGAAGTTCGAGAACGCGGTCACCAACCATGACCTGGAATAGATCCTCGCCCTTGCTCTTGGCGGTGACTCGGAGTCGTTCACCTTCGTGCTCGAAATCTCTGCTGTAGTTCATGACTGATCCCAGATACGCAGATTGTCAATCTCATCCCACACTTCCGCGGAGCCGTCTGCAGTAGTCGCATTGGCCTGGGAGCTACCGCTATTCCCAGGAATGATCGATCGACACAGTGCTGCCGCCGCGTAGGCGAGGTCGGGAATGCCGCCGACAGGTCCCGCCGCGAGTTCTGGATGTTCGCCTAGAAACCCCGTGGACAACTGCCCGGCCCTGAATTGTGGGCTGTCGCTGACTCGCGCCAGGAAGTCCACATTAGTGGGGACTCCCAGGTAGACAGTGTCTTTGAGCGCTTGCGCCATCTTGCGGCAGGCGCTGTCGCGCGAGGGAGCGTGCACGATGATCTTCGAGAGCATGGGGTCGAAGTGTACGCTGATTTCGCAATCCTCGAACACGCCGGAGTCGACGCGGATGCCCGGGCCAGCTGGTTCAATGACCCTGGTCAAGCGACCGGCGGCTGGTAGGTAGCCCTGCTCCGGACTCTCGGCGTAGACCCGCACTTCGATAGAATGGCCGCGTGGAGAGAACTCGCGGCCTTCCAGCAGGTCTGGGATCGCCGCACCACCGGCGATGAGCACCTGCAATTGCACGAGATCGAGGCCGGTCGTCATCTCTGTAACCGGGTGCTCAACTTGCAACCGCGTGTTCATCTCCATGAAGTAGAAGTGGCCCTCATCGTCGAGGAGGAACTCGACCGTCCCGGCGTTTTGGTACCCGACGTGCTTCGCGAGTCGCACAGCGGCTTCGCTCATATGTTGGCGCAGGTCTGGGCTGACGGCGGGCGAGGGCGCTTCTTCGATGACCTTCTGATGGCGGCGCTGAATCGAGCATTCGCGTTCATTCAGCGCGATGACATTGCCGTGGCTATCTCCGATGATCTGGATTTCGATGTGGCGTGCTGGCTCGACGTAGCGCTCTAGCAGCATCTCGCTGCTGTGAAACGCGCTCTGTGATTCGCGTCGGCAGGCTGCCATCTCCTCGAGGAAGTCTGCTTCCGCAGCGACCAGGCGCATGCCTTTGCCGCCACCGCCTGCCGATGCCTTGATCAGGATTGGAAAGCCGATTTTGCGAGCTTCCTCCAGCATCTGTCCGTCATCGCCCGAGTCCTGGTTGCAGCCGGGAACAACAGGAACATCGGCAGCGATCGCGGCCTCTTTGGCCTTCTGCTTGGAACCCAGGATTTCCATGGATTCAGGTTCCGGTCCGATCAAGCGCATGCCGACTGCCTCGAGTGCGCGGCAAAAATCAGGGTCCTCACTCAGGAACCCGTAGCCTGGATGGACCGCATCGCATTCGTTGATACAGCCCGCATCGAGCAGTTGCGGCACCTGCAGATAGGAAGAACTGGCGTCGTGACCACCGAGGTTGTGGGCGATCGATGCCGCCAGGACGTGAGCGGCGTCCGGGTCGATTTCGCTGTGCACGGCGACGGTTTCGATGCCCATCTCCTTGAGGCTGCGGCAGATCCGCACCGCGATCTCACCGCGGTTGGCTACCAGGACGCGCCGAAAGGGTGGCTCGAAGGTCATGAGACTTAACTGTAATCCGACTCTAGTCGAGGGACAGACAATTTACGGGCAGTGGTCACAGGCGCCGGATGGCTTCGGAGAGCAGGGCCGTGCCGAATCCGGTCGCCCGTTCGCCGATGAATGCCGGCCCAGCCAAGTCGACGTGGCACCATTTCGCATCGGTGTCCTCGATGTGCCAGTAGATAAATTGGGCAGCGCAGCTGCACTGCGCATTGGATCGATTACGGACCGAGTTCTTCATGTCGGCGATCGAGCTGCGGAATTCACGCTTGTAGAGTTCTGGCGCGAACATCAGGGGGTGGACCATGTCACCGCTGGAATAGCCGGCGGCGACGACGCAGGCTTCGAGCTTGGGGTCATTGCTGAAGATGGCAGCGTGGTTGTTGCCTGTCGCGATCAGTTGCGCGCCAGTGAGGGTCGCGGCATCGAAGATCGTGTCGCACTTGAGAACCCGCGCGGCGTAGCTGACGCCGTCCGCGAGTACCAGCCTTCCCTCAGCGTCGGTGTTGTTGACCTCGACGGTCTTGCCCGAATGCATGGTGAGAACGTCATCTGGCTTGTAGGAGGTTGGCCCGACTGCGTTTTCGGCCAGGCACAGGACCAGCGAGATCTTGTGCGGACCGGCTTCCTGGGCGGCGATCCTGAATGCGCCGAGGGTGGCGGCTGACCCGCCCATGTCGCACTTCATGGTGGTCATGGCGGTGGGGCTTTTCATGCTTAGACCGCCGGTGTCGTAGGTGATGCCCTTGCCGACCAGTGCCAGGTGGCGGGACTTCCTGGACTTCTTGGATGGGGTGTAGGTAGCGACGAACATCCGGGGTGCTTTGACTGCTGTGCGCCCTACCGCGTGGATGCCGCCGAGTTTGTTGTCCAGCAACTTGCCGCCGACAATCTCTCGGCAGCGCACACCTTTGATGCCTCGCAACAGCTTGCGGGCTTGCTTGACCATCGCTTCGGGGTTCATCTCGGTGGGGGGCGCGTCCCCCAGGCGCGCGGCCTCGCGGGTTGCTTCGGCGGTGTCGCGCGTCGAAGAAGGGATCTGGATGGCCTTGCCCTTGCGGTCAACCGCTGCCACTCGGACCGTGCCGCGGCTGCCTGTGTTGCTTCCCTTGACGCTGTACAGGTGAAAACACCGAGCTAGTGCATTGACTGTGGGCAGGGCGTGATCAGCCTGGTCGAGAACGAGCAGGACTGCGTTGGTTGCTTTGTCGCTTAGTTTGGCGGCCTTGACTACGCGCTGCACGCACTCGGGGCGAGCCTTGCAGTTGTACCTTGAGACCCGGTCAGGGAGGCTCCCGACCGTCAGCCGCTCTTGCCTGGAATTCGTGAGCGTGGTCGCGGTTGCACCCAGGTCACCGGCCTTGAGGTTCTTGGTCAGCTTGTGTGCGAGTTTGTCGAGATCCTGACCGAGGATCTTGGGGAGTTTGCCGAGGGTCCTTTGTGGGGCAACGACGAGTAGGGAGTCGGCACCCTTGAGGAGGGCGGTGACATTCTTGGCGAAGGTGATCTTCACGATGGGTCTACGGGGGTTGAGGTTGGGGAGGTCTTCTTGTCCTTGCCCACGTTCAAGGCAACGAACATCCCGATTACGAATCCAATCAGCGCGGCCAGGAAGATCAACAGGGCCAGGGGCATGGTCGGGCGCCAGAACAGCAACTGGATCTCGATAGGTTGGAGGTTGCTGAACACGAACAGTAGGAGCAGCAGCAGCAGGATGATGATGCCGATTCGTTTGAGTTTTCTCAGGTCCATCGTTTCTTGATTTCTACACTGCGTTGAAGTTGGTCCAGGCTCTGGAGGATCTTGCGACGGATATCGATGCTCAGGTCATCGTGGCGCTCAGCCAAGAAATCTCGAACGATATCCAACGCATCTTGTGAGCTGTGACCGTTCACGAAAGCA
>JAYZDB010000106.1:0-10299 GCA_036338025.1 Planctomycetota bacterium
ATCGGCGGAATCCGCACCGAGCGAGACCGCGAGTTCGGCCCCACCCATCGGCAGGATCTCGTCGACGTGTACCCGTAGACGCAGGCCCCGCTCCTTGGCCGCCACCAGGATTCGGCGCGACTGCTCGCGGTCAAACACCCCCGGCTCGGCAAACACATCGCAGGACTCACACAAGCCCTCGACCGCCGGCAGCATCTCCTCGATGACCAGCTGCACATAGTCCTCGCGAGCCGCGGCAGAGTCGCGGAACGCCTTCGGGAACTCGTGGGCACCCAAAAACGTCCGGCGCACCTTGAGTGGATGTGCCTGCGCGACCTCGCCAAGCACCTGCAGACTCTCGACCTCGGATTCCGTGGTCAGGCCATAGCCACTCTTCGCCTCGATGGTGGTGGTACCGTTCTGGAGGAAGCGGTCGAAGTTGGTCGCCACCACTTCTTCGAGTTGATAACGGCTCGCCTCACGAGTCCGCTCACTGGAGTTGAGGATTCCGCCACCTGCCGCCGCGATCTCCATGTAGTCGGCGCCGGCACAGCGCATGTGAAACTCGTGCTCACGGGTCTGGGCGAACACCGGGTGGGTGTGGCAATCGACAAACCCCGGCACCACCACAAAGTCAGAGAAGTCGACCCGCGGTACATCCGGGAATTGCGCCAGCACCTCCGAGGTCGGCCCCGTCGTCACGACACAGCCATCGGCTACCGCGACGGCCCCATCCTCGATCATCCCGACATCCCGCAGTTCAGCGCCCCGTCGTGCGCCGGTCGCGGGACCCGCGGTCAGGGTGCAGAGCTCCTTGCAGTGGATGTAGAGTCGATCCGCTGTCCTCGTGTTCACAGCAGCTGAAGCTAGGAGTCCAGACCGCTGGAATCCACAGTCCTTGATCGGGAAGGTCTAGGCGCTTTGGGCGAAACCGGCGGCAAAGTAGCCCTCGACCCGCTTGACGATCCGTCGGCGAGCCCGAAACACCACCATCTTGAGTGCCTCCGCCCGGATTCCGACAACCTCGGACAGCTGGGCGTAGCGAAGACCCTTGACCTCCACCATCTGGAGCACGAACTGCTCCCGCTCAGAGAGGTTACGGAAGGCCTGCAGGTAGAGAGCCAGGAACAACTGGAAGACCCGGCAACTCCGCCGGTACTCCTCGCCACGGATCGCCATGCGGCCGGGGCCGCGCTCGGCCTCGTCCGCCTCCTGGGCCAGGATCTCGACCGGCTTGAGCCGCACGTCAGGGCCGGTTCTCGCCTTGCGGAGGTAGCGGCGCACGGAGTTGTCGACGATGGTCGTCGACCAGGCCCGGAACGCCCCGGGACGACGGGCGTCGAACTTGTCTGGGTAGCTGTAGATATTGATGTAGGCGTCCTGCAGCAATTCGTGCGGATCCACACAGGGGCCGAGATAGCGGACCCGGGTACGAACCCGGGCCAGCAACTGGTCCCGGGTGAGTTCGACCAGGGTGTCGAACGCTTCGCGGGAACGGGTGCGGCGGAACATGTCCATCAAGGCGGTCGCGAGCGCGTCTGGACTCAGTGATCCACGCTCGGCGCCTCCTTCGAGAAGGACCATTGCGTGGCGGCGCGGATCACCCGCGGCGGGGCGGGGTGCTCTAGAAGGGGTCGGTGCCAGTGCAGTCATGACCGGCCCAGGAGCGAATCACGGGCCAACACCAGGCCTAAGTTGCCCAGAATTTCCCTGACCACCCCCTAATACACTGTTTTATAGGTATTTACATCAATATCAGCAGTCCTGAACGGGTCCTGCCATGGGACCTTCGCGTTCCCATTGTGTGTCAAACCGAACAGCACTTGAGCGGTTTGCTCCGGGACGACGATCACAAGATAGGACATGCGCGAGGACACACCCACCAGAACCCAGGAGCCGCCGGCAGCAGCTGGCCGGACTGCCAGCAGCCAGGGTGTCGACTCGATTCTCGCCCTGCGTGACCTGCGCTACCGGCTGGTGTCCGCCCGCAAGGACGGCAGCAGGCTGTCGATGCGGTCCCTGCTCGAGCTGGATCCGCTGACGATCATCCGCCTGCTGCGGATCTCGCGCGCGCCGATCAACGCCTCGTGGAGTGGCCTGCGATCGGTCGATGACCTGATCCAACACTTCGGGCGGATCATGGTGATGCGCGCCCTCGAGGTAAAGCCAGTGCCGATCAAGGGCAGCGAAGCGGTTCGCAGCCAGTGGATGCACTCCCTGGCCACCGGACACGCCTGCCGGGAGTTGGCGAAAAGCCGCCACTCGATCGACCCGGAGCAGGCCTACCTCCTCGGATTGCTGGTCGACCTGCCGGATTGGGTCGGAATGCTGACGGAGTTCGGGACCGCGGGGTCGGAGCGTTTTCATCGCGTGCTCGAGCCATTCATGCCCAGCCTGGCGAACCGTCACGAACGCCGCCGGCGCGCCCTCGCAACCTCCCAGGACGAATGCACCAACGCCGAAGAGTTGCTGTGCAAGGGTGAGTTGCTGGCCGACCTGGCCGGTTACTGGCATCCAGAGGATGCCGACGTGAAAGCTCAGAACACCCTGCTATGTGAAGTCTCAAGGCAAGACCTGGTGGCCGCCCAGAATCTCCGCAACCAGGTCTCGACGGTGCTCGAACAAGCCAACTTGCTCGGCGCCGAACACCGCCCCGAACACGACCCCCAGGAGGAACTGCCGGACCGGCAGTTGTTCGAGTGGCAACGCGCCCGCGGCAACCTCGCCGACGTCGTGACCTCGCTGCAAAGCTGTAGCACCGCCCTCCGCTACCGCGACATCATCACCGCGACCACCGCCGCCTCACTACGCTTCCTCGACTACGAACGCGCCGTGTTGGCGGTCTGGAACAAGGACCTGAAGTGCTGCTGGCTGCGGGCCAAGTCTGACATGACCCCATGCGCGCTGGAACCCCTCAAGGTAAATCCCAGCGTTCAGGAGCAGCAAGTTCTCGGGGAATCTCTCGAGCAGGGAGTGGCCCTCCGTATGCAGGCGGAGCACAACGCCACCGGCCTGCTCGAGGCACTCGGTGTCGACGAAGTGCTGTGCGTCCCCATCAACCGCGCGTTCCGCTCGCCGTCGTTCCTGTTCCTGGACCGGACGCTGACCCGCCAGGCGATCATCCAGGGCGATGACCTCAAGGCAGTCACAGCACTCGCCAGCACTGCTTCGATCCTCACCGAGAACCTGTTTCTCAAGAAGACCGGGACCCGGGCCAAGCAGTTTGCCCTCACCGACCCACTGACCCGCCTGTTCAACCGGGGAGTCGGCCTGTCGACCCTCGACCGCGAGATCGAGCGATCCAAGCGCAGCCAGGCACCGCTAACCGTACTGATGCTCGACCTCGACGAATTCAAGAACCTCAACGACAGGTTCGGCCACCTGCGTGGCGACGCCGCCCTCCGACTCAGCGCCGAAGTCCTGCGCCGAACCCTGCGCAAGCAGGACACCGTCTGTCGGTATGGCGGAGAAGAGTTCATGGTGGTCCTCCCGGACACCTCTGTCGAGCAGGCCTCCATCATCGCCACACGCATCTTCACACAGGTGGAGCGGGCAGGCCTGGAAGAGGGTATGCCGCTGACGGTCTCGATCGGTCTCACGGAGGTGGACTGCGGCGAGGACACGGTCGAGTCGATTCTCGTCCGGGCCGATCACGCCCTCTACGCCAGCAAGGCCCGCGGTCGGAACAGATTTTCCGTTGATAGCATCCGCTAGACAGGCGCCCCCGCCGGGACGCAGCACTCCGGATCCTGCCAGGCCATTACGCCGAAACCCCGGAATCAGTATGCTCCAAGCCACGCGCAAGATCCCGACTGCTGTTCAGCCAGGGGAGGCCGTCGCTGATACAAATCTTGTCAGGAGCCCAGACCACCAACCGCCGGGAACGCTCTCAGGGCAGGGGAAGTCAGATCGGCCTGGTCTGGCGGCGTTCGGACTTTCGTGAGTCCAGCCGATTGATCACCCTGGTGACTCCCGACCACGGACGCCTGACGACCTTGGGCAAGGGTGCCTATCGGGCCACCAGCCAGTGCCTTGGACGCATCGACTTTCTCAATCTGGTCGAAGTCAAGCTGTCGGCCAGCAACCTACCCGTCCTGCATCGGGTCAAACTTCTGCACGAACCCCGGCGGCTACGCGAACCGAGGCGCTACCGGGCGGCCAGCTACCTGTCCGAGTTGTTCGATCCGGCATTCCTGCCGTCTCGACCTGATCCGCAGCTCTTCGACCTGCTGCGTGGGGGGATCCGCCTGCTCGAGCAGTGTGATGACACCCAGATCCCACAGATCCTGCTCGGTGTCGAGCTCCGGTTCCTACACGAGCAGGGGCTGCTGGCGCCGCTGGCCGCGTGCCGTCAGTGCGGTCAGGGCGTGTCGGAAGGCACGCTGTACTCCGTCGCTCAGCAACCTGGCCTGCTGTGCCGAGAACACGCCACCGACTATTCGAATGCAGTCTCGCCAGAGACCCTGGCGTGGCTGGAGGGCATCGGCCAGAGCCCCGGTCGGGTCTGGCCATCCATGCCATCCCCGCCGGTGGGAGCGATCGGCCTGCTCGGCCGCTGGGTGAGCAGTGCAATGGAACGGCAACTGGCAACGCGTCGCGACGCCTACAAAGGGTGAAATCTCGCCCAACACGACCCTGTTTTCGGGCGCGGTTCTGTCCAACCAGTGACAACTCGGGTCTCATAGGCAAGAGATGCGAAACCGTGCTGGATCCTGGCTCCTGCTGATCGGAGGACTGTGTGCTTGTCGATCACTCGACGTGCCGCCACAGAACAGCCGCGAGTGCCTTGCCCTCGCACAGACCTATCTCGAAGAACAGCAATACGAACTGGCACTGACTGCGCTCGGGTACTTCGATCCCGACGCGCTCTCGCTGGACGACCAGTCGCTGTGGTACTTGATCCTCGGCACCGCCAACCATCGGCTCGGGAAGCACTGGGCCGCGTATGAGGAGATGCGGACGTTTGCGATCAAACGGCAGTTCCGGCGCCACAGCGAGCCGATTGCCAACCTGCTCTACGAAGTCGGGGAAGCGCTCGCCCGGCGAAAGACCGGTAGCTTCCTGTGGTTCGACCGGGGTCGGGCCAAGGCGGTGCTCAAGACCCTGGTCAGCTACTATCCGGCCAATCCCCATCGCGATGACGCGCAGTACCGCCTCGGTGAATTGGCGTATGAAGACGGCGACTTCGTGGAAGCGAGGCTGCGATTTTCGAGCATCAGCGTCGACAGCGTCTGGAACACCAAATCGCTGTTCCGGGTCGCGATGTGCTACTACCGGAACCTCCACGGGCCAGACTACGACCTCGGTGAGATGGAGCAGGCCCGCAAGGAACTGACCGGCTTCCTCGAATCCAGGATCGAGAATCCGAAGTATCGCAAGGTCGCGGCGGCCGCCCTGGCCAACGTCCACGAGATGCTGGCCGAGAAGCACCGGATCATCGCAGACTTCTACTTCGAGATCGAAAACCAGCGCGGCGGCCTGCTCCATCTGCAGCTCGCCGCCGACAAGTATCCCGAGTCGGGGGCCGGTCAGGAGGCCCAAGAACGCCTCCGCAAGCTACGCGGCCCACCGACGCCCCCGAAAACGGACCGGAGTTGATGCCAGCCAGCACGCCCATGAGACAGTTTCCGCAGAACTTCGCCGTTCTGGCCCTATTGCTGGTAGCTGCAACTAGTTGCGGTTACATCATGGGTTACGAGGGGCGCCCCGGTGGGATCCGCACGGTGCACGTCGGAGTCGTAGGAAACGACACGTTTCGGCAGCGTCTGGAGCGCGATCTCACCAAGGCAATCACCGTAAAACTATCCGAATACTCTGGTTACCGACACGCCTCTAAGGACCGGGCGGACGCGATCTTGAAGGTCACGATCGTCGGGGTCCGCAACACGACCCTGGTGCTAGGCGCTCCGATCCAGGAAGGCTCTGTCGATGCGGTAGCCAAGATCCAACTGATCGAGAGACGAACCGGCCGGATCCTCGTAGAAAGGCGCCTCCGAGACATCGCGGAATACCGCACCATGATAGGAGAAGACGGTACGTCGGCCCACGCCGAGCTGGTTTCGGACCTGGGTAGACGAATCGTACTTGCCCTGGAGACCGGTTTCTGACGATGCAATACCAAGACCCCACTCCCGGATACTGATGGAAGAAAACCGCAGCGAGAATCCCCAAGAGCAGGGGGACAACCAGGACAAGGAAACACGGCGACGGCCCCGGGGACTCGGGGGCATCGTCCTGATCCTGCTCCTGCTCCTGGCTTTGTTCGCGATGGTCTCGCAGGCCAACATGGACCAGAAGTTCTCGATCTACGACTTCTACCGGGTCCTGTTCAACGGCAACATCCAGCAGCTCGACTGGCAAGATGACGGGCACAAGGTGCTGGTCACGTTCCGCAAGGACAAAGACACCCCGCCGGCCAAGATGGAGCTTCTGCTCGGTGGCTTCGACGGGGAGAAGGGCCGCGACCGCGAGCTGATCCGCCAACTCCTGCCGCGCGAACTTGAGACAGACATCTACGCCGGTCTCGACGAGTTTGATTCCGATCTGCGGGACGGGTCCATCTTCGTCCAAAAGGCAATCTTCATCTCCCACACCGAGCCCGACGCCGGTCTGGAGGAATTCGAGACCTCGCCGCACCTCCCACTGCTACCGAAGGGCAACTTCCTGACCGCCCTCATCATGCGGGGCAATGAGAACAAGTACGTCCGGATCGTTCCCGGCGAGCGGGACAAGGTCAGCCTGGCAGCCCTGCGTGGGCTCTTCAGTCAGAACAAGACCGAGGTCTACGAACACGAGATCGCCCACAACCCGACCCTGCTGAAGACCAGCGAGACCAACAACCTGCTGATGTTCTTCCTGGGATCGATCGGGCCATACATCCTGGTCATTGCGATCGTCTGGTTCTTCATCTTCCGCCAGATGCGGTCGCCTGGAGCTGGCGGCGGAGTGCTGTCCTTCGGACGCAGCCGGGCGGCGATCTACACCAAGGAAAACCGGACCAACATCACCTTCGACGACGTCGCCGGGGCCCACGAGGCCAAGGAAGAACTGTGCGAGATCATCGAGTTCCTCAAGCACCCGGGCAAGTTCGCCAAGCTCGGCGGCATCATCCCGCGCGGAGTGCTGCTGGCCGGCTCGCCCGGCACCGGCAAGACCCTGATGGCCAAGGCCATCGCTGGCGAAGCCGAGGTGCCGTTCTTCAGCATTTCCGGCTCGGACTTCGTGGAGATGTTCGTCGGCGTCGGTGCCAGCCGCGTACGCGATCTGTTTAAACAGGCCCGGGAATGCAGCCCGTGCATCGTGTTCCTCGATGAAATCGACGCAGTCGGCCGCAAACGCGGCTCCGGCATGGGCGGCGGCCACGACGAACGCGAACAAACCCTCAATGCGATTCTGGTCGAGATGGACGGCTTCGACAGTGACAAGGGCATTATCCTGGTCGCCGCCACCAATCGGCCCGACGTACTCGACCCTGCGCTGCTGCGGCCAGGCCGTTTCGACCGTCAGATCATGATCGACATGCCGGACGTGAAGGGTCGCGAAGAGATCCTCACGGTGCACGGTCGCAAGGTCAAGTTGGCGCCGAGCGTCGACCTGGCGCGCATCGCACGGGCCACGCCCGGCTGTTCAGGTGCCGACCTTGCCGCGATCATGAACGAAAGCGCCATCCTGGCCGCCATGAAGGGCCAGGACTACATCGAGATCAGCGACCTCGAGGAGGCTCGCGATCGGGTCCGCTGGGGTCGCGAAAAACGATCGCGTGCTATCGAGGAGGAAGACCAACGGGTAACCGCCTTCCACGAAGCCGGTCATGCTCTCGTCAGCATCAAGATTCCTGTCTTGGACCCCGTACACAAGGTGACCATCGTCTCCAGGGGAATGGCGCTCGGTGCGACGATGTCCCTGCCGGAGCGCGATGACTACCACCTGCGACGCACGAAGTTGCTGGGCATGATTGCGATGTGCTTCGGCGGTCGGATCGCGGAAGATCTGGTGTTCGGAGACATCTCGGCAGGCGCCCAAAACGACATCGAGCAAGCCACCAACATCGCCAAGATGATGGTAACCGAGCTCGGGATGAGTGAAGCGATCGGTCCAATCAACTACAGCTTCCGCGGCGAATCGGACTTCCTCGGAATGGAACGTGGAATCTCGCGCGACATTTCCCAAGAGACCTTGGAGACAATCCACGAAGAGATCCGTTCGATTGTCCAGCAACAATACGCGCACGCCGAGTCCATCATCAAGGCCAATCGTGAGTGCCTCGACACCATCGCCGAAGCCCTGATGAAATACGAGACACTGACCGGTGAGGAGATCGGGGCGATCATGAGAGGCGACAATCTGAACGACTTCCGGGCCGCTCAGGAGCGCGCACAACGCACCCCAGTCGACGGGGCGAAATCGTCGGTAGAAGAGGACGAACCCGACGTCGGCCTGTCCGGTGCGGAAGGGTTGGCCCACCCTTGATCCACGGCGCTGGTTCGTCGCGGACCCGATGAAGCTCACGGGTAGACACGGTAGAGACCTGACCCTGGGAGAGGACCGCACCCGGATCATGGGTGTGGTCAACGTCACGCCGGACTCCTTCTCGGACGGGGGAGCCTTTGTAGATCCCGAACGCGCAATCGAGCACGGGCTCGCCCTGGCCGCTGACGGCGCCGACGTCCTCGATATCGGAGGCGAGAGTACCCGACCGAACTACACCCCGATCTCCGTAGAGGAACAGATTTCTCGGACCCGACCCGTCATCGAGGGCCTCCGCAAGCAGACCGCGGTGCCGATCTCGATCGACACCACGCGGGCGGCCGTTGCAATCGCCGCACTGGAGGCCGGAGCCGACTGGATCAATGACACCACCGCCCTGGCCGAGGATCCGGAACTCGCCGCCGTCGCCGTCGAACACGGCTGCCCGATCGTATTGATGCACCGCTTCAATCCGCCTCGGGGCACCGCCACATCGACTTTGGAGACGGTGGCGGAGTCGATCGTGCAGGACCTGGAGCTGCGGGTTCGCTTCGCGACGGACCAGGGAATCGATCCGAAACGGATCATCCTGGACCCTGGACTCGGATTCGGCACACTCTGCACGGACAATCTGCTTCTCATGGCGGACGTCAGCCCACTGCGTCGCCTGCCTTACCCTTGGCTCTTCGGGCCATCCCGGAAGTCTTTCATCGGAGAGATGACCGGCAAACCCGCATCCGAGCGGCTGCACGGCACGGCTGCAGCAGTGGCGATTCTCGCCATGCAGGGTGTAGAGGTCCTTCGAGTCCACGACGTAGCGGCAATGGTCGACGTCGTGAAAGTCGCGGACCGCCTTCGAACGGTGGCTCAGCAACAACAACCCAATTCGCAGGATTCATGATCGACTGGACGATGGTGATCGAAGTGGCGATCTTCGCCCCGTGCATCTATCTGATCCTCCGTTTCCTGCGCGAGACCCGGGGCTCAGGAGTGATCCGCGGGCTGTCGTTCATCTTGGTGCTGACCATCGTCACCTTCGTTGCGCTGATCAACTCCTTCGAACTGGACCGTCTCAAGATCGTCTTCGAGCAGGCCTACGATCTCGCGATTCTCGGCCTGATCATCATCTTCCAGCCCGAAATCCGAAGAGCGATCGTCAACGTCGGTGAGCTGCCGCTGTTCAGCAGGTTCTTGAAGCGCGAAACCCGCATCACCTCACGGATGCTGCGGTCTGTCGCTCGCCTGAGTCGCGATAAAATTGGGGCCCTGATCGCCGTCGAACGCAACGTCTCTCTCACCACCTTGGCAGAGACCGGCATCACGATCGATGCTGAACTCAACTCGTTACTCATCGAGTCCATCTTCTACCCCGGCAACTCGCTGCATGACGGTGCAATCATCGTTCGTGACAACCGTATTGTCGCAGCCTCCTGTCTGCTTCCGCTCAGCCAGAACTCCGAGGTCGACAAGCGCCTCGGCACCCGCCATCGCGCCGCCCTCGGGCTGAGCGAAGAAGTCGACTCACTGATCATCGTAGTCTCCGAAGAGACCGGCAAGGTGTCGATCGCGCAAGGTGGCAAGCTGGAGCACGGCATCTCGCTCGATCAACTCGAACGCACCATCGAGGAATCCCTCAACCAGGCTGGGAGGAGTCAACCATGAAAGCCGACCAGCAAGCCAGGCCCAGGATCAGGATCTTTGACGACCCGTTCCGCAAACTGCTGTCGATCGTGTTGGCGCTGGTGCTCTGGTACTACCTGGACG
Organism: Planctomycetota bacterium; assembly: GCA_036338025.1. GTDB lineage: Bacteria > Planctomycetota > UBA1135 > UBA1135 > UBA2386 > JAYZDB01. The sequence continues at coordinate 10,210 of JAYZDB010000106.1, forward strand.
CCCTGGTCACCCAAACGAGCACAAGCCCAATCAAGGTTGGGGTGACATTCGACGGCACACCCGCGACCGCCAACAACCAGATCAACGTCT
>JAYZDB010000107.1:0-10223 GCA_036338025.1 Planctomycetota bacterium
GGAACTGGCCCAGCGGATCACTGCATTGCCCGGCACCAAGGACTATGGGGCCATGACCGCCTGGTTGCAGTTGGCCTACCAGCCTTCGATCCTGCGTAAGGTCAGCGCCCAGGTTTTTCGGCCTCGACCACAGGTTGATTCCGCCATGTTGCACCTGGCACCCTTGAAAACCGGTCGGCGTGACCTCGCTGATGCCGACCGTCAGGGGCTGTCGGAGTTCCTGCGTCAGGCATTTTCCGGCCGCCGCAAGAAGTTGCGCAACACCAAGGCGCTGGCTGGCCGATTGGTTGGCCCGCATCTGCAGGGTCTGCTGGAGTTGCGCCCTGATGCGGTGGCCCCGAATGACCTCCTGGAGCTGTTTTTTCACCTGCGAGAAAACTCTTGAACGGTAGCGGGACTGGTCGCAAGTTCGTCAGGTTGTGGAACCGTGGCGGTGCCCACTGAGTCGCTTATGGATCGGTTTGAGGAAGTTCGAGAACAGGTCAGGGACCGCGCGGATCTTGTCGCGCTGGTCGAGGAGTACGTCCACCTCAAGGCTCACGGTCGCTACCACATGGGGTTGTGCCCGTTCCACCAAGAGAAGACGCCGTCGTTCGCGGTCTACACCGACAAGCAGTACTTTCACTGCTACGGCTGTGGCAAGGCGGGCGATGTGTTTTCGTTCCTGATGGAGCGGGATGGGGTGGGATTCAGGGAGGCACTCGAGACTCTCGCTGATCGCTATGGCATCAGTACCGAGGGGGCATTCGGCGGCCGTGGCCAGCAGGGTCCTCGCGAGGATGTCTACGGTACGCTTTCGAAGGTGCGGGATTGGTTCCGCTACGTTCTGCAGACTGCCGAAGGTGCTGGAGCTCGTGAGTATCTCGAACACCGTGGAATGAGCGCGGCGATCGAGTCCTTCGGTCTGGGTTTTCACCCCAGCGGTGGTCGGTTGCGGGCCTATGTCGAGGAGCAGAAGTTGTCCCGGCAGGTCCTCGAACAAGCTGGTCTGCTCGGTGGCGATGGCTACGAGCGATTTGCCGGCCGCCTGATGTTTCCCATCGAGGATGAACGGGGCCGGGTGGTTGGGTTTGGTGGCCGGATCCTGGTGACCGGCGAAGAGAAGGCCAAGTACCTGAACTCGCCCGAATCGCCGTTCTTCACCAAGCGCAAGCTGTTGTTTGGTCTACGCAAGGCCAAGCAGGCCAACGACCGCAAACTGGTGGTGATGGAGGGTTACACCGACGTGATCGCCGCGCACCTGGCAGGTCTGACCGGTGCGGTGGCAAGTCTGGGCACCGCCTTGACCACGGATCACGCTCGCCTGCTGAGCCGGTTCGCAACCGATGGTGTGGTGCTGTTGTTCGACGGGGATCGCGCTGGACGCCTGGCTGCTGACCGGGCGTTTCGGGAACTGGTACACACCCAGTTGCCGGTCCGGATTGCGCTCCTCGATGAAGGTACCGATCCCGCTGACCTGGTCTCCGAACTGCCGGACCGCTCGCCTGAAGAGGTCAACGCGGGACGCGATCGTCTGCGGGAGATCCTGGCCTCGGCTGAGGACTCGCTGACCGTCTGGTTCCGGCTCCAGCGCTTGCGCTTCGATCTGACCTTGGACGTCAACGTCGAGCGGGTGACCGGCGAGTGTGCCCGGATCCTGGCGACGGTGGCGGACCCGGTTCGCCGCGAGGCTTTGGGACGGCGCATGGCCCAGCACCTGGGGGTGGGGGAAGCAGTGTTTCTCCGCACCGTATCAAAAATCCGGCCCCGCGGCCGTCCGGAGCGGCAGCAGGCCCCTGGCCGAGCAAGTTCGCGGGTCGACCGGGCTGCTGCTGGCGGCCCGGAGGAGGCCGCCTTGGAGGCTACCGAGGGCGGAGAATCCCAGGATTTTGAAATCGATGCAGATACTTGGGAACAAGCGGCGCCTGGGGCCGTAACCCGCCCACCAAGGCCCTTACCGACCGGGGCAGTGGCGGATGCGGAACTCGATTTGCTGGCCTGCGTGCTGTCCGCGCCCGAACTTCTTAAAAAGCTGGAGACTCTAGACGTTACATTGCCGCAAGTCCGTGAGGTCCTGGAGTTCGCTAGATCGGGGCTGTCGGAGGGTTCTTCCGACAAAGACCAGATCGTGCGGTATCTTTTTATGAGATGCGTCGAAAGGCCCGAGCTGTCGCAACTTGTGGCCAGGTGTCTGGACCGCGCCGAGCATTTCAAAGACCCCCTGGATACCTTCTCCCAACTCCAAATGGACCAGTTGGCCTTCGCGACCAAGGCCAAGGCCCAACGAATACGCTACGAATTGCAGCAGGCCCGTGCCCAAGGTGACACAGCACGGGTCAACCAACTGACGCAGGAGTATCTCCAACAGCTCCGCAGCAGAGGGCAGTCGTCCCCAGAATCCCCCGAAGAGTCCGCATGACCACGAAGTTTGAGACCGCAATCAAGCGTTTGATCACCAGTGCCAAGAAGTCTGGCAGGGTTACCCTGGCTCAACTCAACAAGGCACTCCCGGATGACGCATCAACCCCTGAGTTGATTGAAGAGGCCATGTCCATGATCGAGGATGCTGGCCTGCAACTCGTTGTTGCGGAGAAGTCTGGCGCCGCCAAGAAGGATGGCGTTGGGGGCTCTTCGGATGATGCGTTCGACGAGGACGAATTCGAGGCGGACACGCCCGAGACTCCCGAACAAGAGGTCGAAGTCAAGGCACCGGTCGTTGACGTCAATGAGAAGATCGACGATCCGGTCCGAATGTACCTGACCCAGATGGGCGAGATCCCGCTGCTGACCCGCGAGGAGGAGATCAGCCTGGCGCGGAAGATCGAACTCACCCGCAAGCAGTTCCGCAAAGAAGTGCTGAGTTCGGGATTCGGAATTTCGCACTCCATCGAGATTCTCGAGGATGTGGTACGCGGCGAGTTGGCGTTCGATCGCACCCTCAAGGTCAACCAGCAGGATCCGGAGATCGGCAAGGCTGACCTCTCCGATCGCCTGCCAGGGTCGATTGCGACCCTGCGTCGCCTGTTCGAGGCGCTGCAGGAGGGATTCGTGAAGCTTCAAGAGACCAAGCAGAGTCCGGCCAATCAGCGCGCGATCAAGAAGCAGGACTTCTCCCGCAAGCGCAAGGTGGTCACCCTGATCGAGGAGTTGAACCTGCAAGGCAAGAAGATTCGTCCGATGATCGACTTGCTGGAGAGTCGGTTCGCGGAGATGAACCGCTTGCAACGTCGCCTCGCGAGTTATCGCGGTGCCCAACTCAAGAACCCGATCGCAATCGAGATTCGCAAGCGGCTCAGTGATCTGCAGACTGATGCGCTGGAGACCAAGGAGAAGATGGAGCGTCGCCTGAATTTGGTGCGCGAGGCTCACGCCAACTACGAGGAAGCCAAGCGTAAGCTATCCTCCGGTAACTTGCGTCTCGTTGTGTCGATCGCCAAGAAGTACCGTAACCGTGGCTTGTCATTCCTGGACCTGATCCAGGAGGGTAATACCGGTTTGATGAAGGCGGTGGAGAAGTACGAATACCGGCGCGGTTACAAGTTCTCGACCTACGCCACCTGGTGGATCCGGCAGGCGATCACCCGTTCGATTGCTGACCAGGCGCGGACCATCCGCATCCCGGTCCACATGATCGAGACGATGAGCAAGTTGCGTAACGTCACCAAGAAGTTGATTCAAGCCAAGGGCCGGGAGCCGAGCATTGAGGAGGTCGCCGAGGCTGCCGAGGTATCCGTCGAGGAAGCCAAGCGGGTGATGAAAATCAGCAAGCATCCGATCTCGCTGGATCGCCCAATCGGCGAATCCGATGATTCGTATTTCGGCGACTTCATCGAGGATGACGGGGTCGAGTCGCCCGTGTTGGCGGCCAGCCGAGAGATGCTGAGGGACCGTATAGGGAACGTCCTGGATACGCTGACCTTCCGCGAGCGCGAGATCATCAAACTGCGGTATGGGATAGGAGACGGCTATACCTACACCCTCGAGGAGGTTGGGCGGATCTTCCGTGTGACCCGTGAGCGCGTGCGTCAGATCGAGGCAAAGGCGGTCCGCAAACTGCAACACCCGGTGCGCGCCCGCAAGCTGTCCGGGTTCTTGGACGCCAACGCTGGTTCCGAGTAAAGCTGGCCCGGATTGTGGTTTAGGGGGTGATTCTTTCCCGGTCCGGGATTGCGCCCGGTGTTTGTCGGGCTAGACTCCTCGATCCCCATCCGGCAAGGCGCTCCGATTTGCACCCAGACGTAAAGAAGCTCCTCGAAGTTCAGAAGATCGACCAACGAATTGCCCGTCTCAAACGGGCAGCGGAGAGTGTTCCGCGCGAGAAGTCCCTGCGGGAAGCCAAACTCGATAGTTTGCGCAAAAGCGTCGCCGGTACGGAGAAAATCAAGCTCGAGAGCGAACTCCGGTGTCGAGAACTCGATCTTGCGATTCGCCAGAGTGACAGCGAGATCAAGAACCTCGAGGGCAAACTCGGGGCGATCAAGAACAACGCTGAGTATCAGGCGATCCTGTTCCAGATCGAGGCCGTCAAGAAGGAGCGCGACATCTCTGAGGAGGAGTCGTTGGTGTTGCTGGATCGGGCTGGCCCAGTCAACGAGACCTTGGAAAAGTGCAATGCGGATTACACCGAGGAGGCGGGGGTCTTTGAGGAGTTCTGTGCCGAGGCGGATACCTTGATTGCGTCACAGAGCGTTGAGATCGATGAAGCCTCGGTGGGGCGTGATGCCAAGCTCGAAGGCGTGCCTGTCGAGCTCATGGAGGAATACTACCGCTTGTTCGAGAGTCGTGATGGCCTGGCTATTTGCGCGGCCGAAGCCCAATACTGCCAGGGCTGTTACACTCAGTTCACGGTTAACGACCTGGCCCGGCTGCAGGGCGGGAAGGTCCTCGTGCGCTGCTCCTCCTGTCAGCGAATCTTGTACTTGGCAGAGTAGAACCCGCCGTCATGACGCAGTCCATCCATCCAGTCATGGTCGGCACTGCGGGCCACATCGACCACGGCAAGAGTTCCCTGGTACTGAGACTCACCGGGATCGATCCGGACCGCCTGGAAGAAGAACAGCGTACCGGCATGACCATCGATCTGGGGTTTGCCCCGATGAAGATGGCGGATGGCCGATTGCTGGGCATGGTGGATGTCCCTGGTCACGAACGCTTCGTGCGCAACATGGTTGCTGGCAGCACCGGTCTCGACCTGGCCATTCTGGTGATCGCAGCGGACGACAGCGTGATGCCTCAGACGCGTGAGCATCTCAACATCGTGGACCTGCTGGGTGTCCAAGGTGGCATTATCGCGCTCACCAAGATTGATCTCGTGGATGAGGAAGTCCTCATGCTGGCTGAAGAGGAAATCCGCGATGTGGTGGCCGGGACCTGCCTCGAAGGTGTCGAGATCGCGCACCTCAGCTCTACGACTGGCGCTGGAATCGAAGATTTTCGCGCCAAGCTCGAGGCGCTGGCAGAGACGGTGCCGCCCCGCAGTGCCGAAGGGCCGTTCCGCATGCCGATTCAGCGCGTCTTCACGCTCAAGGGGATTGGCACTGTCGTTACCGGCATCCCGGTGTCTGGCTCCATTGACGTCGGTGGGGCGGTCGACATCCTCCCGATTGGGAAGCGGTCCAAGGTTCGCGCCGTGCAGGCCTTTGGCGAACAGGTGCAGACTGCCGTTGCGGGTCATAGCACTGCACTGTCGGTTCCCGACGTCAAAGCGCACCAGGTACGTCGCGGCTGTGTCGCGGTCGAGCCGGGGGTTTACCGGGTCGGAGATGCTATCGACATTGAATTGCGGCTGTTGAAGACCAGCCCGCAACTCAAGCATCGGGAGCCGATCCGATTCCATACCGGCACGATCGAGAGCAGGGGGATCCTGCTGCTGTTAGATCGCGAGACCGTCGGGCCGGGAGAGGAAATCAACGCCCGCGTTGTTGTGGATGATCCAGTTTGTGGCGTATTCGGGGATCATTACCTGATGCGTTTGCAGAACCCCGTCGTCACGGTCGGTGGTGGTAAGATTCTCCGGATGTCGGATGCGCCGAGGCGCTACCGCCGTAAGGACGTCGGCACCGAGGTGGCCCAGCTTGCCGAGGCTGGATCGGGTTCGGAGCAGCGGGTGCTGGAAGCCTTGCGGCAGGCCGGACCGGCCGGCATCACGGTCGATGGCCTGGCGGGCGCTCTGGGTCTGCAAGCTCCGGATGTCGAATCGGCGCTGCAGGCTTTGGGAGACGATGTGCATACCTGCGGGAAGACTGGCCGGGTGTTTTTCGCGGAGATCATCGGTGACGGAGTTGTGGTGATCGAGCGCTCGGTCGAACGTCTCCTCAAGGACAAGCCACTGGCTGCATCCATCAAGCGAACCCAGCTGCAAACCAGCAAGTCCATGCCGCAGGAGTTGATCAACGCAGTGGTGGCCAGCCTGCAGGCCGAGGGTCGCGTCGAGTCGTCGGCCCATGGTCGGCTGCTGTTTCGGTCGCGCCTGAAGCCACTCGAGCCGGCTGATCAGGAGTTGCTCGAGCGCTTGACGCAGGCCTGCCGTACAGCGGCATTTCGACCGCTCACGGAGCAGCAGCTAGCGGAAGCGACCGGCGTGCCGGACAGCCGGTTTCAGAGCCTGCTGGCCCGGGCGGTGGATACCAGCCTGGTCGAGCACGTCGGAGACCATGTCTACTCAGCGGAGACGGTCCGCAAGTCCCTGGTCGCGATCTATCAGAACTGCATGCGGCATGATGAAGAACTCGTCATCCCCGAATTGCGAGACGAACTCGGCACCAGCCGCAAGTTCCTCATTCCGCTGCTCGAGTATGTCGATAGTCTCGGATTGACACGTCTCAGAGGGGGTGTTCGGCGCTTGCTCCCGACCTCGGCGGTCAGTCAGCAAATCGCCGATGGTGTCGGCGGGTCGAGCTAGGGTCAGGCCACAGCCCTACTGGACTGGGAGGTTCAGCCGGATACTGCCTGCCGCGGGGATCAACCTGTCGCCCGATCTAGTCGATGAACAGGGGTCCTTTGAAGGAGATCCGAATGACCGGAGACGATGTCTTCCACCCCGATGACGATGATTTGAACCTGGACGGTGAGTCCCATCTGGACGATGAGTTCGTCCTCCAGGACTGGCAAGACGAACCCGGCACCGCAGAAGCCGCCGACGGCTGTGGCATGAACCAGGATGATCTGGATACCAGCGCGCTGGAGCATCGAACCAGTGTCGAATCGATGGCCGAGGAGGGCGCTGAATTCGACCGTGCCCCCTGGATTGCGGCGTCGCAGGAGATCCTCGCCGGGTTTGGCAGCGACCAGGTAGTGGACGATGTTCCGCCGCCAGCGCCTGGGCACGAGTTCGAGCTCGGGAGTGCCTTTCGTGACATTGTTCAGAGTTCCGCTTCGGACCTGGCCGAGCAGGACGCTGGTTCGTTCGATCTTCTCAGCGGTGATGAGGATGAACTGATTCTCATCGAGGACAAGGATTTTGAGCAGGTGCCGGAGGCCGAGGTGAACGCTGAATGGTCCGACATCGATGACTCCCGCGCGACCTCCGGTTCCGAGTCGGCGCCGAATGTCGAAATGGTCGAGTGTGGCAGTGAGTACGAAGCAAATGCCGCTGGGTATGAGGAGTCTGACCACCCGAATTCAGCTGCTGTCATCCGGCATGGTGGGTGGCGGCGGATTGCTGCGATTGCCGCGGCCTTGGTGATCCTGAGTTTGTCCTCGGTGTATTTCCGGAAACCTGCAGAGAGTGAATTCTCCGTGTTGCCTCCCGACGTCGATGTGATCACGGTGCAGCGGCCGGCCGCGCCAGTGAAGATCGAAGCACCGCCTCCTGCCGTTCAGAACGACAGCGGGGACCCAGAAGTTGCGACGACGGGTTCGGCGCCCGCCAAACCGATGGACACGGAAGCCGCAGACCTGCATACCGCCGGTGTCGAACCGGCCGGCACGGTGGTTTTGAAGACAGATCCCCCGGCCGTCGGTCGGACGGCTGGCAGTGTCGCTGAGCCCGGTTCGACTGCCGCTGAACTGGATTCGACCCAGGGGGATGTAGCGACGCTTGAACCACCCGCTGTTGGCGCGAGCGATAGTCCCGTGCAGATTGGCGGCGAGACGCGGACCGTCCTGGATGGCTTGCAAGACAAGGCCATCATGGAGCGGCACCGGAAGACTCTCGTTCACAAGGAAAACGGTCTGGTGATGGGTAGTCGGGCGTGGGTCCAGCTACTGAACAACAGCATCTTCGTTGGCACGGTGAAGACTCTGGATAGCTCGTTTGTGACCCTTCGCATCAAGTCTGGCGAGATCACCCTGGCTCGCGAGAGTATTCGTAGCCTGACAAATGTGAACTCAGGTGCAGCAGAGCACTCAGCGAAAAACATGAAGGCGGGATCTCTTCGCTTGCGCAACAGCAACTGGTTGGAGGGTGAGATTGTCGAGACCGGTAACGAATCCGTCATCGTTCAGCTCAACTCGAACCGGATTGTGGTGCCACTTTCCGACGTCGAAGAGGTGATCGAAGGACGCGCGAAGAACTCGGTCCAGATGGCAGATTCCATGCGGGTCGAGCGAGACCAGTGGTTCCGCAAGCTGGTTGAAGATCAGATGCAGAACAAGACCAAGGCGTCGCACCCGGTCACGGAGTCTGTCAGCGCGAGCCCGAGGAAATAGGGCGATCGGTGGAGTAGCCTCTGCCTCGCGAAGGCCAGGAACAGAACGAGCCCACGGCTGATTAGCCGTGGGCTCGTCCCTGAGGGAAGGACCGGAGTCCTACCCTTTCCATTGCGGTCGGGCTAGTTACCGATACGCACACTCAAGCCGTTGGTCATCGATACGCCCAGCGTGTTGGCGCCAGCGTCGACGATTGCGCCCTGCATCAATGCCTGGGCTCCAACCAAGGAGGCCTGGTTCGGGATTCCGAACGGCAGGGTCGCGGTGCCATTGAGGCTGACAATGCCAAGCGTCAACAGCATGTCGGTGTGCAACCAACAAGTTGCCATGCCAAGCGGCGTCAGGTCCATGAGCTGCTTGTTGATACCGACAAACAGGAAACCCGGTGCCGCCGCGACGTTCGGGGTGCCGGTGACTGTGATGTTACCGGTACCACCAAGCTTAGGGTCAGCGCTCATCGTGAGGTCACCGATCGCAGCGTTCGAGCCCGGGCAGCCGTAGCCAAACCGGCCGTGTGCCGCGATGTCGTTCTTGTCGTAGTGCAAGGAGCCGTTCCAGACACGCGGGTTGAACATGCCGCCAGAGAACCTGACGTTCTTACCGGTACCAAGGTCGAGCTTCAGGTCGCAGTTCTGGTAGCTCTGGTTGGTGCCGTTGCCGTTGGTGTAGTGGATACCACCAGCGTTGTAGATGATGTACACGCCGTACTTACCCGCCGAGAGATAGAAGTCATCGACGTCGATCTTGGTCGGGACCAGGCTACCGGCCGAGTTGGCGGCGCCTTTGGAGACCATTACCCAGACGCCTGGCAGGTTGTCGTTACCGATGTAGGTGCCCGGAGTGATCCAGACTTCGATGTCGATCGGCGTCGTTGCCGCTGCACGCGAGTTGACACTGATGTCGGTGATCTTGAGGCCATCGGGATTGATGACCGTCGCATCGAACAGGTTGCCACAGCCGGGAGACGTCAGGCCATTGCCACCTGTGAACAAGGTGGTGATCGAGCCCGAGTTGGGGCTGTTTGGAGCACAGACTTCGATCAGGTCGGTCTTGACCTCCTGGGCCTTGTTGCACATGCCTTTGCAGGTCATCGTGACCGTGAACTTGCCACCCTTGACGTAGATGTGGGTCGGGTTCTGGTCGGTCGAGGGAGCGGATCCATCGCCAAAGTCCCACAGCCACTTGCTCGGGCCACCGGTCGATGTATCGGTGAAGGTGACCGAGAACGGTGACACCCCAAAGGTGCCGCTAGCGGTAAAGTCGGCCTCCACCACTCCAACATTGATCAGATCCGTGTACTGCTTGGTGTGCATCGGGTGTACCGCGTCGAGAACCGTCAGCTTCGGGCTGAAGGTACCACACTTGTAGAGGTGGGACGGGTTCTGCAGGTTCGATGTCGGGGTTCCGTCACCGAAATCATAGGTCCAGGCCAATACGCCAGCCGAGTGCGAGCTGAAGCTCGTGTCGGTGAACTGCACCGTGGTGTTCGGGGGACCCGAGGTCGGGGTAGCCTGGAACGAGGCGAACAGACCCTTCTGTGGCAGCCAGTCAACCTCAACCGCTGGCCCGTAGTTGATGGTCATGCCGGTGGCGGT
>JAYZDB010000108.1:0-11152 GCA_036338025.1 Planctomycetota bacterium
CGCTGCCCTGTTCTACCGACAGGTCACGCCTCTGTATCGGACAACCCAGGTGCGTACACTCACCCGACATCGCCAGGAGTTCATCGCTGTCCGGATCCCTGGTGAGAAACACGACTTTCGAGATGCTCTCGACCCGCGGTCCCAGACGGGACTTGTAGCTGATGATAAACTCCTTGATGCCCGAAGAGCCGGCGGCCGGAACCTCGCGTCGCTTGCAGAGGCGGAACTTGCCAGGACGATTGTCCCTGGTTGGCGAGAGTCCCGTCCGCAGCATCAAGAACAGACCTCCGATGAATGGTGCTGTGCCGAGGAAAATCGTCAAGAAGCCGAGGAAGCCGCGGCGTGTGGTGCCAGTCTGCTCCGCCGTTGTGAGTTTGGGATCCCGGTCCATAGGCAGAGTCTATGGGAACTCACTTCCGGATGTAGGCCTATCTATCGCGCCGCTTGCGCCGGTAAGAAGCCCCCAGATCCTCGGGCATCTCGGCATGCCATGTACACAGTAGCTTGGAGAGCCGCCCGACAAGGGACGGCTTCGCACCCGACAGGTCCCGGGTTTCTCCAGGGTCCTGCGACAGATCGTAAAGCTGTGCCCCAGCGCCGCTGTACTCGCACAGGAGCTTCCACTGACCCTGCCGAACACACAGATCGGGCAAATTCTCGACGCCATAGAACGCATCGCGATCCGGCGGTCTGCGAAAGAACACGGGTTGTTGTCGTGAGGCGCGGGAACTGCCCAGGAGCACTTCCGGGAGCGACTCGCCGTCGAACTCCACACCTTTGGCCGGGCTGATCCCCGCAATCGCCAGCAAGGAAGGCACCAGGTCCATCGCGCAAAACACCGACTCGCTATTGGTCAAACCCCGACTCTTGCGCGAAATGAATCCCGGCCCCCAGACCACCAGCGAAGAACGGATGCCGCCTTCGTAGAGCATGGTCTTGAAGCCGCGGAGCCCGCCTGCCGAACCCGCACCTGGTTCAGGGCCGTTGTCCGAACACACCAGGATCAGCGTGTTGTCTCGCAATGCCTTGTTGCCGCGCACGTAGTCAAACAAGACCCCGAGTTGCTCATCCATGGTGTCCAACACGCCGTGGTAGAGCTGCCGCTTGCTGCTATCGCCGCGCCGCGCCTTGGGTGGGAAGAACGGTGAGTGCACGTCGTCCGGCCACAGGTTGACATAGAACGGCCGCTTTTGACGTTCTGCACGCTGGATGAATTTCAGCGCTGCGCTGGTGAAGGACTCGGTGACCTTGGACCGATCGACGTGGGAGATCTTGCCGCGCCCGAGCTTGTGGGAGCCGAGCGCGTGCACCCGTGTCGGTTTGCCGTCGTAGGAATCCTTGAGTGCCAACACGCGCGGCCCAAGCCCCTCGAAGTTGGTCAAGGACGCCTCGAATCCGTATTCCGTGATCAGCGGAGCATCCCCAACATCGCGCTGTCCTCCCATGTGCCACTTGCCGAAATGGCCGGTCGCGTAGCCGGCGTCGTTCAGCATGCGGGCCAGCATCGGGGCCTTCGGATCGAGCCACTGGGCCATCCCTCGCGCGATGTTGCGCTTGCGGTTGTCCAGGTAGGAGGTGATCCGCCAACGCTGCGGATACTGGCCGGTCGAGATCGCGACCCGTGACGGCGAGCAGATCGGCGAGTTGACGTAGAACTGTTCGAATCGGACCCCCTCGGCCGCCAGGCGATCGATGTTCTGCGTCTCGACAGCCTGGTTGCCGAAGCAAGAGAAGTCTCCCCAACCCATGTCGTCGATGAACGCGAGGATGATGTTGGGCCGCGCTTCGCCAGCCAAGGGATCTGGCGACTTGTAGCCCTTGGGCAGGTACGGCGTCTTGCCTTCATTCTCCTGCGCTTGTCCCGGTGTGCTCCGCCCCTGTCGCACGTACTGCCGCAGCAGATCGAGCAGACGATCCACCACCTCTGGATGCTTGTCCACCAGGTTGGTCGTCTCGCCAATGTCCTGGTCCAGGTCGAAGAGTTGGAGCAAGGGCCCGCCACTCTTGAAGGCTGCGGGCGGCCGCGGCTTGCTCCACCCTCCCGACCCCGGACATAGACACAGCTTCCACTTGCCGGCCCGGATGGCGAACGAACCGTTGATCGAGTGATGCACCGTCGCCTCGCGCACCTGCCCCGGCTCGCCACGCAGAGCCGGAAGGAAGCTGACACTGTCCTCTCCGGCGGTATCGGGCAGCGGTGTCCCGACGATTTCGGAACAGGTCCGCAGCAGGTCGGTCAAACAGATCGTCGCCTCGGATTGTCCGCCTGCCTTGACCACCCCCGGCCAGCGGGCGAGGAAGGGCACATGGTGTCCGCCCTCGTAGATATCCGCCTTGTGGCCCCGAAACACGTGACTCGGATCATGGCCGAACTTCTCAAGTTCCTCAAAACGTGCGCGCGGTGAACAGCCATTGTCAGCCGTCACGATCAGCAAGGTATTGTCCGCGACCCCGGCCTTGTCGAGAGCCTTCATCACCTGGCCCACCGTGTCATCCACCTGCAACACGAAGTCACCGTACGGGTTCGTCTTGCTCTTGCCGCGAAACTCCTCGGTCGGGAGGATCGGCGTGTGCGGAGCCGGCAAGGCGAGGTAGAGGAAGAACGGTTCCTTGGTGGCCGCACGCCTGGCGATGTGATCGACCGCCCGCCTGGTGAAGTTCGGCAGGACGTCCTCGTGCTCAAAGTCGGACCCGGTCTTGCCCTTGCGCCAAAATCCCTGGTAGTCCTTGTTCTGCGTGCTGCGATTCGGCGCGGCGGTCACCTTGCCGTTCTCGACGTAGACATACGGCGCCATATCCAGGGAACCGTTGTGGCAATAGTAGTAGTCGAAGCCGTTCGCCGACGGCCCGAAGGTCACCGGCTTGCTGAAGTCGATGTTTTTGCCCGACTTGCCAAAGTCCATCCCGAGGTGCCACTTGCCGATGCAGGCAGTGTGGTAGCCGTGTTCTTTCAGGTACGAAGCCACCGTCATGCGGGCCGGATCGATCAGGTGCTGCGAGGCGCCGCCGAGAACACCGCGCTTGAGGCGCGACCGCCAGGAGTAGCGCCCGGTGATCACCCCGTAGCGGGTCGGGGTGCAAACCCCCGAACCGGAGTGCGCGTCGGTGAAGGCCATACCCTGGCCGGCCAGGCGATCCATGTGGGTGGTGCGCCAGGCGGAGCGACTGTTCATGCAGGACACGTCACCGTAGCCCATGTCGTCCGCCAGGATGTAGACGATGTTGGGCCGGGCTGCCGGCTTGTTGGATGCATCTTGAGCCCTTGCGTTGCTACTGAGCAGCACACACACCGGGACGAGCGAGGCCACCAGCCAAAGGGGACGATTCATCGGGCAGACTCCGAGGTTCGAGGTTGGGAATACCCAGAGTTGACGAGAGGAGTCCCGGAGATTCAATCCCGACCTTGAGGACCGGCCTTACTCATCGCGACCCTCGCGCAAATGGTCGGCAGACGCCATCCGATCGATGACCTTGGCCTCAAAGCCACGGCCGGTCGGCTTGAAGAAGACCTGGCCCTTGAGGTCTTCCGGCAGGCACTGCATCGGGGCCACGCCATCTTCACAGTCGTGGGCGTAGCGGTAGCCGACCCCGTGGCCGAGTTCCTTGGCGAGGCCGGTGACGGCGTTGCGCAACTGCAACGGGATCTGGTGTTGTTCACCCTCCCGGACGAGTTCGGTGGCGGCGCTGATGGCGCGGTAGACCGCGTTGCTCTTCGGCGCCTGCGCCAGGTAGATCGCGGCCTCGGTCAAGGGCAGACGTCCTTCCGGCAAACCCAGGTTCTGGACCGCGACCAGCGCGCTGGTCGCGACCTGCAAGGCCATCGGGTCTGCCAATCCGATGTCCTCAGCCGCCATCGCCACCATCCGCCGCGCTGGCTGCAGCGGATCGACGCCAGCTTCCAGCATGCGGGCCATCCAGTAGACACAGGCCTGCACATCCGAGTTGCGCAGACTCTTATGGAAGGCGCTGAGCAGGTCGTAGTGCTGATCGCCGGACTTGTCGTGGATCAGGGTGCGGTGCTGGGCCGCCTCGGTCAGCGAGTCCACCGTGATCGTGCCACCTTCATCAGTGATGTTCGAGCAGGCCTCGAGGATGGTCAGGGCACGCCGGGCATCACCGCCGGCCAACATGGTCAGTCGTTCGACCGCCGCGTCATCGATGGAGAGAGCCTGTTTGCCCAATCCCCGCATCGCATCATCCAAGGCGCGGCGGATGACTTCGGCCACGCAGTCGGGCGCCAGACCGCTCAGTTGCAAGACCCGGCACCTCGACAACAGGGGCGCGATGACCGAGAACGCCGGGTTCTCGGTAGTCGCCCCGATCAGCACCACCTTGCCACTCTCGACCAGCGGCAAGAAGGCATCCTGCTGGGCCTTGTTGAAGCGATGGATCTCATCGACGAACAAGAGGGTGCCCTTGCCTTCCATCCGCCGAACCTCGTCGGCGCGTTCGACAGCAGCCCGCACATCCTTGATGCCGTTGAGTACCGCGGAGAACTGCTCGAAGTTCCGGTTCGACGCGCGCGCGATCAACAGGGCCAGGGTGGTCTTGCCGACCCCGGGCGGTCCAAACAGGATCAGCGACCCGGCCTTGCCTTCTTCGATCGCCTCCCGCAGTGCCTTGCCGGGTCCGAGCAGCTGGTCCTGGCCGAGGAACTCGTCGAGATCGAGCGGCCGCATCCGATCAGCGAGCGGTTTCTGCACCGGTTTTTCAAACAGGCTCATCGACGCTGCCTCCGCGCTTCGAACAACAAGACGCCAGCAGCGACCGCGACGTTCAAACTCTCGACGGATTCGACCAGTGGCACCACCACCCGATCGTGGCTCGCGTCCACCAAGACCTGCGGAATTCCGCTGCCCTCGGCGCCGACAACCAAGGCGGTCGGCTGGGTCAGATCGACATCCCAACAGTGCCGGGCGTCCTGGAGGTCCGCAGCGACCAGGATGCGCAACCCAGCGCCTTGCAGACTCTCGATGCAGGCCGACTCGTCCAGACCTGCCAACACTGGCAGGCGGAACACGCTGCCAGCACTGCCCCGCAAGGCCTTGTCACGGTATGGATCGGCAGATCCCTCGACCACCAGCATGCCGGTCGCGCCCGCCGCCTCGGCGCTGCGCACCAGGGCCCCGAGGTTACCGGGATCCCGCACACCGGAAGCCACCACCAACAGCGGCGTGGTCTGCCCATCTCCGAGCAGGTCCGCGAAGCCATGCTGAGGCCGACGCAAGACCAGGCTGATTCCCTGGTGGGTCGAGAGCAGGGACAGCCGACCGAGCACCTTGTCGGAGCACTCGTGAACCTCGTAGTCCCGACCACCGGCAGTGATCGCATCGAGGATCGCCTGGCCATTTCCGGCCGTCAGCAATCTGGGCGACCAGGCCGCCTCGACCACGGGCCGCCCGGCTCCCAGGGCTTCCAGCACCAAGCGACGCCCTTCGGCGACCATCAAGCCCGGCGCCTCACCTTGCGCCGCCGCCCGAAAGCGGCGGATCAGGGGGTTCTTTGTCGATTGGATCGGAGAGTCCATGAAAATACTTTTGGCTAGCGACGCAGAGGATCATCGTACACTCCACGCTCTCAGAACCCCGCACAAGATGCGGTCCCGGCATGCTCATCTCTCCCGCCCTCATCCCCGGCGCCATCGAACTCGGCATCTTGTTGATCCTGCTGGCTGGTGGTATCACCGTGGCCGTCCTCGCGAATCGGAGCAGAGCCCCGAGGAAAGGTCGGCAATCCCAGGCACCGGCCAAGGACTCGGTAGGAGCGGCCACGGGCTCGGCGTGGGCAACCACCCTCGCGACGCCAACCCTGCTGGTGCCGGCCCTGATCGCCGGACTGCTGGCTTGCATCACCTGCAATGTGGATGGCTGGGGGTCCTGGGTCTCGGACAACCCTTTCGGACTCGAAAAGCGGGACAACGCCGAGACCAATACCTGGATGCTGCTCGTGATGTCCGTCACGCTGGCAGGCTATGTCGGCCTCCTCACCGCCTACCACCACTCCGGCAAGGCGAACAGTGGGCACTTCCTGGCCGGCATCAAGGACCACACGATCACCTTCCTGCTCGCCAAGCTGGCGATCGCTGCCTGGGCGAGCTTCGTCTCCACCGGGCTCGGCGTGGATGAACCGGTGTTCGCGGTGCTCTACCTGGCCCCAAGCCTGCTGCTCGCACCACTGCTGGGGACCGCGGCGCTCCATCCTCGACAGCCGCTGCGTGCCATCAGCGCCGCCTTCGATCGGAGATGGGATCTCCCCCACACCAGCCGCCTGGTTCTCTTCCAGGCCATCGTACTGATCGTCCTGTGGGAGTTGTTCTCATTCTTCACCTTGAGCGGGACACGCTTTTCAGATTCCGTCATCCTCCTGGCACAGGACACCTCGGCGCTGTCCTTCAACGCATTCCCCATGATGCCCTTGTCGGGAGTGTCGATGTCTTCGCTAGACATACTGGAAGGGACCTTGTGCACAGCGCTCGCGATGATCCTGAGCACTGCGTTCATGCACGCCCACTTTCGGCGCGTACTGCAACAACCACGTCGATGATCAGCGGCATCGATGCCGGACACTGTGTCCGTGCGCGTGATGATGGTGATGGTGGTAGTGACCGTAGTTGTCGAGCACCGACAGCTGCACCGGCATGGTGACCGCGTCCAGGGTCAGGGAGACCGGCGTCAACAGCGCCTTGTCCCGAGGCCGCATATCGCTGGCCCACAACCCCGTGGTGAAGCAACTCTGCAGTGACAGGCACAGGGTCAAACCGAGAGTGACGGGGAGCAGACGGAATCGCTTGGTATTTGCCATATCAGTATCCTCATCGGCTCAAACGCCAGCATCCGCCCAGCGTGGCAGCCAGCCGAAATATCAGCGCGGCTCGAACCAGGGCGGCCCTGCGACGGCTGGGTCGCGGGGCAGCGATGCGAGCTCAAACCCCTCCAGCAAGTCGGCTGCGCCGCAGGGCTCGCAGTCCTGGCGCAGCCCACACGACCAGCCCAGGTAGCCCAGGACCTGCTCGGCCTCGACGCCTGCGGACCGGAAATGCGCCAGCGAGGTGTCCCCGTGACGTTTCGCCAGCCGCAGACCATCTTCGCCAACCACCAGGGGAACGTGCACGAAGTCCGGAGCCGGCAAGTCGAGCAACTGATACAGCAGCAGCTGCCGGGGCGTCGAGACCAGCAGGTCGTCGCCGCGCAGGACTTCCGTGACACCGGTGGCCGCATCGTCCACCACGACCGCGAGCTGGTAGGCCGGACCACCATCACGCTTGCGGATCACGAAATCGCCGCGAATCAGGCCGTCTTCGGGTCCCCGGAAACCATCGATGAACGGCAAGCTCGCGACATCAACCCGCAGGCGCACCGCCGGAACGCGGCCGCTCTCGGCCTCGGCCTCGGCACAGTCGGCGTAGCGCCCGCGGCAGGTCCCCGGGTACGGCACAGCATCCTGCCAGGTCTCGTGCGGTGCGGACGCGGCCTCCTCGACTTCCTTGCGGGAGCAGACACACGGATAGGCCAGACCAGCGGCCAGCAAACGATCCACCGCCGTATCGTATTGCTCGAGGCGACCGGACTGCAACATCACCTCGCCGTCGTGGTCGAGTCCCAACCAGGCCAGGTCTTCGAGCGCCGACTCGGTGGCGCCCGCCTTGAGTCGCGGCCCATCGATGTCCTCGATCCGCATCAGCAGACGGCCACCGCGCGATCGGATCGACAGCCACGCCAATAGGAAGCTGCGGGCGTTGCCGAGGTGCAGCACACCGGTCGGGCTCGGTGCCAGCCGACCGGTCAGGCCCTCGATGGTCGCTGCGCTCATCGAATCAG
Organism: Planctomycetota bacterium; assembly: GCA_036338025.1. GTDB lineage: Bacteria > Planctomycetota > UBA1135 > UBA1135 > UBA2386 > JAYZDB01. The sequence continues at coordinate 7,818 of JAYZDB010000108.1, forward strand.
GCCGCGGACGACTCCTAGAATCGCCGCGTCACGGCGGCGCGGGTACGGGTCGATAGCGCCCGGGCGATATCAAACAAGAATGCACATGCGATATCGGAGTGCTCGCGACGAAGGTAGTCGAAGGCCGGACGCGTCAGGCAATACACGGTCGCCGCGGTCGTCGCCGTGATCGTTGCGGTGCGCGCACCACCGTCGAGGAAACTCTGCTCGCCAATAATTGCAATCGGCTCGACCACCGCCACCACGTCCCTCGGGCTATCGGGATCGGCCGCCACTGACACTTCCAGAGCACCCTCCATCAAGACGAAGATGGAACGATCGACATTGAACTGCTCGATCAGGACCTCGCCGGGTTCCAGGTCACTGCGCTCGGCGTAGCTGAGGAACAACTCCCAGTCAGGCACGTCCTGCTTGGTGCACTTTTCGGACAGCTCGATGAGGTCCGCTTCGGTCAGGTAATACGGGTACTCGGGGTTATGGGGGAAATCCATGGCGGAGTGATCGTAGGCGAACCCCCAGCGAGAGTCACCGGCAGATCCCGAATGGCAACGGCGGTCCTGGGGCGGTGGCAGCGCTCGAAAGTCCGGACTGGATCCCGCTGATTTCAGGACCGGGTTTTCCAACGCCCCCGTTCCGCCTTACCCTGCCGCAATCCATGGAAGGACTCGTCCTCAGAATCGATGCGAAGGTCTGCCTCGTAGAGGTAGATGGCGAAACCCACGCCCTGCCCCTGCGCGGTCGACTATTTGAAAACCGCAGCGGCAAGGAGGCGCGACCCATCTCCGTCGGCGATCGGGTGATCGTCACCCTCGACGAGCAGGGTGGAGCGATCGACGAGGTCTTGCCAAGGACTTCGCGACTGGCCCGACGCAAAGCCGGCGATGATGACACCCGCGAACAGATCATCGCGGCCAACATCACGCTCGTGATGGTGATGGCATCGATCCGCGATCCCAAGTTCCAGCCCGATCTGATCGACCGGATTCTCGCCGGCGCCGAACGTGAGCACGTGCGCGCAGTCCTGACAATCACCAAGGTCGACCGCGACAAGCACGGCCTGGCCGACGAGTGGGCCGACCTGTACCGCTACATCGGCTACGAGACATTCGTCACCAGTGTTGTCGACGGCGAAGAGACCACGGACAGCCTGCAGGCAATCCAAGAACTCCTGCGTGACAACGTCACCGTCATCAGCGGCTCCTCGGGGGTCGGCAAGTCCTCGTTGATCAACAAGCTCATGCCCGGCTTGAACCTCCGGATCGGCAGTCTCGGCCGGATTCGCCAGGGCAAGCACACCACCACCCACACCGAGTTGATCTCGCTGCCGGGTGGTGGACACGTGTTGGACACCCCGGGCATTCGTAGCTTCGGCCTGCACAATCTCGAGCCCCTGGACCTGGCTTTCTGCTTCCCGGAGATCAAAGAGCGCTCGCCCGGGTGCGAATATCGCAACTGCACCCACACCATCGAGCCCGACTGCGCCGTCGTCCGCGCTGTCGACGATGAGGAGATCGCGGCGTCTCGCTACGTCTCCTACACGCTGATGCTCGAAGACCTGCAACGCCGTCGCGACGTCTAGTCGGAATCAGGATCGGATTCCTGATCTACCTTGGGGCCGGGTGACGGCCGCACCAGGCTCTGCGCAATAGACGTCGAGACAAGACCGACCGCGCCCGCACACACCGCACTTGCCGCCGCCACCAGCAGGACCCCGTAACGACCACAGAACAGCGCAAAGTCGACAAAGTCAGTGCGCTGGAATTGATCCGTCGGTTCTCCTCGACGCTCCAGATCCGCGACGACCAGTTCAAACAACTGATTCGCGTTGTCTCGCAACTCGACGTTCTGCAGTGGTGCAAAGGAGACTTGCACGATTGCCGCGATGATCCCGCCCATGAACACACCCAGCAAGGGGATCACGAAACCAATGCCAGGGCTGACCACGCCGCCCTGCCGGATGACCATCCTCGCCGGCAAGATCCCCAACAGGCTCACGGTGATCCCACCGCAGCAATTCTGGCCGCAAACCACCGGCACGCTGGCTGCGCCGAACAGCACCGGCATCGACAGTACAAAGGCGGAGGCGAACGCGAGGAACAATACCGGTCCCTTCAGAGACGGTGGAGATTGGGCCCGTTTCGGGGGTGACGGCAATGGGTCGGTCACGGTGCAAACGTCAGGTAGAGGTAGATCCAGGATCCCAGCAACAGCGCGATCCCCCAGATCACGATACGCCCGAGAGGCAGTTGGAACAGGAAGTCACCGTACGACCTGGCGCGCAAGAGACACCACGCAGCGACCGCCCCCAACCACATTCCGAACAAGCCCAGCCCGGTCCCAAACGGCTGCGCATTGACAGCCTGCCACAACTGCATCCGCACCAGGTGGGCACCAGCGGTCGTGACTCCACAGGTCGGACAGGGTTTGCCGTACTGCACGACCCACCCACACGGCTCCATCCCGAACTGTTCATGGGTGCCGTAGCCGCGCGGATCGGGTTGAACATTCGCCAGGAACATTACGAAGCCAACTGCGCAGGCCAGGATGATCACCGCCGTCAACCGATCGAGCAGCGGGTTGATCGGACTCTTGGAAATCGGACCCAGGGGTAGCATCCGCAGAAGGCTACCGGCGACCGGGCCGGTGTCGAGTATCGGAACCGAACGACCTAGGTGAAGTCGTAGAGGTAGCTCAGCCGTTCCTTGCGCACGATGGCGTAGGGCAGGCCCTCGAGCACCGACAGTTCCTCGGCATCCGTCCTGACACCGCGGATGACCGGGTCCTCCATGATGAAGTAGCGGCGCCCGCCCAGGTTCTCGGGTTGGTAGGCCTTCTCGTCGATCCGACCGGACAACTCGAGTTGCACCGCGCCGTTGTAGAAGGCTCGGATCCGGGTCTGCTTGTCGTTCGAGGCCAGGTTCCGATAGACCTCGTCGCCAGCCACGTCGATCAGTTCGTGGGCCAGGATCACTTCGGACGGATTGACCAGGACCCGCGGGGACCGGATCACCTCGTCACCGCACAGCGACACCATCGCAGCATCCTCGATCTGCAGGAACTCCGTCGAGCACTGTTCGAGCATCGCCCCGAGACGTTGGTACTTGTTCGCGAGTCTCCCCTTGATGAGGAAGGTATCGGTGAGGAACAAGTCCTCGACGATCGTGTGTGGGTGGGCGTTTGTCATGATCTTGGCCAGTGGGACGGCTCGTCCTACACAAGGGGTATCGACCGGATCACGAGTCCGACTCAATCAGGATGTGATCCAACAGCCGAGCCGAAGTCTCACTGCGTTGCCAAGGAGGTCCTGGCCTCACCGACCAGGTAGAACGAACCCA
>JAYZDB010000109.1:0-9127 GCA_036338025.1 Planctomycetota bacterium
GCAGTCTGGACAAAGATGAGCTCTGCGACTCCGTCCCCCGAAGCTCGCAGCGGCCACGGTCTGGCCTACGACTCGCTGCGCAAGGTCGTCGTCTTGTTCGGCGGTACCGGGAAGGCTGCTGCGCTTGGCGACACCTGGGAGTGGGACGGGGTGAGTTGGCGGCAGGTCACGCCGGCGACGACGTCTCCGACGCCTCGAATCGTGGAGAAGCTGGTGTACGATTCCCATCGCCGAAGGACGGTCATGTACGGCGGTTACAGCTTCAAGCAGCTCAATGAAACCTGGGAATACGACGGCACGGACTGGGTGCTGGTGAGTACCCGGAACAGGCCTCCTTTCCGCCATGGATTTGACGTCGCTTTTGACGCTGGCCGCGGTCGGACCGTGCGCTTTGGTGGGGATGTCGGAGGGGACGAGACCTGGGAGTATTGGGGGACGCCGTGCCACATGGCCGCGGACGTCGGGACGATCTCGATCACAGCGGGCGGTACCCAGACGCTCTCCCTGGATACCGGGTCGGTCTTCGCCAACAAGCCGTACTGGATCTTCGGGTCGATCACGGGTACCAGCCCCGGTATCACGCTCAACGGCATCGACATCCCGCTGAACGTCGATGTCTACACGCAGCTGGCGATGCAGAACGTGACGGCGAACCCGCCGTACAAGGGGTTCCGATCGGCTCTCGATGCCAAGGGGGCTGCGACGGCGCAGTTTATCCTGCCGGCGAACGCCTTGAGTGCCGGCTTCTCGCTCTACCACGCATACATCGTGTTCGATGCTTCGGGCAGGTTCTACGGCGCCAGCAATCCGGTGACGCTCAAGTTGCAGTAGCTGGCCGCGGGCGTGCCCGCTCGGCATATGACACTGTGGCAGCCGGAATTTCCGCTGATGCTGCCAAATTGGCGTATACGGGGACCCCTGAGATCTGCGTGAGTGGCCGCAAGTCCCTTGTAAACAGGCTTTTGAACCAAGGGGTCTGCTGGCACGGGAATTGAATCCCATTTGGCACGGGTGCGCGTGCGCGAACCCCTGAGAACCGGACGGTGCGTGTTCATCCGCCGGCCAAGCTGTCTGCACACACACGAAATATCATGTCAAAGATCATAGGTATCGACCTGGGCACCACCAACTCGGTGGTCTCGGTCATGGAGGGTGGAGAGCCCGTCGTCATCGCGAACATGGAGGGGGCTCGGACCACGTCGTCCGTCGTGGCGTTTACGGCCAGTGGAGAGCGCCTGGTGGGGGATCCCGCCAAGCGTCAGGCAATTACCAACCCGACCAACACGATCTACTCGATCAAGCGGTTCATGGGCCGCCGCCATTCTGAGGTCGCGGCCGAGGAGAAGTCGGTACCCTACAAGGTGGTCGGGGGAGCTGAGGAGTTGGTCAAGGTCGAGATCGACGGCACCTCCTACACGCCGCCGGAAATTTCGGCGATGATCCTGCAGAACCTGAAAGAGTCCGCCGAGGCCTACCTCGGTGAGACTGTTTCGCAGGCGGTCATCACGGTGCCAGCCTACTTCAACGATTCGCAACGCCAGGCGACCAAGGACGCCGGCGCGATCGCGGGTCTGGAGGTGCAGCGCATCATCAACGAGCCGACTGCTGCTGCCCTGGCCTACGGTCTCGACAAGAAGAACGAGAACAAGAGCCAGAACATCGCGGTCTTCGACCTCGGTGGTGGCACCTTCGACGTGTCCATCCTCGATGTCGGTGACGGCGTGTTCGAGGTCAAGGCCACCCATGGTGACACCCATCTCGGTGGCGATGACTTCGACCAGATCATCATCAACTGGTTGTGCGATTCCTTTAAATCGAGCAACGGTATCGATCTGCGCAACGATCAGATGGCTCTGCAGCGGCTCAAGGAGGCTGCCGAGAAGGCCAAGGTCGAGTTGTCGTCCGCCCCGCAGACCGCCATCAGCCTGCCGTTCATCACCATGAATGATTCCGGGCCCAAGCACCTGCAGGAGAACCTGACTCGTGCCAAGTTCGAAGAGATGGCCGAGGACCTGTTCGAGCGCTGCAAGGTGCCGTGCAACGCCGCCATGAAAGACGCCAAGATGTCGCCGAGTGATATCGACGAGGTGTTGCTGGTCGGCGGTTCTTCGCGCATCCCGAAGGTGCAGGAGTTGGTCAAGGAGATCTTCCAGCGTGAACCGAACCGTTCGGTCAACCCCGACGAGGTCGTGTCGCTGGGTGCCGCCATCCAAGGTGGCGTCCTGTCGGGCGACGTTGGCTCGGTGGTGCTACTCGATGTCACGCCGTTGTCGTTGGGTATCGAGACCCAGGGCGAGGTGATGACCAATCTCGTCGAGCGCAACACCACGATTCCGACCAGCAAGACCCAGGTGTTCTCGACCGCTGGCGACAACCAGACCGAGGTCGAGATCCATGTCTTGCAGGGTGAACGACAGTTCGCTCGGGATAACCGTACGCTCGGCAAGTTCAAGTTGTCGGAGATCCCTTCAGCGCCCCGCGGTGTGCCGCAGATCGAGGTCACCTTCGACCTCGACGCCAACGGCATCCTCAGCGTGTCCGCTAAGGACAAGGGCACTGGCAAGGAGCAGAAGATCAAGATCGAGACCTCATCGGGCCTCTCCGACGAGGATGTCGAACGGATGAAGGCCGAGGCCGAGACCAATGCTGTGGAAGACAAGCAGCGCCGTGAGCTCGTCGATCTCCGCAATCAGGCGGAGCAGATGTGCTACCAGGTTGAGAAGACCCTCAAGGAGAACGAGGCAAAGGTCGAGGCTGACGCAAAGACTGAGATTGAAGCCAAGGTCAAGGTGGTCCGCGAAAAGGCTGAGGGCGAAGACACAGCCGCCATCCAGGCGGCGATCGCTGAACTCGAGCAGTCCATGCACAAGGTAAGCGAGAAGCTCTACAAGGATGCCGGCGATGCCGAGGGCGCACCGGCCGAGGGCGCTGGCGATGAGCCCGCGGGTGCCGGTGCCAGTAGCGGCGACGAGGAGATCAAGGACGCCGATTTCGAGGTCAAGTAAACCCTCGTTGGTCGGCTGGTTCGACCGACTGCTTAGTTCTACCGCCCCGAGGTCGTAAGTCCGCGGGGCGGTGTTGTTTTCGGGTCAGCACGCGGGTCTCTCAGGGGTCGATTTCTGTTACCCGCCCTGGCCTCATCTACTACAACACGCGCCGACCCCATGATCACCGTCCAGGATCTCACCAAGCACTTCGGGCAAACCCGCGCCGTCGACGGAATCTCGTTTGAAATCGACACGGGTGAAGTGGTCGGATTTCTTGGACCCAATGGTGCCGGTAAGACCACCACCATCCGCGTGTTGACTTGCTTTCATCCAGCCACGTCGGGACGCGCCGAAGTGGCTGGCTTCGACGTCTTCAAGCGACCCGACGATGTGCGCCGTAACGTCGGATACCTGTGCGAGAACGTCCCCTTGTATCCGGACCTGCGGGTCGAGGAGTTTCTGCACTACCGCGCGATGCTCAAGGGCGTGCCGAGGGGGCAACGGAAATCCGCGGTCGGCGCTGTCATGGAACGTTGCGGAGTCTTGGAGGTTCGGCGGAAGCTGGTCGGCCACGTATCTCGTGGCTACCGGCAGCGCGTCGGTCTGGCGGATGCATTGGTGGCTTCACCGTCGATCCTGATCCTCGATGAACCGACCTCGGGTCTCGATCCGAACCAACGCCGTCGTGTCAAGGAGTTGGTGCGCGAGTTGGCCATCGATCACACGATCTTGTTTTCCAGCCACATTCTCGCGGAGGTCGAGGACGTCAGCACCCGTGTCATCGTGATCGACGAGGGCAAGATCCAGGCTGACGGCCAGCCTAAGGACTTGCTGGAGCGTAGCGAGGGGCGTCGTTTGACGGTCAGTGCTGCCTTGTCTCCGAGCGAAATGGCGGGGTGTCTCCGGGGGATCACCGGCACCCGCGACCCCGTCTTCGATTCGGAAGATGCTGGCTTCTCGACCGTCAGTCTGGCGGTCGATGCCGGAGTCGATCCCCGGGACGAGGCCTTCGATCGCTTGACCAAGGCCAGCGCCAGGATTCGCGAGTTGCGTCTCGATCTGCCTTCGCTCGAAGAGTTCTTCACGGATCTCACCTGTCGCGAGTCCACTGACGATTCTGCACCGGACCGGGAGACCGAGGCCTGATGGGTGTCATCCTTGCCACGGTCAAAAAGGAGTTGATCTCCTACCTGTTCAGCCCGGTTGCCTACGTCATCGCCGTGGTGCTGTATTTCGCTCGCGGAGTCGAAGTCTACAACCTGGTCCTGTTCGCGGCGGGCAGCCACCTGGATACCACCACCTTCTCCTCCTACTACGTCGTGCAGGGCAATACTGCCTACTTCTTCTTCGTACTGGTGCCCCCGATCTTGACCATGCGCTGCTTCGCGGAGGAGAAGCGTACCGGTTCCCTGGAGGTTCTGATGACCGCGCCGGTCCGTGACATGGAGGTCGTCGTGGGTAAGTGGATCGCGGCCTGCGTGTTCCTTGCGCTACTCTGGCTACCGACCTTGCCGATCTTGACCATGCTGTCCTCGGATTGGATGCTGGGCCAGACCATTACCTATGGGATCGTCGCGAGCTCGTACCTCGGTCTGTTCCTGCTCGGTTCGATGTTGTTGGCGGTCGGCGTCTTCACCAGCAGCCTTACCGACAATGTTCTGCTGGCGGCCATCATCGCGATGATCTTCAACGTGATGATGATCATGGCGCCGGGCTTCATCCATCCGCGCCTGGTGGACTGGTTTGGGGAGACCTACCTTGTCACTGCGTTCGTCGAGCAGACCAGCGTGTTCGATCATCTTCGGCATTGGTTCGGACGCGGCATGATCGACTCGAGCAAGGTGATGTTCTACCTGGGTGGTTGTGGCCTGTTCCTGTTCCTTACGGTGCGTTCGTTGGAGTCACGCAAATGGCAATAAACCGTCGAAGACTGTCGGGTTGGACAGGCTTGTTGCTGGGCGCCGTGCTGGTGGTGGTGGCATGGGCCTGCTTCGTGGTGTTGGCGGCGCGTCCGGAACTGCGGTTCATCGTGGACCTGACGCCGAACCAGACTGCCTCGATCTCCGCCAAGACAACGCAACTCGTCGACCAGTTGGCGGACAGTCAGGCTCGCGTGGAGATCGCGACTTTCTTTGAGCAACCTCCGCGGGTCCAGAATCCGAACCGCGAACAGATGGCGGCGGTGAATCTGATCAACAAGGTCCGTGGCCTGACCGTTGACTTGTTACGGCAATACAACGCGCTCGGCGGTGACCGTCTGCAGGTGTTCCACATCAACCCGCGGACCGATCCCGACCGTGCTCGCAAGTGGCACGACCGGGTGGGGCCGGTGCGTGGCAACAATGTGGTGGTGGTGGCGGTGTTCCGGCCGAAGACGGGTGGCGGTGAATCTGTCCGTTCCGAGGAGTTGGTGATCCTGTCTGAGCTGGTTGCCATCGACTACGGGAATCCCGGTCCTCGACCGGGTGGCCAGCAGGCGCGGCCGCTACCGAAGCTCGCCAACTACCTCGGTGAAGAGGCCATTACCTCGTCGATCAAGACCATGCTGTCGGGTGGGGCACCGTCGGTGTACATGCTCGATGGTCACCGCGAAAAACTGGCGAGCCGGGCTGAACCCTACGACTACACCAACTTCGTCGCGGCTCTGCAGGAGGGAGGATTCAAGGTCAACACCCTCAACCTGGGGGACCAGGATATTCCGGAGAGCGCCACGGTGCTGGCGTGCTTCGAGCCGCGGGTCGAGTTCAAGCCTGATGAGTGCGACAAGCTCCTGAAATACCTGCGTCGCGGTGGACGCTTGTTCCTCAACCTGAGCTACACCGAACTGCCGTCGAGTTGGAACGTCCGGCTCGAGGGGCTGCTCGCCCCTCTTGGTTTGAAGGTCGGTAGCGAACTGGTTGCCCAATTCTGGGACCGCGCCACCGCAGATCAGGTCGTCAAGCTCGAGATCACGCGGATGAATACGCGCCACAAGATCACCCAGGGCTTGTTCGCCAGTAAACGCAGCATCGCTCTACAAGAAGCGATCGAGATCCTCAGGATCGAGCCGACGCCGGCTGGGGTCTCCGCCGATGTCACTTTGTTGAAGTCATCGGACCGCTGCTGGCTGGCGGCACGCAAGCAGGACGGGCGTGTGGATCTGCGACCTCCAGGGGACCCGGCTTTCTACCAGTCCCGTTCGGTTGGGGCGATCGTCACCGTCGATGCCAAGGATACCAATGGCCAGGCACGGCGGCATGCCGGCAAACTGGTGCTGGTAACCGGTGCTGGACTGCGCAACCACCTGATCGGGGAAGGTTCACAGCGAGACTTCGGACTCAACTGTCTCGAGTGGTTGGCGGAGCGTCGGATTCTGGTGCCGATCAGCAAGGCAGAGATGAAGATCGGAAATGTCGATCTCGGCAACAACGAGGATGTGAAAGCGCAGCGCTTGTCCCGGATCCTGTGGACCCAGGTGGTGGTCATGCCCCTGGTGTTCATGTTCCTGGGGGTCGTCGTTGCGTGGCGCAGGAGGCGGATCTGATGGGTTGGAAGACCAACGTGTCGCTGCTGGCTGCGGTTGGCGGCATGAGCTGGTACATGATCGCAAGGGGCGACCCGTTGCCGCCGACACCACCGCCAGTGCAGTTGACCCAGGGGCTGCTGCCCGACAGCATCTGGAAGGCTCGACAGGTCAAGATCCAACGGGCCAGGCTCGAGCCGATGATTCTCGATCTGGATCTCGCGCAGCGCAAGTTCACCATCTCGGACCCCACGCATGACGTCGCCTCGTTCGCGCTGCTGACCAGTATCTTCAGGATCTACGATTCGGCGCGATTGCTCCAGGGCTACACCGAGGAAGAGCTCAAGAACGACCCTGGCCTGATCGCCAAGATCGGTCTCGATAAGCCGCGCGCGACGGTTGAGGTGCGTTATGACGGACAGACCACCAAGATCGGCCTGGGGCAGCCCTCCTTCCTGAAGGATGATGAGATCTACCTGCGGGTTGATGACCAGATCTACCGGGGCCCCAAGTCTCTTTTCACCTCGATCCAACACAACCCGGATGATTTGCGCGAGAAGTTCATGTTCACCGAGCTCGGGATCGGAGCTCTCAACAAGGTCCGGATCACCCGCCGGGTCGGCAAGAAGATGGTCGTGGATGCGGTCGAGACGTTGCCGAATGTCGGTTACCGGGTTGTTGAGCCACGCAACCTCCGCGTTGACATGGCCATGGTCGAGGGCCTGGTCCAACAGGTTGGGGCTCTGAGTATCGCGAGTTTCGTCAGTGGAACGATCCCGGAGCATAGCCAACACGAACCTGACCTGGTCCTGGCCGTCGAGGGCGTGCATGGCAAAGAGACTCTTTCGGTGTTTGGAATTGGGGGCAAGGGTCCGCAGACCCCGGGGCCCTTTCTTGGCCGCTTGAGTGAGCGCAACGTGATGCTCGAGGTCTCCGGGATTGGCCTGCGAGACCTGGTCCAATGGGCCGGGTTGCTGCGTGCCCGTCATCTACTGAGTTTCGGTGAGGCGGCGATTCGTCGCATCGAGATCGCGGGGGCAGAGGGGGGTAGGAAGTTGGTCCTGGTCCGAGGCTCCGCTGAGAAGTTCTCGATGGTGGAACCTGTGCAGGGTCCGATCGCCGCCACCCCGGTCAGTGAGTTGCTGTTCGCCTTGGCGCACATGGAGGCGAAGGAATTCGTCGATGAGATTCCGGCGGCCGCCGGTCTCGGAGATGGGGACGACTACCTGACCCTGCGGGTTGGTTCCAGCCGCCGGGCTGCTTCGGTCACGATTCGGCTCGGCAGGGCGAACAAGGACGGGCTGGTCTACGCCCGGCGCGAGGAGGAATCGACCGGGGTCCTGCTGGCCGCCGACGTGGTCGAGAAGGTGCACCGACCTTGGCTGGACTTTGTTGGCACCCAACTGCCCAGGATGACGACGGGAGCCTATTGCGTCGAGGTGTTGCGTCCTGACGGCACGGAACTCGTCTACATCAATACCGATGGTGAGTGGCGACTCAAGGGTGCCAGGCCCGAGACGGACCCTGATGACGACTTGCTCGAATTGACGGACCTGCTCCGTAACGTTCGTGCCAGCAAGGCCGTGTTGGCGGATGCGATCCCGGAGGGAGCCAAGGGCGTTCGGGTGATCCTGCGGCAGCAGCCGTATCGAAACAGCGCCGCATTGGCGGAATATCGTCTCTACGCCTCTGGAAAGCACGTGATCTTGTCGCCCCCCAAGAGCAGCGGGGTGGTCTACCTCATGCGCCAGGGGGTGTTCCGCAAGGTCTTCCAACGCTGGCGCTGACGCCAGGACTTGGACCCATCCGGCGGCTGTAGAACTTCTGGTCACCTGCCCCGGACACCGCTCTTGGCCCATGACGAGTTCGGAGTAGAATGCGATCCATGGGTGGTATTCGAATTCAGGGGACGTTCATGCCTTGCGCGCTCCTGCTAGCGTCGATCTGCATCCCGGGGTGTCGGTCTACTACGAGCTTGGATCTGGCGAGCAACAGCTACATCTATGCCTCGCCGGGTTACAAGGCACCGCGTCGCACGGAGTCCCCGGTATTCGTGCAGAGAATCCGGGATCAGCGTAAGCCGCCGCATTTCTCTGATCGCGCCAGCCTGAAGCGGCAGTTCCCGGACAATGTCTGGGAACGGCCCATCCCGGTGATGCTCGAGGATGTCTTGCTCGATGAGATCGATCGTAGTGAGATCTACAATGGCATCTCCAGTGGTTCGGCGGGAGTACCCGGTAGGCGGGACATCGTGGTCGAGCCAACCTTGCATGCGCTGTATCGATACCGCGAAGCGATGCTGGGTGGCGAGCACTTAGCCAAGCGGCGCAGTGGCGCCTACGTTGCCTTGCGACTCCGGGTGATGAGTCCTCTCGACGCGAATGGCAAGCGGGAGATCCTGTTGGACAAGGTGTTTCAGGACCTCGTTCTGACAGATCTGGGTCGTGGGCGACCAGAGCAAGGTGTGGTGTTGGCAGGCATGGCGTTGCAGAACGTCATGCGCCAGGTAATGCCGGCGCTCTACCAGTCCAACATCCGCGCCATCCCGGGTGCACCAGTCAAGAAGTAGCGGGAGGTAGCGGCCGGTGGTTGAAGTCAGTGACTTGCTGCGCTCCCTGAGAGAGGGACGGGATTCTCC
>JAYZDB010000110.1:0-7189 GCA_036338025.1 Planctomycetota bacterium
GACTGGCATCAATATCCTCGATGCGCCGACCCAGTTTGGCACGGTGGATCCGGCAGTGTGGTCGGTCGGGCCTATCCGGCTCTGTCCCGTTTACATCCGGGGGAGTTGGATCATCCGCGCGTGCGTCGAACCCCAGGTCAGTACGACCTGGACCGGAAACCCGACGCCGGGTGGGGTGGTGTCCTTCAGGTTCCGTGCCCCCGGCGAGGGCGGGAATGGCTACTATGCTCTCGTGTCGGGCGGAATCGCCAATGGTTGGAATAGCCCCTGGGGTCGACTGCCCCTCGACGCAGATCCGATCTTCAATTGCTTCCTGGCTGATTGCGCGGCCTTGTTGATCAACCGCGTGGGGCTGATCGGGTCCAATGGTGAGGCGTATGGAGGATTGATCATTCCTAACAGCACGATCCTCAGAAACTCCGGACTCAAGCTGTATGCAGGCTTCGTGACGTTCAAGCCGCCGAACTTCGCTCCCTGGGTCAGCGTGTCACCACCGAGCCGGGTCATTACGATCAACTAGGCTGCGGGAAATCCACTCGCCCAAAGCTCATCTTGCGGTAGGTGCGCAGCAGCACGTCCGTTGTCGGGATTGGTAGATCGTGCGGGATCTTGGTTACCCGACCATTGTCGGAGAACGCCGGGGAATCGGTGTGCGTGAGCAGGGCGGTCCATAAGCGGACGGTCGCGCTGTAGAAAATCTCGGCGGGTGGTCCGTACTCGTCGACCCAGTCTCGAAGGCGCGTGGTGACCCCGTCGAGCAGCAGGCGGGCATTCTGCAAGCGGAGCCTGGAGCCGTAGCGGGACTTGCCTTTGCTGGCTAGATGGGTCGGTTGTGCGTGTCCACGTCCACGAACCACGTACTTCTTGTCACTCTTGGTGATGACTTTCTCACCACGCTCAAAGACGCCGAGCGCAGCAGCGCCAGCTTGTAGAAGAATCACGAAGTGGCGTGTCGGTGTTGATGGGAGGCAAGCGAGGTAGTCGGATAGGTGGTCGACCTCGGGATGAATCGGGAAGATCAGTGGCGGTGTGATGCAAATCCCTGGGGCCTGGAAAGAACGGCGCCGCTCGTCGAGTACCAATGGGTGCTCAGACTGCTGTTCCGACAGTACATCGAGAGTATCTTGCCAGGGAAACGTCCAGCGGTCTGCGACCATGTGATCCCAAAGTAGCACTGGAGCCCGGCATGGTTGTTCGGGTTCGTCCGATATTCCGTGAACAGGTATCGGGGTTCACGGGTCTGTGCCATCACGGACCTGGTCGGCGCTCGCAAGGTGTGCGCCTGCTGGATCGTTAGCCGTTGGGATAGATTGTGCCTATGATGCGAGGATGGCAAGCGGCTCGATCTTCACCCACCTGATGGCTGGAATTCTCGCCCTCGCTGGCACCTGTGCATGCCAGCAAGGCACGGGGGTCTTGGATTGGGCTGACTATCGTGGACCGAGCGCGGACGGGCACGCTGCCACTGCATCGGTGCCACTGCGCTGGTCGGAAAGCAAGAACGTCACCTTCAAGGTGCGGATTCGGGGTCGCGGTTGGTCGACCCCAGTCATTGGTCACGGCCGCGCCTGGTTGACCTCTGCACGGCCGGATGGGCACGAGATGTCGGTGCATGCGATCGATGTCAAGACTGGAGCTGTGTTGGTCGACCGCGCCCTGCTCGAGGTTGAGAAACCCGCGAAGGTCAACAGGCTCAACAGCTACGCTTCGCCTTCGCCAGTCCTCGATGACAAACACGTCTATCTGCACTTCGGGACCTATGGCACCTTTTGTCTGGATGCGGAGACTGCTGAGGAGGTCTGGAAACGCACGGACCTGCGCTGCGACCATATGGAAGGGCCTGGCTCGACCCCGATCCTCTACGAGGATCTGTTGGTCTTCAACGTGGATGGTGCGGATGTGCAGTACGTCATCGCCTTGGACAAAGCCACCGGCGAGACGCGCTGGCGGACCAACCGATCGGTCGATCTCAAAAAGTTCCCGAGAGATCTTCGCAAGGCGTTTAGCACGCCGCTTGTCATCGAGGTCGATGGAGAGCCGCGTATTATCAGTTCTGGGGCTGAAGCGACCGTTGGCTACGAACCGGTTACGGGCCGCGAGGTGTGGCGAGTTCGCCACCCCGGATTCTCGATGTCGGCGCGCCCTTTGTTCTCAGAAGGGGTGCTATTCCTTAACACCGGTTTCATGCGCACACAGATTTATGCTGTTCAGGCGGCCGGCAAGGGTGATGTCACGGAAGACAACGTGGTCTGGAAATACCGCCGTAGTGTGCCGCGCATGTCGTCTGGTTTGCTCGTGGATGGTCGCTATTACATGGTGAGCGATGGCGGAATCGTCACTTGTCTGGATCCTGTCAAGGGGCAGTTGATCTGGAAGAAACGCATCGGCAATGAACACTCGGCTTCGCCAGTGTTTGCTGGAGGGCGGATCTACTTCTTCGACCGAGAAGGTCGCGCGACGGTGATCGACCCCGACAGCAAGGGCAAGATTCTCGCAACCAACAAGTTGGCGAGTGGCTTCATGGCGTCGCCAGCAGTAGTAGGGGATGCGTTTCTTCTGCGTACCAAGACGCACCTGTATCGTATCGAGAACCCAGTCGGGCGCTGAGCGAGGCCAGGGAGATGTCGAAACCGAACAAGCCGGTCCCGGAACAGCGAAACATAGGGATCATCGCTCACATAGATGCTGGCAAGACGACGGTGACCGAGCGCATGCTGCTCTACAGCGGGCGAATTCGGAGCGCGGGTGAGGTGCATGACGGGGCTGCCACCATGGATTGGATGACAGACGAACGTGAACGTGGGATCACGATCACCACCGCTGCGACGACCTGCGACTGGCACGACTGCTCCATCACCATCCTCGACACACCAGGTCACGTGGATTTCACCGCTGAGGTCGAACGGAGCTTGCGGGTACTCGACGGGGCGATCGGCGTGTTCGACGGCAAGCACGGGGTCGAAGCGCAGAGCGAAACTGTCTGGCGTCAGGCCGACCGGTACGGTGTGCCGCGCCTGGCATTCATCAACAAACTCGATGCGGTCGGAGCTGACTTTGATGCCGCCGTCCTGTCGGTGGCCGAGAGGTTGGCCTGCAGGCCCGTGCCGGTGACGATCCCCTGGGGAGAGGAGTCAGGTTTTGAAGGTGTCTTGGATGTGATTGCGCGGACTGGCTTGCGGTTCCATGGTGAGACCGGATCGGAGATCGAGGTGACGGAGGTTCCGGCCGAGCATCGCGATCGAGTGGACGAGGCCCGTGAGAAACTTGTCGATGTGCTTACCAGCCTCGCGCCGGACGAGGTAGCGGAACCGCTGATGCAGAAGTTTCTCGCGGGCGAGGAATTGACTCCGGCAGACTTTGATGCGCCACTGCGCGCGGTGACCATCACGGGTGCGGTGGTCCCGGTACTTTGCGGGTCGGCGCTCAAGAATATTGGTATTCAGCCGTTGCTCGATGGGGTCGTCCGGTGGCTGCCGGCGCCGCAGGATCTCCCTCCGATTGAGGCGGACCTGGTAGCAGAGGCCGGTGGCACGGCGACACGTTTGCGTTCATCCGAGGAGGCCTTACTGGGGTTGGCCTTCAAGACCGCCCATGACCGGCACGGGGATCTGACCTTCCTCCGTTTGTATTCGGGAACCCTTGAGCGTGGCGGTCAGTTCTTCAATTCGCGTGTTGGCAAGCCGGAGCGGGCGGGACGGATCTTCGAGATGCACGCGGACCGGCGCGAGGAGTTGGAGTGCGCGCGAGCTGGCCAGATCGTTGGGATTGCGGGACTCCGTTTCACCGCTACCGGCGACACGATCTGCGAAAAATCCAATCCAGTCCGACTCGAACCACCGACTTTTCCGCAAACCGTCATCACTCAGACCATAGAACCGAAGAGCAGCGCGCATCGCGACAAGCTCGCCGATGCATTAGCGGCGCTCAGTCGCGAGGATCCAACTTTTGTCGTCGACACCGACGAAGATTCGGGTGCGACGGTCATCCAAGGAATGGGTGAGTTGCACCTTGAGGTCCTGGCCAGTCGATTGCGCAGGGACTTCAAGGTTGATATCCGGATCGGACAGCCGAGGGTTGGTTACCGCGAGACGGCGACTCGTAGTGCCGAGGCCGAGGTGGTCATGCAGCGACAGATTGGTGGGCGGGATCACTACGCCAAGGTCCGCGTTGAGTTGGTGCCGGATCAGGCCTGTGTGGATGGTCCTCGGGTCGATGTGCTTGCAAGCACTGAGGCGATCCCACGCGAGTTCCGCACGGCAGTGCACGATGGTGCCCTGGCCGGTGCAAGTGCGGGGCCGCTTGGAAGCTATCCGGTGATCTATGCTCGGGTTCGGGTGCTCGATGGGGCGACCCGGCCCGGTGAGGCTAGTGACGTCGGGTTTGCTCAGGCTTCGCTTGAAGCTGTCAGCAAGGCCTTCGAGGCCGCGCGTCCTAGACTGCTGGAGCCGGTGATGCGCTTTGTTGTGACAGTTGCGGACGAGCATTTCGGTGCCGCACTCGACGAACTCAATACCCGCCGCGCGGAAATCGGTGCGGTGGCCCACCATGAAGAAGTACGTTCGATTGAGGGCCTGTTGCCGTTGGCGGAGTCCTTTGGCTTCGCTGGTGACCTTCGGTCGATCAGCAAGGGGCGCGGCAGTTGCAGCCTCGAACCGCACAGTTTCGCGCCGGTGCCGGCAGACACCGCCCGTCGCGTGTTGGGGCTGATGCCGGAGTAATTCGGCTCTGGCCTGCTACTTCTCCATCAACTCGATCATCGCTTTGCCGAAGCCCTGGCCGATCCGACCGAACCAGATTGCGCTGCCGAGGTAGTGGTACGGGCGGTCGGAGCCAATGAGTTTCCACTGCTCGAAGTTCTTTTTCCAGGTCGGGTAGAGCGCCTCCGCGGCCTTGTCCGCCAGGATGTCGGTGCGGATGGCTTTGACGCTGCCCTTCAAGGCTGGCTCGTCGTTCATGGCGAGCTGCGCTTGCTGGACCGTGAGCATCGCACCCTTTGCCGGTTTCGATCCATTCTGGCCCATCACGCCGATCACGAATGGCAGTTTGGGAACCTTGAGGTCTTTTCGCACGTCGGCGATGAAGTGCTTCATGTTGGATTCGTACTCTTTGTCAGCACCGTTGTACATGTCGTTCCAGCCTTGGAACCAGACGAATCCGGTGAGCTCCAGCTTCTTGCCCTTTAGTGGCGGGAACATGGTTTTGTAGTTCGAGAACACGTCCTGCACTTCTTTCATCATGTTGCGGTACGAACTTCCGTACGGCTCCTTGATGGTGTCCATGGTGGGTAGGGGGTCGTTCTTCTTGTGCTTCTCGTTGTTCTTCTTGGTGCGTTCCTGGGCCTGGGCTAGCTCCTTCTTGAGAACCTCGTCACTCGGCAACCCAGCTGACGGAGAGCGGAACAACTTGACCAGCGAGTGTCCGCCCCAGCAGGTCTTGATCAGGATGACCGGCTCCTTGAAGTGTTCACCCATGGCGTGGCCGAATTCGAGTTCTGCGCCAGTGCATCCGTTCGATCCGTAACCCAGGGTCAGGCCACCTTTGCGCTTTAGAAACTTGATGAACACGTCATCCCGGACCACCCACTTGCCGTCTTTGCGGAGGTGCTTGAACAGGTGACTGGTCTTCTTGTCGGTGGCCTGATGGTCCATCAACTGATTCCTGGCCTTGCCTTCCATGTTGGATTGACCGGCGAGGATGAAGACTTTCACGGTCTTGCCCTGGGATGGTGTGGGGAGGGCGAAGAGGACAGCGACGAGTGTCGAGAGTACGGCGAATCGGGGGGCTGGGTTGTGCATGGTTTGCCTGCTTACAGCTGGGTTGGGCAACGATGGCGTGCATTGCCGACTCGGGCAAGCCTTGATCCATGAAGCCAGATCATTCGCCTTGCAGGACAGCACATCCAGCCGCGATTCGCTCGGCAGCCGCCTCGATTTCCGCCTTGGTTGTAAACCGTCCCAGCGAAAGTCGCAGACTGCCGCGAATCGACTCGCTGTCGAGGCCGAGTGCACCCAGCACGTAGCTCGGTTGCATCGATGCGCTGGTGCAGGCCGAAGCGGTCGAGATCGCGACCCCGGGGAGCCCGCTGATCAACTCCTCGGCATCGATATCCCGGAAGCTGACATTCGTGGTTCCAGCCAACCTCGGAGCCTGGCGGCCGATGACCTGGCCTGATGGGGAGATGTTGAGCAGCCGGGTTTCGAGCTCATCGCGGAGTGTTCGGATACGCGGTTGTTCTGATTCACGCTCCGCCTGGCACAGCATCGCAGCATGTCCGAGTCCCACAATGCCCGGTACGTTGAGGGTCCCCGAGCGTCGACCGTCCTCGTGACCGCCGCCGTGGATGAGCGCACCGCAACGTACTCGCGGCTTGCGGCGGCGTACGAACAAGCCCCCGACGCCTTTCGGGCCATGAAATTTGTGTCCCGAGAAGCTGAGCAGATCGACATGGTCGGCTTCGACATCGATGGGCTCCTTGCCGAACGACTGCGTGGCATCGGTGTGAAACAGCACGTCGTGTTCTCGGCACAGTGCGCCGATCTCCCGCAGGGGATGCAATACGCCAGTCTCGTTGTTGGCGTGCATCGCGCTGACCACGAGAGTGTCGGGTCGGATCGAGGCTGCGAGTTCCCCGAGGTCAACTCGTCCGGCGTCGTCGACGCTCAGGTAGGTAACCTGACAACCGGATTCTTCGAGGTAGCGGCAGGTGTCCAGGACTGCGCGGTGTTCCGTCCGCACGGTGATGATGTGGCGCTTGTGGGCGTAGACGGGAGACTCGACCAGTCCCTTCAGGGCCAGGTTGATGGACTCCGTGGCGCCGCTGGTCCACACGATCTCGCGTGGATCAGAGCCTAGCACGGTGGCTACCTGCTCGCGGGCCCGGTCTACCGCGTCGGCGGCGTTTGTGCCGAGAGCGTGGTGGCGGCTGGCGGCGTTGCCGAATTCGCGACAGAAGTAGGGCTCCATCGCTTCCAGCACCCGAGGATCGAGGGGTGTGGTGGCGTTGTAATCCAGGTAGATCAGTTCTGTTCCAGACATGGGTCGACGCGCGCGCATGCTTGCGCCCGGGACAGGGCCGCTACGGTGAAGACCAGCGGGTAGAGCCGCTCCGAGTACCACAGTCTCGCAAAGTAGAGGCCGATTGGGCTAGTCGGAAATCGTTTGCCTTGTTCAGTGCGTTCGATCAGCCAGG